>JBDNGL010000259.1:0-5065 GCA_041689285.1 Opitutaceae bacterium
CGCTGGTGCGCACGGTGATGTGCGGGCAAGTCGTGATGCATTTTCGCGGCGAACCGGGTGTCGGCGGGGGGGTGGCCCGGGCAGTTTGATCCTCATCCCGGTGGCTCCGACCTGCGCTCTGGTCGTGCGCGGGCGGGCCGGGAGGTCAGGTCATTGACGGTGTCTTGGACGGAGAGGAAATCGAGCCCGGATTCGCGCTGATGGAAGGCTTGGCTGCCGTAGCATCCGCTTGGGTAGCCGCGGGCGTGGAGATGATGGAGTTGAAACGGCACGCCGGCGGCGGCGAGGCGGGCGGCAAGATGCTCGCCCAGGCCGCCGCGCGCCGCGTGCTCCTCCAGCACGAGGAGCTGGCCGGAGTTTTGCACGCTGGCGCACAGGGCGTCGGTGACCTCGTCGAGTGGAAGCCGGGAGACGGCGAAGACATCGCAGTCGCCTCTTTCCTTCAGCCAAGGCAAGGCGGCGAGCAACACGGGGCCCAGGCCGGCGACGGTGAGCTTCGGGCGGGCGGCGGCGGTGAGGAGCGGGCGGATCGCCGCGAAGGGCGGCAGTGGGCCGAGTTCCGCCTCGGGCCAAAGGCCGAGGCCGAGTCGCAGGTAACCCGGGCCGGCATGGGCGAAGAGCGCAGCGGCGGCGGCGGGGACGTCAGAATTACAGAGGGGGACGAAGCAGGCAAAGTTCGGCAGACAGGAAAGCACGGCGAGATCCTCCAGTGCGTGGTGGCTGGCCCCCATAATGCCGTAGCCGTAGCCGCCGCCGTTCCCCACGATTTTCACGGGCAGGCCGTGGAGCGCGACGTCAAGGCGTATCTGTTCGTAAGGCCGGAAAACCGCGAAAGGCGCGATGCTGTAGCACAAAGGCAACAGACCCTGACGGGCGAGGCCGGCGGCCACAGAGACCATGTTCTGCTCGCACACCCCCATGTTCACGAATCGCGGGCCGAGGGCGGCCTGAACGTTTTCCAGCGCGCCGTAGCCGAGGTCGCCAGTCAGAAACAAAAAGCGATCTTCGCGTCGGCCAAACTGCTCGGCCCATTGGGAAAATTCCTTGCGCATGGGTTAGCGTGCGGGGCTAGTCTCGACGGCGGCCTGAGCGTAGAGCGCGTCCGACATGGGTAGATAATGCCACTCCATGCGGTCCTGCATGTAGGAAACGCCGTGGCCCTTGGTGGTGCGCGCGAGGAGGCAACGCGGGCCGGTCGCGGCCGCGAGCTCGTCGTGCGAGGCGGCGAGGCTGGCGAAGTCGTTGCCGTTCTCCGCGACTGCGACGGCGAAGCCGAAGGCGCGCCATTTGTCGGCGATGGGTTCGAGGTTGAGGATGTCGCGCGAGCGGCCGATGCCCTGCAGGCCGTTGAGGTCGAGGATGGCGGTGAGGTTGGAGAGCCGGTGGTGTGCGGCGAAGAGCGCGGCCTCCCATGTGGAGCCCTCGTTGCAGTCGCCGTCGGAGAGCACGGCGTAGGTGTGGAATTGTTTCCCGGTGAAGCGCGTCGAGAAGGCCGTGCCGCAAGCGAGGCTCAGACCGTGGCCGAGGCTGCCGGTGCCGAAGGGAATGGCCTGGATGGCGCCGGAGCAGGGCGGATGCGCGGCGAGTAAGGTGCCGTCCTGATAGAAGGTCTCCAGCGCCGCCTCGGGCAGACGGCCCGAGAGCGAGAGCACGGTGTAGAGCGCGCTGGCGGCGTGGCCCTTGGAGAGGATGAGCTTGTCGTCGGGCGTCATCCGGCCGAAGCAGAGATCGACGAGGATTTCGAGACAGCTCAGCGAGGAGGCGATATGGCCGGAATGCGCGGCATGGTGCAGGCCCAGCAGTCGGGCGGCACATTGGCGGCGGATTTCCAGCAGGGGGGGCGACATAAGACGGCACCATGAAACAAGGGTTTTCACGGCGCTGTCAGTAAAGAATCTTACCGGGGTGCCGGGCCGTAGAACTCGCTTGCGCGGGCTGGGGCAGTGCGGCTTCCTCACGACGCATGGAAAGTATTCCCGTCAGCAAAAAACCCGCCACGTGGCCGGCGTGGCTGCTGGTCGCATTGCTGGCGGCCCTGATGCTCGCGCCCTGGGCGCGCAACCGGGCCTATGTGGGCAGTTTTTATGATTATGGCGCGATCATGGGCGGCGTGGGCCGGCTGACCGACGGGCAGAAGCCCTACGTGGATTTTGTGACGCCGATGCAGGCGGGCGTGTTTTTGTTCAACGCGTGGGCGGAGAAGATCGGCGGCACCTTTCAGGGCATGACGTGGGGCGCGGCGATCTCCGGTATCCTTGCGCTGGCCGCGCTGTTTGGGATGCTCTCGCGCCGCTGGCCACTGCCGGCGGCGGCGCTCGTCGCGGGCGGCTTGGTGTGCGCGACCATGACGCAGCACACGCTGTTCTGGTATAACCCCTGGGGCGTGACACTGGTGACCATCGTCGCGTGGGCTGGGGCGGTGGCGCCGGTGCTGCGCCGCGAGAGCTGGCCGTGGCACGCGTTGGCCGGCGCGGCACTGTTCCTCGGGGGCATGAATAAGATCAACATGCAGCTGATGGCGCTCGGCCTCGGCGCGGCGTGGGCTGCGCGGGCCGCGCTCACCGGGCGGTCGGGGTGGGGCCGCGCGGCGGCGACGCTGCTCGCTTATGCCGCCTGCGCCGGGCTGGCGGTGCTCGTGGAGATGGCGTGGACGGGCGCGTCGTTCGCGATCTGGTGGCACAATGTCATCGCGCTGCCGGTGGCCATGCGCGCGGACATGCTGGGGCAGTCGTTCTCGCTGCGTTTCTTGAGCGAGCCGCCGCATAACTACTACGGGTCACTGCCACTGCCGCAGCTCGTGCCCCTGGGGTTGCTGGCGACGGCGCTGACGCTCGTGGCGATCCTGCGCCGGACCTGGCGCGCGGCCGGGTGGGTGGAAAAAATTCTGCCGGTGGGCTGCGCGGCGGTGGCGTTGCTCGGCAGCGCGGTGCTGCTGATGACCAACATGGACATAGTATATATCGGCCTCGGCGGCTGGCTGGCGCTGCTGGTGGCGTTGTGGCTGGGCTACGGGTTGCCAGCGCGCGGGGGTTGGTTTTATGGCGGGCTGGTGCTACCGGTGATCGTGGTCGGCGGGCTGGGCTGGCATTCGGCGTGGATGGGACAGCGTTCGCAATTCGGCCACTCCTCCGCGCCGCGCGTGGCCTATGTGGACGGGGTGGAAATCGATCCGGAATTTGCCTATTTCCGCGGCACGAAAATGCCGCCCGAGCTGGCGGATTCGTTCCAGCAACTGGCGGTGTGGCGCCGCAGCCTCGCGCCGGAGCGGCGCACCGCCATCTTCTTCGGGACAGGCACGGAATGCCTGGCGCGCATCTGGCCGGCGATGCACTTGCCGGGCATGTCGGCCTTCATTGTGTCCGGCAACATGGGGCGGGAGGAGGAGGCCCGGCTGCACGCGGGTATCCGCACGGGTGTGTTCAAGGAAATCACGATCCTGCAATGGGCCGATTACTGGCCGGATGCGGCGATCACGCGGTTGCGTTATGCCTACGACAAGCGGTCGGTCGGCTTCGATTTTTACGTTTATAGCCTGCCTCCTGATCCGTGGCTATCGATCCACCCGGTGCAGTTCGTGCGCGCGTTTGGTGGCAATGCCGACGCTCGGCGGATCCTGTCGGACGCGGAATATCTCGAATTGCCGCTGGGGCAGAAGTTCCTCGGCGTGACGGCGGGCCGGGGTGAGATGCTGCTAAACTTCCCCACCAATCGGCTGCGCGGCGAGGTGGTAGTGCGGCGGGTCGCTGGCGCACCGCGAGCGCCGCTGGCGGCGGATTTTGGTATCTATGCGAAAGCTGATGGCGCGGGGCATTTCGAGCGCTGGCGGGCGCGGGTGGAATTACCGGCGGATCAGGAGCAGGTCTTGGTCAATTATGAAATTGACAGCAGTTCCCTGCCCACGGTGTTCACGGTGGAAGTTCCGCCGGAGTTCGCCGGAAAAGTCGGCGCGGGCTGGCGCTTGCCGCGCATTGAGCACGTGAACGCGGAGGGGCCTGACGCGCCAGAGTGGTTTTATCGCGGCGAGGCGGCGGTCATGATGCTCAATGAGGAAGCGTTGGGGCGGCTGCTGCCCGGCGAGTGGCGGCCGTCACAGGCGTGGCTGCGCGGCGGACGGGTGACGGACGACGGCATCGAGCTGTCGCCCGGCGGCGAGCTGTGGCTGCGTGTGGCGGGGATCGTCAAGGAAATGACCGGCCACGTGGAACTCGCGGTTCCGGCTCCATGGACCGGCGAGCTGCCGGTGCTGCGGAGCATGTGGTTTGCGGGCTGCCGGCTAGAGGTCTACGTTGATGAAGCGGTCCGACGTGAAGATGGCCGGATGGAGTTCATCACATGGTGCGCGGAGCCGGGTGGCTGGCTGGTGATCGGGCTGGAGCCGACGGCCAAGGCCCCGCCGGTGAGGGTGCGCGTGCATGCGGTGGAGGCCGCGCCGTGGCCATGAGTTGGAAACGTGCCGGGACAGACCGATGAAGATGAGCCGAACAGTAGAGAGTAGGTCTGACCTGTGGGCGGTGCTGGCCCCGGCCGCAGGGCTGCTGCCGGTGTTGGGACTGGGCCTGTGGCCCGGGGCGGGAGGGAGGTGCTTGATTGGGCGCAATACATCGCGGCGGGGCTGGTGTTTGGCGGGGTGTTTGCGGCGGCTTATCTTTCCGGGTGGCGGCCGCGCGGGGTGGCCGTGGCTGGCGGCGTGGGTGCGCTGGTGATGATTGGGTGGCGCGGATTGCCAGGATTCGAGGCCGTCTTCGCCGTGCCCGGCGGCGCGAACCGGCGGCGGTCGCAGTGGCTGGGTGGGTGGCGGCTGGCGGCGCGCTCGGAGTCTGGGCGATATCGCAGCTGTCGCGGTGGGAGCCGCTCGACGCGCGGTTAGCCGGGTGGGGCGGCCGTTGGTGGTTTCTCGGCCCGGCAGCGAATGTCCCTTTTTATGGCTGGATCAATGCCGCGCAAATTCGTTTTCCTTGCCTTGGTCGTGGTGGTGGCTGCCACTACCTTGCTCCCGTGGTGGCGAAATCACGGTTATCTCCTTGATCTGTATGACTACGGGCTGGTGCTGGCGGCCAAGGGGCAG
>JBDNGL010000260.1:0-5167 GCA_041689285.1 Opitutaceae bacterium
AATAAATCTCCCCCATGCGCCCCACCCCCATCAATAGCGCCGAGACCGTCTTCGCCGCCTTCTTCGAGCCACGCTTCGAGGAACTCGCTCGGTGGCAGACCAACACCCCCGATGTCACCGGCCTGAAACTGGCCCAAGGCTGGGCCTTTGCCTCCTTCCACTGGGAACGGCCGGCCGCCGACGGCCTCGTGCTCCGGCTGCACCGCCAGTTTGAGGCCCTCGACTGCTCCGGCTACGACCGGCTCATCGCCTGCCTGAATCTGCCCGAGGACAGCGTGATCCACCTCGCGGCGGAGACCGACGCCGGCCCACGGTCGCGCACGGGCCAGCCCTGCGGGGCCACCCGCCATGAGGAGTGGCTGCCGCTCGACGGTGCCAAACAAATCCTGGCGCTGACCGTCGAGGTGCGCCACCCGCATCCGGTTGCCAGCTCGGGCTGGCTCCTCTGGCTCGGCCTCCAAAGCACAACCCGCCTGCCCGACCACCTCGCGCAATGGGCCGGCCAAGACGAGGCGTGGACCGGCTATCTCCAGCCGCCGGCATTCGAGCCGGCGTTCAAGCCGACCTACGGCCTCATGATCAACGCGGAGGAGCTGGACGCCGCACGCACGGCCTTCGCCGACTCGCCGGTGACCCGCGAATTGCGCCAGCTCGCGGAAAAAGCGCGCGGCACGCGGCCCGAGACACTCATCGGCGAGTATGTGAATTTCTGGAACTTCAATATCTTCCGCCGCGAGCGCGATCTGGGGAAGCAGCTCATGCTGCACGGCCCTTTCGCCGCGCAGGCCGGCCTGCTCGGGCGCGACAAGGCCCTCTGCCGGCTCGCCGCGCGCTACGCGCTGAGCCTCGCCCTCTGCGACCACTGGGAGGACGTCTTCTTCGCCCGCCTGCGCGGCGCCAACTGGGACCAGCGCGCCTTCGTGCCAGCGCTCGTCGCGTGGGAGTGCGCCCTGATCCTCGACTTGTGCGGCGAGTGGTTCACCCCGCTCGGGCGCGATGTGATCCTGCGGCGGCTCGCCACCAGTGCGCACGGCGAGACGTGCCACGCCTCGTGGTGGTGGGAATACATGTTTCACACCAACCAGCTGTGCGGCATCACCCCGGGCCGGCTCTACGGCCTGCTCGTGCTTGAGCAGTGCATGCCCGCCCGGCACGAGCGCCATCCCCGGCCGCCGTCCCGGGTCGCCCCGTACACCGATATCGCCTGGGCCAACCTGCTGGAGAATCTCACCCACGTGCTGCTGCCCGACGGCGGCTACGTCGAGGGTCCGTCTTACTTCGCTTGGGTCGCGCAACAGGTCGCCGTCTCCGCCCTGCTCTACAGTCGCGGCCGCGGGCGGGAGCTGCGCGACCTCATGCCCGCTGCGCTCCGCCGCACCGACCGGCTGGCCGAGATGCTGCTCTCGACCGACGACGGCCAGGACCTGATCCTCACCGGCGACGCGAACTTCGTCTTCGGGGAGGCCCTCGCCTTCCTCGCGTGGTTCCTGCCGAAATCCCACTGGGTCACCCTCTACCGCAAATCCGTGCAACGCGCCGGCGTCGCCCCGATGCTGGCCATCCTGCGGCTCGACCACGAAATCCCGGCCGCGGGCCCGGCCCTCACGCCGTTCCTCACCATGCCCGACCTCGGCTACCTGGCCTCGGTGCGCCGCCTCGGACCGGAACTCGTGAAACTCTTCATCCTCGGCAACAAGGCCGGCGGCGACCACCAGCACGAGGACAAGGGTAGCTTCGTGCTCGAGTGCGCCGGCGACAGCTTCGCCTTCGACTTCGGCTGCGTGGATTACGCCAACCCCGTGGCCAACCAACTCAAACAAGCGCAGCGGCACAACATGCTCACCCCCTGGAGCGAGACCGAGCGACCGGCCCCGCGAAATCCCATCCCCGTAGACGCCAAGCCGCAGGGCAGCGGTGATGCCGTGCACTTTCAGGCAACCCTGGACGCCACGCCCGGCTGGGAAGGCTGGTTCTCCCGCTGGATCCGCCACTGGGATTCCCCCGCACCAGACACCTTCGTCATCACGGACGAGTGGGCAGTCGAGCGGGGCGAGGGTGCGGTCTTCCACTGGACCACGCGACTGCCCATCCGGCTAGAGGCCGGCCGCGCCGTGATTGAGGGCCGGCGCGCCCGAGCCGAGTTGACCTTCGATACTGGTCTCGAGGCACAGGTTGACGCACTCCCGCTGCAGGATCCGCGGCGCACCGCGATCGAGGAACGCTGGGAGGTGAAGCAGTTCGGCTGGCACCACGCCGCCACACAGCCGCGCCTCACCCTTCGTCAGCGCGGTCGCGCCGGCACGTTGCGCGTGACTGTGCGGCTCACGCTCAAACCCGCGCCCTGAATATCGGGTGCCTACTGCATCACCGTCGTGCGGCGCTCCGGGGTGCTCTGGCCGCGATGAACTCGGACCAGCTCGCGACGGAGCCAGTCGAGCGCCGCGTTGACCGCGCGGATCTTTACCGTGGTGCGTGGACCCGGATAACTGAGTTTTTTGGACCACACGCCGTGCGGCGCGTACAGGGCGATGAAGATGGTGCCAACCGGGTTTTCATTGGTCCCGCCACAGGGGCCGGCGAATCCGGTCACAGCCATCGCGTAGTCCGCCCCGAGTTTTTCCGCCGCACCCGTGGCCATCGCCACGGCACATTCGGCGCTAACGGCCCCATGCTGGGAGAGCAGACATTCGGGACAGTCGAGCAGCGTCATCTTGGAGTCGTTGGAATAGCTCACCACGCCACCGGCGAAGAATTTCGACGCACCGCAGATGTCGGTGAAGGCGTTGGCCAGCAGCCCGCCAGTGGCCGTCTCCGCCACGGCGAGGGTTTTCTCCTGCGCCCGCATGAGGTCGGCGCAGACCTTGGCGAGTGAATCATAGCCGAAGCACATGAAATCCTCGCCCAACAACCGGGCGCACTCGACGGCGATCACGTCGATTTCCACCAGCGTAAGCCGACCGCTCGGCGCACTCAGGCGACAGTCCACTTGGGCCTGATGCGCGCAGAAGGCGACGCTGAGCGCCTCGCCGTAGCGATCGAAAACCGGCTGCAGTTTAGCCTCTAGTGTGGACTCGCCGATGCCGGCGGTGCGGATCTGCACATAGGCTTCGCGGTCCAGCACGAGGCCGAGGGCGGCGAGCCGCGGCAACACCTGCTCCGTAAAGATCGGCTGCAGTTCATTCGGCGGCCCCGGCAGCATACAGAGCACCTTGCCCTCCTGCTCGACCCAGAGGCCGGGAGCCGTGCCGTTGGCATTGGGCAGCACCTCGCCGTGCTCGAAGCGATAGGCCTGCTTGAGATTATTCGGCGTCATCTTGCGACCGAACTTGTTGAAGCGGTCGAGCATCGCCTGCTCGATTACGGGATCGAAGACCAGCTTCTGCCCCAGCACCCCGGCGATAACCTCGCGGGTGCGGTCGTCGCAGGTGGGCCCGAGCCCACCGGTCGTGATGATCACATCGGCCTGCGCCCAGCTCTCGCGAAATTGTCGGGCGATATCGTCGGCCTCGTCGGTGATCGTCACATTGCGTCCCAGAAGCACGCCGCGGCGCCCGAGCTGGGCGCCGATGAAGGTGAGGTGGCCGTTGGCGGTGAGCCCGAGCAGGAGCTCATCACCAAGCGTAATGAGCTCGTAACGTTTGGACATGCGCGGCACGCCGGCAGGAGAGGAGCTGGAAGAAACCATACTTGCGGGAACCATAATTAAGCGGATTTTGGCAAAATGCCAGCCCACGGACCAGTTGACCTCAAAGCCAAGGTGCGCGCCCTGCCGGATAAGCCGGGCGTTTACTTGATGAAGGACCGGCTGGGCCGCATCATCTATGTCGGCAAGGCCAACAGCCTGCGCAAGCGCGTCGCGTCCTACTTCCAACCCTCGCGGGACCGCCGGGTGCATCCGAAGATCAAGGCGCTCATCGAGACCATCGCTGATCTGGACACCATCGAGGTCAAGTCGGAGCCCGAGGCGTTGCTGCTGGAGGGCCGGCTGATCAAGCAGTGGCGACCGCGCTACAACACGGATTTCACCGACGACAAGCGCTTCCTCCTCGTGCGGGTGGATTTTTCGCAGGAGCTGCCGCGCTTTGCCCTCACCCGAATCCGCAAGGATCCCCGCTCGCGCTACTTCGGTCCCTTCGCGCACTCCGGCCTGTTGCGCAAAACCCTCGCGCAGATGCGCCGGCAGTTCGGCATCCTCCTCGGCGACGCCACGCCCCAGAAGCTCCCCGACGGGACGTGGCAACTCTACGACGACGTGCGCCAGGAAATCTACGCCCAGGCCAATGTCGTCACCGCCGCCGATTACCGGACACGCGTCGAGGCCGCGTGCACTTTTCTCGACGGCAAGTCGCGCGAATGGCTGGAGACGCTGCGCGGCGAGATGACCGCCGCCGCGGAGCGGCAAGCTTTTGAAAAGGCCGCCGAGCTGCGCGACCTGATTTCCGCGCTGGAGCGCACCCTCGCCCGCACCCGCAAATTCGAACGCGACCGCACGATGCTCCGACCCGATCAGGAGGCCCTCGACGCCCTGCAGGCCGCGCTCAACCTGCCCGCGCCGCCGCCGCACATGGAATGCTTCGACATCTCGCACATCTCCGGCACCTACGTCGTCGCATCAATGGTGCACTTCACGGACGGTCGGCCCGACAGGGATCATTACCGCCGCTTCCAGATCAAGAGCTTCATCGGCAACGACGACTTTAAGGCGATGGAGGAAGTCGTGGGCCGCCGCTATCGCCGGCTCGCCGACGAGGGCAAACTCCTGCCCGACCTCGTCGTGATTGACGGCGGTCGCGGCCAGATCGCCGCCGCGCTCAAGGCCTTCGTCGCCATCGGTGTCGAGCCGCCCGCCCTCATCGGCCTCGCGAAGAAACGCGAAACCATCATCTTCGCCGATGCCCGCGCCCCGCTCAACCTGCCGCTCAACCATCCGGGGCTCAACCTTCTCCAGCGGATGCGCGACGAAGCCCACCGCTTCGCCAATACCTACAACGCCGACCTGCGCTCAAGGAAGCTGCGCGAATCCATCCTCGACGATTTTCCCCGGCTCGGCACCAAACGGAAGGCGGCCCTGCTGGCCCATTTCGGCGGCATCGACCGTCTGCGGGCCGCGACCATCGCCCAAATCCAGGAAACCGCGGGCATCGGCCCGAAATTCGCCGCCGAGCTG
>JBDNGL010000261.1:0-4991 GCA_041689285.1 Opitutaceae bacterium
GACCAACTTCGCCTTCTGCCTGCAGCAAATCGGCAAACTGGTCAAAATGACTGCTCAGGCGGGTGAGCTCTTCGCTCACATCACAGCGATCGGCGAAGAGTGCGATTTCCTTAAGCACGCGTTCATCGTTCAGATCGCATTGCAGGTCCGCTTGCCGCAAGCGCTGTAAAAGCAGCTCGCGGTGGGCGGCTGGAACGGCCGGCGCGCGTGTTGTAATCATCAGGACTTGGCGGCGGAGCAGCTCCAGTCGCGAGCTGAAATCGCGCAGGAGGGCTTGGCCTTCCTGCGCGCGCATGGCTACAAATCCGCACAAGGCCTCGGTCAGCACCTTGGTCACCGCAGGAGCAGCCTCATCCGGGGCGGGCATTTCGTCCGGTTGTCGTAGGGTGGCCGCGACTGACCACAACAACTCAGGAGAGGGCTTGAACTCCAAGCCCCGCGTCTTGGCCAAACTTGCTAAACGATCGAGGGCCAAACCAATCTCGGTCTCATCCCAAGCCAGCTGACTGCTCTTGCGGGTTCCGGTCAGCTCAAAGTTAACCGTTACGCGCCCGCGATGCGCCACCTTTCGCACCAGTGTGTTCACGTCGGACTCCAAGCTTTCCCATGCAGTCGGCAATCGCACCGCTAGGTCGAGGGTTTTCCGATTCACCGAGCTCACCTGCACCGTAAGCGTATGCATCCCCAACGCCACCGTCGCGCGCCCATAACCAGTCATGCTTTTCATCGGCTAAAGCACAGACGCCTAAACAATAAAGGCCAAAGAAAAACGAAATTTAGAAATATCACGTTTAGTCCGTTTTTGATGATTGCCGTAAAGCTACGAGTCAATTTTTGCGTCACCAGCCACAGTCCCGGACGTTTTCAACACAAGCTGCAGCTCATTCTGCCCGATCATTGGTCTTTGAGCCACGGGGATTTGATCGGAATTTGAATCCAAGGCTTTGGGATTTAGGCCTTCTGATCCAGCAGGCGTTGGACTTGCTGCACGTCCTTGTCTCCGCGGCCAGAGAGGTTAATTAGAACAATCTTATCCTTGGCGAGTGCCCGTGCGCGCTTGAGGCCGTGAACAAGGGCATGGGTGCTTTCCAGCGCAGGGATAATTCCCTCCAGACGGGAGCAAAGCTGGAAAGTTTCAAGTACCTCGTCGTCGGTGGCATAGGCATACTCGATGCGACCACGGTCACGGTAGAATGCGTGTTCCGGCCCAACGGCAGCGTAATCGAGTCCGGCAGAGACCGAATGGGTAAGCTCTATTTGACCATCAACGTCCTGTAAGACGAAGGTCTTGCAGCCCTGCAACACCCCGAGGCGGCCACCAGCGAATCGCGCCGCGTGCTCACCCCGCTGAATCCCATGCCCACCGGCTTCGACACCAAACATACGGATACCTGCGTCTTCCAGAAAATCGAAGAACAACCCGATGGCATTGCTACCGCCGCCGACACAGGCCACGAGTTCGTCCGGCAAACGTCCCTCGCGCGCTAACATCTGCTCGCGTGCCTCCTGACCGATGACGCGATGGAAATCCCTCACCATCATGGGATACGGATGTGAGCCGTAGGCGGTGCCGAGAATATAATGGGTAGTCCGAACATTTGTCACCCAATCGCGCATAGCCTCGTTGATCGCCTCTTTGAGCGTCTTTTGGCCCGCCTCGACACCACGCACCTCGGCGCCCATGAGACGCATGCGAAACACATTCAGTGCCTGCCGCTCCATGTCGTGCGCACCCATGTAAACGACACACTGCAGCCCGAACTTCGCGCAGGCAGCGGCCGTGGCCACACCATGCTGTCCCGCTCCGGTCTCGGCGATGATCCGCTGCTTGCCCATGCGTTTGGCCAAAAGTGCCTGGGCTAGCGCGTTGTTGATTTTGTGGGCACCGGTATGGAGCAGGTCTTCGCGTTTGAAATAAATTTTTGCGCCCCCGGCATGCTCGGTCAGGCGGCTGGCCAAGTAGAGTTCAGTCGGACGTCCGGCAAATTCCTTAAGATGGCTCCGTAGCTCCTGTTGGAAAGCGGCATCATCACGTGCTTGCAGATAGGCCGCTTCCAGTTCTTGTAAGGCCGTCATTAGTGTCTCCGGCACATACACGCCGCCATAGCGGCCGAAATGGCCAGCGGCGTCCGGCATCGTAGTGCGGTCAAGAGGTGCAGCAGTGGCGGCAGACATAGGGAAAGTCACTGTGCGAGCCGGCAACCAACTGGCAAAGGCTTTTCGCGTTTTCTGGACTCAAACCACGCGTTTAACGGTGACGAGGGTGAAATCGTCGCGCTGGGCGGTCGGTCCGGCAAACCGATGCACATTTTCCAAGATGCCGTCATTCAATTCCGTGACGCTGCGATTGTGCAATGTGCGCACGGTGTCTGCCAGTCGGTTGCCTGAAAACTCCTTCCCCTCCTCGTTCGGCGATTCCGTGATCCCGTCGGTGTAAAGCACCAGCACGTCCCCTATGCTAAAGGGCTCAATTCGGTCGGCAATGACAGTCGAAAATATTTCGTCTGGGACCATGCCAAGAGGCATGCCCTCGGAACCCACGTAAGTTTCCTCAGCTACTCCGGTGAGTGCATTGCGCCGGGAGAATAGTGGCAGTTCGTGTCCGGCCCGGGCAAGCGTCACGGTCTGCGCCGCGGTGTCGATCACGGCATAAAGCATCGTGATAAACATCCCGCGCATATCCCCGCCCAAGGCACGGTTGAGCTCGCTGAGAGCCGCGGCAGGTGATTCATGGCGTGGTGCAATTTGGCGTAGATTCGTGCGGCTGATCGCCATCAGCAGTGATGCCGGTATGCCCTTGCCAGACACATCAGCGACGACCACGCCTAATCTGGTTTCCGACAGTGGGAAGATATCATACAAATCGCCGCCCACTTTTTGCGCCGGCTTGTAGCGGGCATCCAGATCAAGCCCATGAATCGTCGCAGCTTCCTCAGGCAGCAACATCTGTTGAATGCCGCTGGCGAGAGACAAATCTAGATCCATCTGTCGTTTCTCCAGTTGAAAATTGAGAAATTCAGCGTTGTTCAGCGCCAGCGCCGCTTGTTCGCCTAGCGACTGCATCAGCGAGAAGTCTGTTGTGGTAAAAGGGCTGCCGTCCGCGGAATTAGCTACGGCCAATACCCCGAAAAAGCGGTCACGGAATTGCAGTGGCACGGCGATGAGTGAGCGGACTGCAAGGGCACTATCCTCATGCACCACTACTCGACCATCCGCGATTGCATCCCTGATAAGCTGGCCCTTACCCGACTGCACCACGGCGCCAACGATACCCTCGTTGTCAGGGAAACTTTCTGACTTGAGGATTTGCTCAATGAATTTCGCGCGCGTCGCGAGCTTCTGCCGCACCGCGGGTGGCAGCGGAAGATGCGGGGGAAAAATACCCTCGACGGCGACACTGCGCATCTGGCCATCCGCCGTCCGCTCAAAGATGCAGGCACTCAAGGCGCCGGAACATAGGATCGCGGCATGGACAATGCGTTGATGTAGCTCCTGCCGGCCCAACCCCTCGCCCAGTGCTTCCGCCATATGGTGCATGAAATCCACCACGAGTTGGCGCTCCTGCGAAACCTGTTGTTTCTCCTCATCGATACGTTCGGCCTCCTTGCGGACGCGATATAGCGGCACAAGCATAGCCGCGGCGCCGGCAAGAATTCCGATAATGAACAGAAACATGATGGCTCGTTTGGCAGACCCACTGGCTACGGGCAATGCGGAATGCACTCGGCTCCGTCAAGGTTACTTCTGCCCGACGCGATTGCGCATGAATGCCAGCACATCCTGGAACTTGCTGCGATTCTCCTCGTCGGCTGTTACTAGATTTTCGTGAGCTTCCAACACCAGTCGGGCGTGTTCTAATTCGCTGCGATCGGGATTCGGGATCACCTCGTTGCACCGGGCGAAATTCATGTCGAAATCACCGGCATCAACCGTCAATAACCGATGCAGCCCGAGATTGCGGATGAGTTCGAGATTACGGTGACCCACCCGCGAGAGGATCAGCTTGCCCCCGGCATTCCGGACATCCAAGGCCGCCCCGGCGAGCACGCCCAGAAAAGTGCTGTCCATACTGGTGCAGTGTTGAAAATCCAAGATGAAGCGATTCTTGCCCTGTTTGGTAAGAGTTTTTAAAAAGTCCTTTAAGCTGGCGCTGTTTTGAAAACACGCCCGCCCGTCGATGCGCACGACCACTGGGTCGGAATACGCATCCACCATATAAACGGGTTTTCCGGATTCAGGCATGGGTCAATAACACCAAGTAATGAAAATACTCAAAGCTGTGCTGAGGCGAGGCTTTGAGTCCCTTCACGAGGTTAATTCTGCGCGACGATCTGCCGGAGAACGTAAGGGAGAATTCCACCGTGTTGATAGTAGTCTATCTCGATGGGTGTATCGATCCGGCAGCGCACGGGCACCTGCTCGACCATACCTTCCTTGCGGGTGATCTTGAGCGTGAGATCCTGCTGCGGCTTGATGTCGCTGCCAAGGCCGACGATATCGTAGGTTTCAGTGCCATCGAGTTTGAGCGTCTGCGCTGTGGTTCCTTCCTTGAATTGCAACGGTAGCACACCCATGCCCACAAGGTTTGACCGGTGGATACGTTCGAAACTCTGCGCCACGACCACCTTGACCCCAAGGAGGTTGGTGCCCTTGGCTGCCCAGTCACGGGAGGAGCCGGTGCCATACTCCTGACCAGCAAGCACAATCAGCGGCACGCCGGCCTGCTGGAAGGCAAGGGAGGCATCGTAGATCGAGGTTTCGACGCCATCCGGTCCGAGCGTATTGCCACCTTCCTTGCCACCCAGCATTAGGTTCTTGATTCGCACGTTCGCGAAGGTGCCGCGGGTCATGATCCGGTCGTTGCCGCGCCGCGAACCGTAGGAATTGAAGTCCTCGAAACTCACATCGTTCGCGAGCAGGTATTGACCGGCCGGTGAAGACTTCTTGATGGCACCAGCGGGAGAGATGTGGTCAGTGGTGACCGAGTCGCC
>JBDNGL010000262.1:0-12892 GCA_041689285.1 Opitutaceae bacterium
ACGTTGTCCAGCAATTAGTTGTAAAATTTAGGAGTTCCCCTAACTCACCGTCATATCGGCGATTCCAAGATTATAGAACCATCCATCTGAACATCATGATCTCAAACCCACGCCCCAATCAGCGCCTCGTTAAAAACAACCTCCGCCGCGGCTTCACCTTGGTGGAGATGATCGGTGTGCTCGCCGTGATCGGCATTCTAGCCGCAGTCATCCTTCCTCGCGTATTTAACGCCATCGCCTCCTCCCGGGTAAATAGCACCATTGTAGGCATCAATACCATGAAGACCGCGATCACTGAATTGGCCGCGAAAGAAGGCAATATCCCCACCAGTGACAATAACAACCATCGCATCGATGACCTGCTGGTTGCCCAAGGTTTGCTTGAGTCACGTTTCACCTCGAAGCTGGGCCTGCAGGCCGATCCGGCCTCCGTGGCTTTGAGCACATGGACAAAAAATGCTAACGGCACTTGGACGGTGGCAGGTGGGGCCATCTTGACCGGCATGAACCACATCCGCTCTTGGACCTCCAACACCACCGGTCCCGCTACGGCCCAAGGCCGCAACTTTCAACTAGATGGCGCCACCAATCTTCCCGCCGGCTCCCGCGTCGTCTCTGCTTGGCTCGAGCAAGTCTCCGCCAAGGATGCGCGCGAACTAAGCGTGCGTCTTGACGGCGACAGTATGTCAGCTGCTGATCTCACTTCGATCGATGCTGCCGGGAAAGTTGTCTATGCTGCTCCCTCTGCTGCCGGGGTCACGGATGTGTATGTTTACATTATCCACCAGTGACCCGACTGTTTAAAAAACGCCTCACGCGAGTGCTCCCGCTAAAGGCGATTATACGGACCCGCGCCTGACCGCAGCGGCACCCCCTCCAAACCTCGAGGCATGTCCGCTCCCAACCCATCCAAACTGCTCGGGGAGCGGCTGCTCGAAGCCAAGCTGATCTCCTCCCAGCAGTTGGATCTGGCACTGCGTGAGCAACGGCGCACCGGTAATCTTATCGGTGAAACCCTGCAAAGCCTCGGTTTTATCAGCGAGCACGATGTCTCCCGGTTCCCCGCCCATGATGCCCACACGGAAACGGTCGACATTCGCAAACTTGAGATCGACCCGGCCATACTCGCATTGATTCCGGTCGAGTTGGCCAAAGAGCAGGTCCTCATCCCCGTCCGGCGCGAGGGCAACACGCTCACGATCGCGATGGCCGATCCGTTTGACGTGATCGCGATCAGCAGCGTCGAGCAGTTTACGCGCCTCAACGTCGAGGTTCTTTCCGCCATCGGCCCGGCGATTCTGGAAAAAATCAACCAAGTTTACGTCAGTGGCCAGAGCGCTGAGCGCGCCATCGAGCAGCTGATGAAGATCGAGCCGGCAAGCGGCCTCTTGGAGGACGCCGCGCCGATGATCACCCTCGTCGAGCAGATTCTCAGTGATGGCGTCAAACGCGGGGCGAGCGACATTCATTTCGAGCCCGACGAAAAGAATTTCCGCATCCGCATGCGGGTCGATGGGATCCTTCAGGACTATCTGCTCGTGCCCAAAGATCTGCAGGACAGCGTCATTGCCCGCATCAAGGTGATGGCTCACCTTGACGTTTCCGAGACGCGCCTCCCTCAGGACGGCCGCATGACGCTCACTCTGGTCGGCAAACGCATTAGCCTACGTGTCTCCGCCCTGCCGACCAATTTTGGCGAGAGCGTGGTGCTTCGCATTCTCGACACCGGCGATACGGTGATGAGCATCGCCACGCTGGGGCTCTCAACACGGGATGCCAAATGTCTGATTGAAGCCGTGGCGGCCCCCCACGGCATTGTGCTCGTCACCGGCCCGACCGGCAGCGGCAAAACCACCACACTCTATGCCGCCCTCAACCAGGTGAATGTGCGCCAACGCAGCGTGTTCACCTTGGAAGACCCGATCGAATACACTCTGCCCTATACCCGGCAGACCCAGATCCACGAGCGGATTGGACTCACCTTCGCCAACGGCCTCCGCACTCTCCTGCGTCAGGATCCAGACGTGCTGTTGGTCGGGGCAACCCGTGATCAGGAAACCGCCCGATTGATGACGCGCGCTGCCCTCACCGGGCACTTGGTGCTGAGTTCGCTCCATACCAACGATGCCGTAGCCGCCATCCCGCGCTTAATCGATCTAGGGGTGGAGCCTTTTTTGCTCTCCTCGACCCTGCGGCTCATCATCGCACAACGCTTGGTGCGCCGTCTTTGCGTCGCCTGCCGTCAACCCGCCCCGAATTCCACTGAGTTGGTCAACAAGTTGCCCTTCACGTGCACACCGGGCGACGGTCAGCATTTGTGGCGTGCGCCGGGCTGCCCCGCTTGCGGCGGCACGGGTTACCGCGGACGGCTGGCCATCTTCGAAATGCTGGCCCTTGACGGTGATTTCGAGCACTTGGTGATCGATCGGAATACAAATGGCATCCTGTCCCTCGCGAAGGAAAAAGGTATGACCACCCTTGCCGAGGATGGTGTCGGCAAAGCCCTAAAAGGCCTGACCACCTTGGAGGAAGTTTATCGCGTGGCCCTCTGACTCCATGCCTGAATACAGCTACATCGGCTTGGATGACACCGGCAAGAAAGTCACAGGAACCCTGAGCTTTCCCAATGAAGGGGCGCTGGAAGCCAAGCTTAAATCGACCGGCATCTGGTTGATTAGCGCCCAGCGCAGCCGCCGCAGCCAGGTGGCCAATTATGTCACCCGAGGACATCGCTACAAAACCAGTCGGCGGGATCTCATCACCTTCTTCATCCAGATCAGCCTCCTGCTCAACGCCGGCATTCCCATCGTGCAAGCTTTAGAGCGCCTGGAGGATGATTTCGCCGATGAGCCGCTCGGTCCCGTGATCAACGGACTGAAGGAACAGATCTCCAATGGCACCCCGCTGCACGAGGCCATGGATGCTTTCCCGCGCATTTTCTCCCCGCAGATGACTTCCCTCATCAAGGCCGGTGAAGCCAGCGGCACCTTGCCTAATGTGCTCGACAATCTGCGCCACTACTTGGAATGGCTCGAGACCCTGCAGGGTGACATCCGCCAAGCGCTCACCTATCCCCTCGTCGTGATGCTGGCCGTCACCGGACTGGTCTTTGTGCTGATGGTCTATGTGGTGCCCCAATTCGCCCAGCTGTTCAAATCCATGAACATGGAGGTGCCAACCCTGACCCGGATCGTCATGGGCACGAGCGGCTTTGTCAGCGCCACGTGGTTTGTCTGGCTGGGCCTGCTCGTCGGCGGACCCATCGCCTATCGCTTCGCCTGCAAGGTGGAAGCTGTGGCCCTCGTGATCGACGAATACAAACTACGCCTGCCGCTGTTTGGCGAACTGATCCAGATGTTCGCACTCTCCCGGTTCAGCCACAATCTGGCGATGATGTATAAGGCGGGTATCCCGCTCACCCGCGCATTGGAAATTTGCCGCAACATTGTCGGCAACCAGGCCATCTCCCGCGCTCTCGGGCGGGTGCTGCGCGGCGTGACCGAGGGCAACCCGATGAGCAAGGTCATGGCTGGCGAAAAGGTCTTTTCCAAAGCCCTGATCACCATGCTGGCCTCGGGCGAGGCCTCGGGCAAACTAGATGTCGCCTTGGAGAGTATTTCCGATTACTATAACTCCATCATCCCACGAAAAATCAAAGTTTTCTTCTCACTCTTTGAACCGGCGGTCATGTTCATCCTCATCGGCGTGGTGGGGGCGGTTGCGCTGGCCCTGATTCTGCCGATCTTACAACTCTGGGAGGCGGCCGGCGGATGAAAGCCGCTAGACAAAATCTCCGCCGCGCCTACACCCGCCATGGCGGATTTTCGCTCTTAGAAATCATCGGTGTGCTGGCCGTAATGGCCATCCTCGCCACGGCGCTTGCACCCAATCTGGTCCGCTCCCTCGAACGCGCCCAAGTAAAGGCCGAGACCGGCACACTCGAAGTCTTAGCCCAGCAATTGGAAGGTTATGTGCAGGCCAACGGTTCCCTGCCAGCTCACGGTGCCGCCGCCACGGATCCGCGTGTCTGGGCGGTGACCTTGGCGGTCTATTCCGGGCTCAACGCCGCCGAACTGACCCGCAATCGCCAAAGCGTTGCGCGTGGTTACCTCGCGCACTCTTCGGGGGATCGCGCCATGGTCATCTCGGGGCTCCGCGCAGGCCTCACCGTGCCCTCGGGCACGACCATCAACGATGCTCAATTCCAGCAGATTTGGGATACGCCCACTGGACAGGTGCCACCCGTTTCCTCGTGGGCCACTTGGAACACATGGGCGGGCTTCCCTGACATGTTGGTCATCCAGCGCGTCAATGTGCTGGCCTTGCGTAAGACCTCTACCGCTATTCTCAATAATGCCGATGCCTTGGCCGTCACCGCCAGTTACCGCATTCGCGCCCTAGATGGCACGCTCAGCGCCGCCACCGCCATCAACCCGATCACGCAGCGCATCGTCCCCGCCTTGCGTCGCGGCGAACGGGTTGAACTCTACGGCAACGCCACCGGTGCCGGTGCTCCAATTTACACCCATGTGGTCGCCGATCACGATGTCTCGCTGACCTATGACTCCGGGTTCTGGCGTTAACTATTCCTGATGCCGTCTGATTTCAAATTTCGCCAACCCGACGCCACGCCGCCTGCGACTTCGGCGACCGAACCCACCCAAGGCAGAACCGTGGACTCGACTGCGCCCATGATTCCCTCGGACAAGTCGGTGCGCACGCGCCGGAGCGATTCGCTCTCGGTGACATGGATTCATGGCGTGTTTCAAGCGGCAGTTTACCGCCGCCAGCATGCGCTGGCCATCTATTCCCGGCCCGGATTGGTTCGCTCCATGGAGGACTTTTCCACTGCCTTACGTGCGGCCGTGGCCAAACTGGAATTCCGGGGTGTCAAGGCCGCGCTCGTGTTTGAGCGGGAAGAATTCAGTCACCAAATGGAAAGTGTGCCACCGGCCTCCCGCCGCGTGCAGCACGACTACATTCGCAATCGGGCGCTGCGTAACGGTGGCCCCGTCGCCCAAACTCACTCTTATCAGCGCACCTACTCCCCGAAGCAGGAGCAAAACGTCATCCTGCACCTCTTGCCCACCACGATCTTTACGGAAATCGTCGGCGCATTTGAGACGCTCAATCTGCGGTTAGAAAAAGTTTTTCCTTACTTCGCCTTAATTCCCCTACAATTGCAGCGCCTCGGATTGGAGCGTGATGAAATCGTGCTCATGGTCACCGAAAATGCGGGTGTCACTTCCATGGTGTCGGGGCGCCGGGATGGACAAATCCTTTTCGGTCGCGCGATTTTCAATGACTGGCGCCGCGACGCCAACCGCGCCGCGACTGAAATCAACCGCTCCATCCTTTTCGCCCGGCAACGCTTCGGCATCACCATTGACACAGTTTTTCTGGTCGGTGAATCCGTCAACCAGGCCCGGGAATCTTTGCTAGCCCAACTCGACCGCACTTTTGTGGTCAAAACCCATGAATGCCCGAACACCGTCTGGCTAAGCCTGCTTCAGCGCCTGCCGGCGGGGGATTCCGCCAATCTTCTCGCTGAGCGCCTGCAACAGCAGGCCCGCCGCAAACTGGTGCGCTTCGTATTTACCAGCACGCTCTGGCTGTTGTTTACCCTCGCCGGACTCTCGGCTCTTCGTGCGGAGTGGAACTATCAGCTGCAACTTTTTTATTTCGCCGACCTCCAGCGCAATCGTGCCAAATTGGAGGAAACCCTGACGGTCTTGGCCGACCGTGAAGCCTCGGCCCGACACTCCGCGCACACGGTGTCAGAAGTGATCGATAAAAGGGAGCCACCCGTGGCCGCAGGCTTCATGCGCTGGATAGGGCCCCAGCTTCCCGACTTTCTACGGCTGACCCAGCTCCAGATTTCGTGGCAACCAGCCGAGTCTGCATGGATGTTTCGGATCGAAGGCCTGTCCCGGGCAGACGTGGAAACCACCCTGACCGCGCTGACCGAGTTGGAACGTCTCCTGGCCGCGGCGCCCTTCCGCGCTTTCGTCCTGACCAATAACCAAGTCGAGCTTGGCAGCTTTGTCTCGCGCCGCAGCACCCTTATTCAACGTGAATTCTTCATCGAAGGGAGGCTCTTTGCTCAATAGACTAAAATTCGTTTGGCTGGCAGCCGTGGATTATCTCGTCGGATCACGGCATAGTGGTGATGGCAACCGACTGGAAGCCCGGGTGCGCCGCCTGCTGATCTGGTTGCCCTTGGTCGGCACCGCGTTGTTGCTAGCGTGGACTCACGGCATCCGTGAGCCTCGGGCTGAATATCTCGTGGGCACCAATCAGGACCTCATCCAACTGGAAGAATCCATCAGCGCCTACCGCCTCCGGGTATCTGACCAGCAATACGCCGACCTTCAGGTCCGACTAAGGGATGCGGAGTTGTTCATCCTGCCCGATGCCGCCGCCACCGCCCGCTTGTCGGCACAAATCGCCACTCGTGCCGCCGAAGCGGGCTGGGCTTCCTCCGAGAAAGTCGCTGAAGCCGTCATTGCTGAACCCGTGGTCGGGTCGCCAGAGCTGACCCATATTTTCCATGTCTTGCATCTGGAGCATGCCGGTGGCCCGGACGCTGGCGCAACGGCCAGCCTGCTGCGCTGGCTGGAGCACTTGGACAAGATTGATCAGCGCATCGACGTGTCGGCCCTTGCGCTCGCAACCGGTCCCGCCGGCCAGCTGCAGCTCAGCGTGCGCTTGCGTTTCTTGCAGCGCACACGGCCATGAAAAAATTGTTCAATAACCCCCTCTTTGTCGGACTGCTCGTCGCGCTCGCCTTGCTGATCATCTTTTGGCCGCAAATGACTGAACGTTTTACCACCCATGCGCGCCCGACTATCAGCCCAGCCGAGACCGATTCGCTGCTCGGACTGGAAGCAGATAGCACGGTGCAATATTCTCCAAGTCGCATTCGGCAGGTGCTGACCGATTACGCGTTGCCCGAGTCAGCGCGCGAGCTGTTCGAGTATCTCGAAACCAAAATCGCTCAACCGGTCGCAGTCCCCGAGGAAACGCCCCACACGCTTACCTCAGTCAAGCTGTCCGCCCTCTGGCGCCAACCCGGAGTGAATCTGGCGGTGCTCAACGGCCAGATCACCCACGTCGGCGACCGCCTGGGCGCCATTGAGGTGCTGGAGATCACTGCCGATGGCGTCTGGCTGGGACTGCAAGACGAGCGCACATTCCTGACTCTCGGACAGCAGCACGCCTTTGAACTTCCCGTCAATTAACTCCGCCTCCGATCCAACATGAAAACATCCGCCGTCCACCCTCGCCGGTTCTTACTCGCACCTTTGCTACCGGTCCTCGGAGTCTTGCTGCTCACCGGTCCGCTCGTTTCGGCCGACACGGACGACTCGGTCCCGGCTATAGCCGGTCTGAAGGATGGGCAACTTTACAGTTTCCAGGCTGATAACCTCGATCTCAAGCAGGCACTCGCGCTCTTCGCTCGGGCCAACAACCTTAATATCATTCCTGATCTGGAAGTGTCCGGCCTTGTCACGGTCGATTTCCGCAATCTTCCGCTCCATCATGCGATCGAAGCCTTGGTCGATGCCCATGGCTATTACTTTCAGCAGGATCGGGACCTAATCCGGGTGCGCGACATGACTACGCGCATCTATGAGATGGATTACATCCAAATCACCCGCACCGGCAGCCGCTCCAACAACGTCTCCGTGAGCTCTGGCGGTTCATCCGCAACTGATGGTTCTGTCGCCGCCGTCACCACGGGTTCCACCGCAGACCTCTGGACCACCATTGGCGAGCAATTGGGTCGGGTGCTGTCCCCCGCAGGCTCCTATTCCATCAATGGTCTCGCCGGCACCATCATCATCACTGACCGCTATCGCAATGTGCAGCGCGCGATTACTTTTCTCGATTCAATCTCGACCAACATCAAACGGCAGGTGGAACTTGAAGTGGAGATTTACGAAGTCGCCTTCACCAAGGAACAACAGCTTGGCATCGACTGGCAGCGCGTATCCAACCGCCTCGACGCCACCTTCGGTGGCAGTCTGATCGTGAACAATCCGGTTTACGGTTCTGGCTCACCGGCCGCTCCTTCCTTGATCATCAATCACCAGCGCGGAGGGTTAAGTGCGGTGCTGGAAGCCCTCCAACAGCAGGGCGATCTCAAGGTTGTTTCCAAGCCGCGCTTGCGCACCCTCAACAACCAGCCCGCGGTGGTTCGCGTCGGTCAAGATTACCCTTTCTTTCTCTCGGAAATCTCCCAGACCACCACCGCTGCCGGCATCAATCGTGATGTCTCCGAAAGTCTGCAGACGGTAACGATCGGCACGGTGCTGTCCATCACTCCCCGGGTTTCATCTGATGGTATCATCAGCCTCGACATCACCCCCGCCATCACCCGACTCGTCGGCGAAGTGCAGTCCGCCGAACTTGGCAACCGCGCCCCTATTATCGATATCCGCCAAGCCGCTTCCATTGTCCGTGTGCGCAATGGGGATACCATCACCCTGGCCGGCTTGATTCAGACCACGAACAACAAGACCACGCGCAAAATTCCCCTGCTCGGTGACATTCCCGTGTTGGGCAAGGCATTTACCGGGACCAACAATGTCGAAACCCAGACCGAACTGGTAATCTTTGTCACGCCGCGGATTGTGGTTGAGTAGTCCCTGCCGGGTTAATCCCGTGGCGGCCACCAACGTGTGGGCTCCCAACGCCAACTCCAGTCATAATCGCCGACTTGGGGTGCGGTGGTTGTCCCGGTCGTCAGTTCCAGTTTGGTCCCTTGCGCCCTGCAACCTAGTAACAGGCGCAAATCGGAAGGCACATAGGGGATATGATAATCACGGGACTCCTGCAGCGCACGTCCGTCGAGCCTGATCGCACCAGACTTTTCCAACGGCTCTTTCGGGAATTGCACCCATAGTGGCCGCGACTCCGGTAATTTGGCCCAACCCGGTCCCACCTCAACCGGCAGCACGCGTTCACTCAGGTCCAAACCCGTCATGATCACCGCCAGCAATACCGCCAACACCAGCCCCATCCGGCAAATCCGATCACGCCAGCCAAACCATCCTCCGGCCACAGCCAGACCAAACAAGAGTGGAAAACTCCAAGTCAGGTAATGAATGAGACTAAATCGGAAAATTCCGGACGGAACAAAATCATTGTAACGGAAGTATAGCCCCCAGCTCAGCAAAACCGTGGCCAGTATGATCGCCACTTTAACGCCGTCACGACGTATCCACCAGATTGCGCCCGAGGGGACCAGTAGCAGCCAAGGATAGCGGAAGACCAACGCCGCGCCCTCTTCACCAAAGAATACGCTCCCGTCCACCAGCAACCAAAACCATTGGAAGGTTGCAGGGTAGGAATTGAATCCCACAGCAGCCAAGGATACCTGCACATACGGTGAATTCCAACTGCCGAAGACCGCCAGATTCACCAACCCGACCGTGGCTACACCCATCGCCGCAATGCCCATGCCCAATAAGCCATGAGTGATCCGTTCTCGCCATGTTGGTAGTCTCAAAACCGCCCATACTAGCATGGGAGCAAAACAGGCTGCATCAACGGGACGGATCAGGTAGGTGATTGCAGCCAGGCTCGCCAGCCAGCTTACGCCACGGTTGTTTGTCCTGTCCCAAAAAACCCAGACCCCCGCCAGCAGGGAGAGCTGGGTCGGAATCGTGTTCCAGGGCACCACCTGCGTGAGCTGCGGGAGTGCGCTGTGGATCGTTGCAAATAGCACCATCAGCATCAAACTGGCCACACGCGAAAACCGCCAACGCCACAAGCGCCAGACTACCCACGATGCCGACACCACCATCGCCAGATCAGGCCAGAAGAAGGGATGCGCCGGGGTAAGCTTCCAGCCCAAGGCCCCGAGCAGGGGATAGCCCAGTGGATAATAATAGCGTTCCGCTGTTGCCGAAATTGTGTGAGCTCCGCTGCCGCCTGCCAGTAGGTAAACTGGTCAAAACCACGTCCACCAGCCGTCCCGCTCCAGCAAGGGATTCATCCGCGGCAGCAATGGGTGCTGTAGATAGGCGACGGTATAACTACCGCCACCAATCCCAGCAGCACCAACCCCATCGACCGCCGGCCCAGCAAGGACTCCAATCGCGCCGGTTGAATGGATAACAGGGACATCCGCCTAAACCAAGAATGCCCACCAACCACATGCAAGCCGGGAGCCTGTGCTTTTCTCCGTGCAGCCTGACTGCATCCCCGTTTACTCACTTACATCCTCGGTATGCAGGTCTCGTTCATCATCCCGCTCTATAATTGCCTCGCCCATACCCGCGAGTGCCTGCGCACGCTGTCCGCCTCCCTGCCCGTCAGGCTCGACCATGAGATCATATTTGTGGATGACGGCAGCACCGACGGCACCCGTGACTGGCTGGCGAAGCTCCCGGCGCCCTGCCGGGTGGTTCTCAACGCAACCAACCTCGGCTTTGCAGGTGCCTGCAACCGCGGTGCAGCGATTGCCACCGGCGATCTGATCTTCTTCCTCAACAATGACCTCCTCCTTCTGCCGCACTGGCTCGAGCCAATGCTCACTGCCTTCGGCCACTTTCCGGCCGTCGGCCTCGTCGGCAACGTCCAGCTCAACGTCACCACCGGCGCCGTGGACCACGCGGGCATCTACTTCAACCATCAGGGCAAACCGGCCCACCGCACCGATCTCCCTGCCACTACCCGCTGGCTGGGCTGGCCGGCTTACCGCGCCGTCGATGCCCTGACCGGCGCCTGCTTCGCCCTGCGCCGCACGGTGTGGCAGCAACTCGGCGGGTTCGACGAGGACTTCCTCAATGGCAGCGAGGATATCGATCTCGCCCTCCGCGCCACCACCGCCGGTCTCACGCATCATATCGCACTGCGCAGCATCGTGCGGCACCACATCAGCGCCTCCGTCGGCCGTAACGTGCACAACGAGCAAAATACTTCCCGGCTGGTCCAACGTTGGCAGAACCAGATCGCCACCCTCTCCGCACGCGCCTGGAGCCGGCACCAAATTGCCATCCACGCCGACCAGTCAGGCGTATTCGATTACCACCTGATTTTTTCCGCGCTGGCTTACCTGATTTTGCTACCGGTGCCACCGCCGGCTGTCCGGGTGGGAGTCGCGCAGGCGATCGCCCACGAGCGCCGCCGCTGGCGCGAACTGCTGCAAGGCGCCGCGCCCTCTCCGCCGCCACCACCGGTCCACACGGAACAGATTTAAAGACAGCACGGGATTCGCAGAGCTAGACGCCAGCATCGGGCAATCATGCCGCGCCACCAACACTCGATCGATCAACCGAGCGCACCACGGACTGCGGGCGCCCGTTTATCGTCAGGAACATCCGCCCCAGATACTCACCGATCAACCCAAGCATCACAAGCTGTGCGCCCGAAAACACCAGCAAGCCTGCCATCACTGAACCCCAACCGAAGGCAGGTCCTTGACCAGAAAAATTCAGCCATACCACGACGCCTACCCCCACCAGTCCAGCCGCCGCCGTAAACAGACCCAGCAGAGTGGCGAAGCGCAGTGGCAGCACCGAAAAATTCACCCAAGCGCTCAACCACAAGCGCACCAATCGCCGCAGCGTGTAGCCACTTTGGCCGGCTTGCCGGGCCGCATGCTCGACCTCAAGCGAGCCGACGTTCTGTGTCACTTGGAGAATGAGCCCGTCCACATAAGGGAAAGGTCCGTGGTTTGCCGCCACTTCTTTAGCCACAAAGGCCGACATGCAGCGAAAACTTGAAAGATAAAAACCCGCCGGCTTGTCGAGCGCGAGATCGGTCACCCGACTGGTGAACCGGCTGCCAATATTGCGCCAAAACGAATGTTGCTTCACGCGATAATGCCCGAACACCACGTCCACGCCCTGGGCGACCGCATATTGCCAGAGCCGCACTGCCTCCGCCGGCGGATTCTGACCGTCGTCATCCAGATTCACCACATGGGTCCCGCGCGCGTGCCGGTAACCACTGAGCACCGCATTGTGTTCACCAAAATTGCGCGCATGGTTGACGAAGGTCACCGGCACCTTGGCCCGGTGCAAAATCTCACGACAGATCTTCGCGGTCTCATCCCGGCTGCCATCGTTTACCAATATGATCTCATGGCCGCCTTCGACGGTAAGTTCCTCAATGGTCCGGACCAGCGGACCGATGGTTGCGGCACTGTTGTAAAGCGGGACGACAAAACTCAGGGCGCAGGTCGGGGTGCTCATGACGTGTTCCATCGAATGATTTCCCCGGCAACCCTGTCAACGTCCGCCAAGCACAACCCGGGATGCACCGGTAAGCACAGGACTTCCGCACAAGCCTGCTCGGTCAGAGGCAGATTTAGGCGGGGGTCGGCATACGCCGGTTGCCGGTGCAGCGGCACGGGATACAGGACGCCAGCCCGGATCTCGCAATCGGCGAGGTGCGCGAGCAAGGCCTCCCGCCGCGGCGTGCGGACCACAAACTGGTGCCACACCGGATTCACCCCCGGTGCCACCGCGGGCAGCACCAAACCACATTTGGCCAGCGCCATCAAATACCGCGCTGCCAGCAACCGCCGTTGCGCATTCCCGGCATCCAGCTGCGTGAGCTTCACCCGCAGCACCGCCGCCTGCAGTTCATCGAGCCGGCTGTTGCGTCCGGGGATTTCACTCAGATAGCGCGTGCGCCAACCATACTGGCGCAGCAACCTCACCCGCTCCGCCACCTTGCCATCACGCGTGAAAACCGCTCCGCCATCACCCAAGGCGCCGAGATTTTTGGTCGGATAAAAACTGTAGGCCGCCGCCTCGCCCCAAGTCCCGGCTTTGCGCCCGCCCACTTCCGCGCCATGCGACTGGGCGCAATCCTCCACCACCTTGGCTCCATGCTCGCGCGCCAGCCCCACAATTGTAGGCATGGCCGCCGGGTG
>JBDNGL010000263.1:0-23734 GCA_041689285.1 Opitutaceae bacterium
CCTTGTCCTTCGCATACACCAGCGTGTTGGCGGTGCCTAAGTCGATGCCGATGTCGTTCGAAAAATAGCCGAGGAAGTTAGCTGCCATGATTTTGGGTGAAAAGGAGAGGCGCGTTTCCGCCGACGGAAACGAATCGGCGTGCGCTGGGAGTGTCAACGCGGTAAATGCTGTAGGAGGGGATTTTGCGTAGGGGTGACCGGGGGCTTGACGGCGGCGTGAGTTGAGCGCGTTTTAGGAAACCCACTCTTAACATGTCTGGCATTCATTTCATACAAGACTTGGCGATCATCTTGATCGTAGCGGGGGCAGTGGGCTGGATGTGCCAGCGACTTGGATTATCGTCGGTGGTCGGTTTTCTAGCGGCCGGCATGGTGGTTGGGCCTTTCACGCCGCCGTTTTCGCTGGTGACGGATGAGGCGCGCATCGCCACAGCGGCGCAGGTAGGCTTGGTCTTCCTGATGTTTGGCATCGGGCTACGGCTGAGCCTGCGTAAGTTACGGCGCATGGGGCTGTCGCTGCTGCTGGCGACATTCTGCGGTGCCATTGGCGTTTATTATCTGACGCGCGTGCTCGGGGCAGCCATGGGCTGGAGCACGATGGAGAGCCTTTTCCTAGCGGCGATGCTGATGATCTCTTCCTCGGCCATCATCAGCAAGGTGCTGCAGGAAACCGGCCGCACGCATGAACGCTCCGGCCAACTGGCGATGGGGTTGACGGTGTTGGAGGACGTGGTGGCGGTGATCATGCTGACCGTATTGGGTTCAGTGGTGAATCTGGGCGGGGCGGAGTCCGCCGGGATCGGCCGGACGCTGGGCATGCTGGGTGCGTTTGTGGTGTTGGCGGTGATCGGTGGCCTGCTGCTTTTCCCGTGGTTGCTGAAACGCATGAGTATCGCGGCCGACGAGGAGTTGCAGACGCTGGGGATTGCCGGGCTGCTTTTTGGGATGGCGATCGTCGCGCATCATGCGGGGTATTCATTGGCGCTGGGCGCGTTTTTACTGGGGACGATCGTCGCGGAGACGCCGCATCGGCATCAAGTGGAGCGGACCTTCGAGGGCATGCGCGATGTTTTCAGTGCGGTGTTTTTTGTGGCGATCGGGATGCAGATCGCCCCGCGGGAATTATGGGGGGTCGCGGGACTGGTCGTCGGGGTGTCGGTATTTGTGCTGGCCGCCCGGCCACTTGCGACCTCGTTGGGGCTGGTGTTGATCGGGACGTCGACCCGGGATGCAGTGCGCACCGGATTTACGGTCACACCCATCGGAGAATTTTCCTTCATCATCGCGCAACTGGGCGTGACGGCGGCGGTGGTGCCGTCGCAATTCCAACCACTGGCCGTCGGGGTGTGTTTACTCACCGCGCTCGCCGCCCCGTTGCTGACCCGGCATGCCGATCCACTATCGGCCGTCGTGCTGGGGCGCTTGCCACGCTGGCTGGGCGATTGGATTGATTATTACCACAGCTGGCTGGAGCGGCTGTTGGCCCAGCAAAAACGCAGTCCATTGTGGATGCTGAGCAAAAAGCGGTTTCTGCAGATTGGGGTAGAGATTATTTTTGTGAGCGGACTCCTGATTTTTTCGGAACAGATGTTTGCGGTCGTCGAGCGCTGGCTCGGGCCGGACTGGCTGTTTCCACACGGACCAGAGGTTATTTTCTGGGCGACCCTGACCTTGGTCATCATCGCGCCCTTGGTAGCGATTTGGCGCAACATCTCAGCCTTGGCCTTGCTCTACGCGCAGGTCGCGACCAGTGGCCTCGCGCAAGCGTCGCGGCTAGCGCCCGTGATTGAGAACGGCATCAAGCTAACCATGGGTGCGGGGCTTTATTTCTGGCTGGCGGCCGTCTTGCCGGCGGAAGGCACGGCGAGGTGGCTGCTGCTGGGCAGCGGCGTGGTGGCGTGTATGGCGCTGCTGCTTTTGCGGCATAAACTCATTTTCTGGCACAGCCAGCTGGAGGTGGAGCTGCATGAGGTGATGGCGGCGACGGCGGCCAAGTTGAGTGGAACGACTGCGCCGTGGTTGCATTCGCATGAGGATTGGAATCTCCAGATCGCCGATTGCATGCTGCCAGATCTGGCCGATTGCCAAGGGCGTAAAATTACTGAACTGGATCTGCGCTCGCGTTTCGGATGTTCGGTGGTGGGGATCGAGCGGCAGGGATTCATGATCACACTGCCACCGCCCGAGACGGTATTGTATCCGCGCGATCGCGTGCTATTAATGGGCACAATGGAACAGGTCCGGGCGGGACGGCTTTTACTGGTAGCGGTTTCCGGCGCTGCGGTAGCGGACTCAATGTTTGAGGAAGTCAGGATGGAATCCATCCACGTGCCAACTTGGAGTCGGGCGGCGGGCCACAGTCTGAGCGAGCTATCCCCGGCCCAGAACCACGGCGTGCAAATCGCGGGCATCCACCGGGAAGGTCAGCGGATCCTGAATCCCGGCGGTCAGGAAGTGATCAAACCAGGCGATGAAATTCTTGCGCTGGGTTCACCAGTGCAGATTCGCGAATACAAAGCCTGGGTGCGTGAAAAGCCCGAGGCGGGTGAGCCCGGGGGGAAATAAAAAGCGCGCCGGGTCGGACGCGCGGGAGGATGCGGGGAGCGGATGACCGGATTCAGTTTGGCCCGTCGGCCTTGTTCGCATCGATTTTTTTGGCTTCGGTCGATTTCTCTGCTTCAGTCTCTTCCTTCGTGGCCTTCTTGAATTCCTTGATGGATTGGCCGAGGCCCTTGGCTAAGCCGGGGAGCTTGGAGCCGCCAAAAAGGACGAGCAGGATGATCAAGATGACCACCAGCTCGGTCGGGCCGAGGCCGAAGATAGCCGCGATGAAGGCGGGCGAAGTTTCCATGGCGATAAGCTAGGTGACGTGGCTGGGGTGTAAAGATGGAAACAGCTCAGGGCCGCGGTGGCAGCACCGGGAAGGCGGGCAGGCTGCTGCCGAGCATGCCTGGCACACCGAGACCACCTGGCCGCGGCATATTGGTCGCGGCGACTTTCATGAGATTCTGGGCGTTGTCGATCTGCTCGGCGTCGAAGAAGCCGTGCAGCTGGCGAATGCGCGTCGGGTGACGCATCTTGCGGAGCGCCTTGGCTTCGATCTGACGGATGCGTTCGCGGGTGACCTTGAACTGCTTGCCGACCTCCTCGAGGGTGCGGCTGTAGCCGTCCACGAGACCAAAACGCAAGGAAAGCACGCGTCGCTCGCGTTCAGTGAGCGAGTCGAGCACGTCGATGATCTTCTCGCGGAGGAGTGAGAACGCCGTCATGTCGTAAGGATTCTCGGCGCTCTTGTCCTCAATGAAATCGCCGAAGCTGGTGTCATCGCCGTCGCCGACGGGCGACTGGAGCGAGATGGGCTGCTGAGCCATCTTCATGATCTGCTGCACGCGCTCAACGGGCAGGTTCATCTCGTCGGCCACTTCCTCGGGGGTGGGCTCGTGACCAAATTCCTGGAGGAGCTGCTTCTGGACCTGCATGACCTTGTTCAGCGTCTCGATCATGTGGACCGGGATGCGGATGGTGCGGGCTTGGTCGGCGATGGAGCGGGTGATGGCTTGGCGGATCCACCACGTTGCGTAGGTGGAGAACTTGTAGCCGCGGCGATACTCGAATTTTTCCACGGCCTTCATGAGCCCCATGTTGCCCTCTTGGATGAGGTCGAGGAAGGAGAGGCCGCGGTTCGTGTATTTCTTGGCGATCGAGATCACGAGGCGCAAATTGGCCTCGACCATTTCGGTCTTGGCCTGATGCGCCTCGCGCACGTGGAGCATGGTCTGCGCGACCACGACGAGGAGCTGGGCCGGAGCGATGCGCTGGGCGGCCTCGATCTGCTTCAGGCGGGCGTTGATCGGCTTGGGGTCAAGCGCCGCATCCTTCTTGGTCTTGGGGTGCTTGGCGCGTTCGAGCTGATGCTGCAGGTGCTCAATTTCGCTGAGCACGGGCTTCAACTGTTCAAGGTATTCCTCGTAAACCTTCAGCTTGAAGAAAAACTTGCTGAAATTGGCGCGCAGGAGCGACTCGCGTTTGCGGAACTTGGCGAGGATGCGCTTTTTGTCGGCCTCGGTGCGACCTTTGATATATTCGGCCCAAGCCTCGCCGGTGCCGGCCTCGGATTTCTGGGTGTTCTCGACGAGCTTGGGTAGCGACTTGAAATAGGCCTCACGGCTGTCGATTTTCTTGTCGATGACGATGCGGTCGAAGCGTTCCTCGCGCGTGAGCAGTTTGGCTCCGAGGCTACCGATGTAAGCGCCGACGGCTGATGCTTCGAAGAGGGCGGTCTGGGCTTTAAGCTCCGCGTTCTCAATGCGCTTGGATATTTCCACTTCCTGCTCGCGGGTCAGCAGCGGGACTTGGCCCATCTGCTTGAGATACATGCGCACCGGGTCGTCGAGAATGTCGTGCTGGGAGGAACGGGTTTCCTCCTCCTCGGCCTCTTCCATGCGCTGTTTGAAATCATCAACCTGATCAGGCTCGAGAATCTCGATCTCGAGGTTCTGCAAAATAGAAAGAACGTTGTCGATTTCCTCTTGATTCTCGACGGACTCCGGCAGGGCCTCGTTGATGTCGTCAAACGTGAGGTAGCCCTGCTCCTTGGAGTGCCGGATCAGCTGGCGGATTTTTTCGTTGATACCTCCGGCGGCAGCAGCATCGGTGCCGACGATCTGGGTTTTTGAGATGGCCTCCTCGACGGCGGCGGACTGGGAATCGGGGGAGGCGGACTTGGCTTTGCGCGGCATAGTGTTGTTAAGCGGGTGTTTGCGTCAGACGCTCAGCATTAGGCTGATGGGTTGGCGCAGCAGGCGTTGAATTTCGGAACGTTCTTTTAAGAGTGAAATTGGGTCAGGTTCAATGTCCGTGCCGTTGGAGGCCAAAGCAAGTTCTATTTGCCGCAGTCGGGGCTCGAGCGCCCGGGCCCGCAATTGGCGCAGGCCCTCTTGGGCGACTTTGAGCGGATCGTCGAAATTGGGCGTATCAAAGAGCAGGGAAGCGACAAGCGATTTTTCCTCAGATGTTTCCAAAAGGGAGTCCAGATGGTCGCGCCCCGGCCAGTGGTCGTGCTCGAATTCACCGAGCAGCCGGTTGAGTAGGACGCCGGCGGGGTGGGAAGTGTCGATCCAATCATGGGGCAGGGCGTGACTGATCGGCTTGCCGACCGACTCGAAATGCAAACACAGTAGCAGTAAGTGTAACTCGGGTGTGACCGCGGTTTGGCTGGCCGGCTTGGTCTCCGTCGGCCGGCTTTGGTTTGCATAGCGCGGGGTCTGATCGCGGTTGGGGTCGAAACGGGAGGGATTCTGCCATGAACCGGCATCGCTGTCGAAATCGCTACCCTTCAAATTGAGCAACTTGGCGGCTTCCTCGACGAGCGCCCCGCGCAACACTTGGGAGTCAGCGGACTTGATGAGCGCATTGATTTCCTTCGCGGCCCGACCCTTTTGTTCGGCCGAGCTCGTGTGCGGTTGGGGTAAGATGGCCTGCTGGACCAGTTGCATCGCCGACAGCGCACCCCGCTGTAGTTCGGCATAAGCCGGTAGACCGCGTTCCAGAAATAGCAGGTCAGGATCGACCTTATCGGCGCCAGCCAGCCGGAGAAAACGCACTTCCAGCCCGGCCTTCAAGGCCATGGGCAGGAAACGCAGCGCGGCTTTCTGGCCAGCGTTGTCACCATCGAAGAAACATTCGACCTGCGTGTGGTAGCGGCGCAGCAGCACGAGTTGCATCTCGGTGATGGAGGTGCCTTGCGGAGCGATGGCGGTCTTGAGACCGACGCTCCAGCAGCGCAAGGCATCGAGCTGGCCTTCGACGAGCACGAAGGGCCGGCCCTCACCGGCGTGGGAACGGGCTCGGTCGAGATTGAAGAGTAGATTACCCTTGGTGAAAATCGGGGTCTCGGGCGAATTCACATATTTGGCCTCGCGTGCGGGATCGTCCGCCGGCGTGAGGTCGGTCTGGCGTGCGGTGAATGCCACTACGCGGCCCTGATGGTCACGGATAGGAATCATCAGCCGGCCGCGAAAGCGCGGTTTTAATGCCCCCAGGCCGAGCACGGCGCCTTCGCGGATAAAAAACAGCCCGCATTGGCGGAGGGCCTCCTCGGAAAAGTTTCGTTTCAACAGCAGGGCACCCAAGCCGTCCTCGGTGGGTGCGGCGGCACCGATCTTGAATTCCTCGGCCAGCTCGGGGGTGAAGCGGCGGTTTTGCACCCAATAGGTGCGCATGAAATCACCGGTCGGCGTGGTGCCTTTGTATGCTTGATGGTAGTGCTCAGCGGCGAGGTCGTGCAGTTCGAAAATTTCCTGCCGCAACGAGCGTTCCTCACGGCTGGGTCCGCCGGAGCCTTCCTCGTATTCGACGGGAATGCCAAAACGCTGGCCGATTGCCTCGATCGCCTCGGTAAAGCCCAGTTGCTCCGTTTCACGCACGAAGGTGATGAGGTCGCCGGCCTTGCCGCAGCCGAAGCACTTATAGAAGCCCTTGTCGGGATCGACGTGAAAGGAAGGCGTTTTCTCGTTGTGGAAAGGGCAGAGGCCTTTGAGGCGCGTGCCGCCGGCCTTGCGCAAAGTGACCACCCGGGAGATGACGTCGCCGAGGTTCACCCGCAGCTTGAGGTCGCGGATACAGGTGGGCTTGATGGCGGGCATGAACGGCGCAGCGAAACGGAAAGAATGCACTTTCAACCCGGAGACCGGACTGTCAAGTTTCGCGGTTCATTCAGGAAACATTGGCAGCTTCTAGGCGACTCAACATCATGCGTTTTGGCAAATCTTTGGTTATTCTATTGGCAGCCCTCCCACTGCTGCTGACGGCCCAACCCGCGCGCGCTCCGGTCGAACCGGTCTGGGTGGCCCAGATGACGGGATTCACCGACGCCATCTACGAGCAAAGGGTGGAGGACCTCATCACCAGCTATGAGCAGGCGACCGGTCGCCGGTTGGTGCCCGGCGCTAAGGGCAAGGTCGGGCTCAAGATTTACTCCGATTCTGGCCCGGGCATGGCGACGCCGGTGCCACTGGTGAAGGGCGTGATTGCGGCCTTGGTGCGGCGCGGTTTCCAAGCGGAGAATGTTTTTCTAGTCGGACTCAACCAGTTGCGCCTGCGCATGACCGGTTACTTGCCCTCACTGGTGTCCGGTGAATCGCCTTTCAAGGGCCACAAGGTCTATGTGCTTGAATCGGGCAAGTTCTACGATCCGGTATGGTTCTATGACAGCCCGCTCCCTGAGCGCTTCGATCCGATCTTCATTGAGGCGCAGACCCGTGATGTGCCCACCACGACGACGAAGGATGAGGACCGCAAAAGTTTCCTCGCCACGCCACTTTTCCTTGATGCCGTTTTTTGGATCAACCTGCCGGTTTACACTGACCACCCGATCCTCGGCGTCAATGGAGCGCTGGTGAACGCCACCCTCTGGAACGCTTCCAATACTTCTCGCTTCTTCCGCAGTCCCGCCTCGGCCCCGGCCGCGGTCGCCGAGATGAGCGCTATTCCCGAGTTACGGGAGACTTGGGCCTTCACCCTCACCAGCCTCCAGCACTACCAGTATGTCGGCGGCCCGTATTTCAATTCGCTTTATTCTATGTCGGAACCTGTGCTGTGGCTCAGCCGCGATCCTGTCCTTCTCGACGCGCTGATGCTCGATCGTATCAACCGCCTGCGCAAGTTGACGGGCTTCCGGCCGGTGTCCGATGAAATCCGCACCTTGGAATTCGCCGAGATGCTGGGCGTGGGTTCCGCACAGATCGAACAGGCGCAGTTCAAGCGGGTGGACTGATAAAACCGCTTGCGGCCCAGCCCGCTCTTGGCGCAGGTTTCAGCCGATGCCATCCGACTATCTGCCTTTCCTCATCCAAGCCGTGCTCGCTGCGGGTATTGCCGTGGTTATTATCGGCGCCAGTCACCTGATCGGCCAGCGCACCAAGCGCAACGCCATCAAGGATACCGCCTATGAGTGCGGCGTTGCGGCCGAAGGTCTCGTGCACACGCGCTTCTCGGTGAAGTTCTATGTCACGGTGATGCTGTTCATCCTCTTCGACATCGAGGTGGTCTTTCTCATTCCGTGGGTTTTCATTCACCGGGAATTTATTGCCCTCGAAATCCCTATCCTCGGGCCGGTGCTTTTCTTTATCGGTGTGATCGTGCTCGGTCTTTTCTACGAAGTCCGCAAAGGCGCACTGGAGTGGGAGAAATAAGCCGGAGTTGATCAGGCCGGAGTCACCCCGCTGATCCATCCCCATGCGGCTCGAAAATATAATCGCACGCAGCCGCGTCATTGATCTTCATAGTGTCACCCTCCCCGGTGCGCTGGAGGAGCTCTTGGCGGCCTCCGTCGATAATTTTCCCGACCTGAAGCCCGAATCGCTCCTGCGCGGCCTACTGGCGCGCGAGAGCACGATGACCACCTATCTTGGTCTAGGCGTGGCCCTGCCGCATGTGCGGGTGAAGATGAAGCGCCGCTACGTGCTTGCCATCGGTCGCAGCCGGGCCGGCATCCGCCACGACGGGGTGAAGGATGATGAGCGTGTGCGCCTCATCTTCATGCTCATCGCCGGCGAGAAGGCCCGCGATTACCTGCAGGTGCTCGCCACCATCGCCCGGCAGGTGCGCGAACCGGAACTGGTGGACCAACTGGTCAGCGCGCCCAATCTCGATACCCTCTACGAGCGGCTGCTGGGCGGTTTCACCGGCATCCGTCCGGTGCAGGCGCAACAAAACCGCACCAACCGGCTGATGTTCAACGAGGCCGTGCGCGTGGCGCGAGGGGCGGACTGCGGCGCCATCATGGTATTCGGTGATACCTTTGTCGGCGGGCTCCAGGCCGGTGCGCTTCATACGAAGTTCAAGACCATTTTGGTTACCCGCAATCCGATCGAGCCTAGCGATGACCAGAAGGATTTTGCCGAGACGATCCAGGTGCGCTCGTTCTCTACCCAGCGCATGGCGCAGTTGCGCAGTGCGATTCTCGTGGCCCTGACCCGCGGCATTGTCGTTTTTTCCGACCGCATCTGTTGCTTGGGCGGTGTGACCAGCAGCAACCAGTTCGACACGCTCGCGGTCATTGATATCAAGCGCGAGTTCCAGTCGTTGCTCAGCGCCGACAGCGAATTACTGCCGCCTGATGTGAAGCCAGAGGTGCTCGAACGCGTTATCGCCGTGGCCACGGAACTTGCCGTCGAGGGGCGCGAAGGCCGGCCGGTCGGCTGCCTATTTGTGGTTGGCGATAGCGAGCGGGTGGGGCGACACAGCAAGCCGCTCGTGCTGAATCCTTTCTACGGCTACAAGGAGGAGGATCGGAACATTCTGAACCCGTTCATGGACGAGACCGTGAAGGAGTTTTCCTCAATAGATGGGGCCTTTGTGATTCGGGGCGACGGTGTGGTGGAATCCGCCGGCAGCCTTATCCAAGCGATCGATACCGATCACAAGCTGCCCAGTGGCCTGGGTAGTCGGCATGCAGCGGCCTCGGCGATAAGTGTTGCGGCCCAATGTATTGCAATCGTGGTATCCTCCAGCACAAGTCAGGTAATGCTTTTCCGGCGGGGCGTGATGTTACAGCTCACTGAGAAAAAGAGCTAAGCGGTCTGCTAACGTAACTTTGTGGTTGCTCCTCCCCAGAGCCCGGCTTTGCTCTGCGCTTTCAACCCTTTAACACCATGCAAGAAGTCGTCATCCTAGAGTGCACCGAAGCCCGCAAAGAGGGCAAACCCGTCTCGCGCTACCTCACCAGGCGCAACAAGAAGACGGTAACGGAACGCATTGAGAAGAAGAAGTATAACCCCTTCCTCAAGCGCCACACCGTTCACAAGGAGATCAAGTAAGCCAGTCGCTTATCCATCGAAACCACAAAGCCGGACGATCAGTCCGGCTTTTTTATTTGCGCGTGAAGGGGAAGGCTGTGGTGGTGCCTTGACCGCCTTGTTGCTGGCGACGGGCCGCCCGCCAGCCTTCGCGGTGCTTGCGGATCCAATCCAACAATGCCCGCTCAAAACCGATATCGTAGCCAAGGCGTTCCGACTCCAGCCATTTGTGTTTCAGAATTTCCTCACGCTCGGCCAGAAATTCCTGATAGAGGCTGGACTGTTTGACGAAGTCGCGAGAGGCCGCGGGTTCTGTTACGGGTGAAGTCATGCCAAAATCAGGTTATAAGATGAGAGCGTTCACACGGCGGCTGTCAATGCCTGCAATGTTTCGAAAAATTTACACGCCCGGCACACGGGGTTGGGCTAGGCGTATGAGCAGGGTGGCGGCAATTTCGCGGAAGATGACCGCGGCTGGATTTTGTGGCGCGCTGACGACCAGTGGCTGGCCACTGTCGCCGCCTTCGCGGATGGCCGGCACCAGTGGCACTTGGCCGAGGAGCACCGTGCCGAGTTTTTCTGCAATCGCCGCGCCGCCGCCCGCGCCAAAGAGTTCGTGGCGTTGCCCGGCGGGATCCGTGAAATAGCTCATGTTCTCCGCTACACCGAGCAGAGGCACGTTGACTTTCTGAAACATAAGGGCGCCCTTGCGGGCGACGTTAGTGGCGGCGGCTTGCGGGGTGGTGACAATCACCGCGCCGTCAAGCGGGAGCGTCTGCACGAGCGAGAGCTGGGCGTCACCGGTGCCCGGTGGCAGGTCAACCAAAAGCACGTCGAGTTCGCCCCACTGCACGTTCTGCACGAACTGCTGCACAGTTTTCATGATCATGGGACCGCGCCATACGACGGGCGTGTTGTCATCCACGAGAAACCCCATGCTCATCACTTTGACACCGTGGTGCTCCAAGGGGATGAGCATGGCTGCCGGGCCGTCGCCCTCCACTTCCGGACGACCGGTAAGCCCCATCATCAATGGCACGCTGGGACCATAGATATCGCAATCCATCAGGCCCACGCGTCCTGAGCGCCCCTGCGCCGTCAGCACCTGGGCCAGGGCGCAGGCGAGGTTGACGGCAAACGTGCTTTTGCCGACCCCGCCCTTGCCGGAGGCAAGGGCGACGGAATGCTTGAGGCCCTTCGGGGCGGCGGCTGCGCCTGCGAGATTGCCCCCGCCGGCAGGGGCGGCGACTTTCACTGGTGCCACTGCCACATCCACGATGATGGTCTGAACCCCCGGCAGCATGCGCAGGCATTTTTCCACCTCGGTCTTGAGGTGGAGCGGGATTTTCGGGTCGCTCGTGGTGAGGGCGAGCGAGACTTTCGCCGTGCCATCTACCAGTGCGGCGGTGCGCACGAGGCCGAAGGACACGATATCCCGGCTGAATCCAGGATATTTCACCTGTTTAAGCTGTTCTTTTATGGCGTCGGAGGTCACGAAGTTTTAAAAATTTGGAACCAGAGGGGAAATAAAGTTGTTATGACCATGTAGGGTGTAAATAGAAATGCCTCTGCTGTCTTCATCATCTAAAGCCTGATTGCTCTTCATGCAAAAAATTCCTCGCTGGTTTCTTTGTCTATTTCTCACGCTCGCTCCGGCGCTCGCACAACGCGAGATCGGTCCTGTCGAGGTCATCGCCGATAGCCGGGCTCTCGCCGTGAGGGTCTCCTCTACCGCGCCAGAGCTCAACGCCCTCGCATTACAGGCCTTCGGCGTGCACGGCCGCTACCGGCTCGTCGCAAGCGGCTTCAGCTACGATATCCGGTTCACACCGGTTTCCGCCACTGCGGTGCGGGTGGACATCACCCGGCCTGGTGGCGCGGCGGTGCACACTGAGACGGTCAACGGTTCCTCCGCGCGACATGCGCTGTTGCGGGCGGCGGATGTCGCGGTAGAGCGCACGAACGGCGCTGGCCTGCGCGGTTTCTTCGCTTCAAAGCTCGCTTTCATCGGCGAACGCACCGGCCGCAAGGAGGTTTATATTTCCGATCTTTTCATCGGCGAGGTGAAGCAGATTACGCGCGACAACGCTCACGCCTTCGGTCCGCGCTGGGCCCCCGATGGCGGGCGCCTGCTCTACACGAGCTACTACAAATCGGGCTTCCCTGACATTTTTCAGATCGACCTGAATACCTATCAGCGCACGACCTTCGTCAGCTTCCGCGGCACCAACAGCGGTGCCGTGTTCAGTCCCGATGGCAGCCGGGTCGCGATGGTGCTGAGCGGCGAGGGCAATCCCGAGATCTACGTGAGTGATGCGCAAGGCCGGCAGGTCTCCCGCCGCACGCGCACCGATGCCATCGAAGCCTCGCCGGCCTGGTCACCCGACGGCACCCGCCTCGTCTTTACTTCCGATGCCGCCGGTGGCCCGCAGCTCTACATCATCCCCGCCGCCGGTGGTAGCATGCAGCGCGTGCCGACCAACATCAGCCGTTACTGCACCGAGCCGGACTGGAACCGGGCCAATCCCAACAAGATCGCCTACACCGCGCGCATTGGCCGCGGGTTCCAGATTGCCGTGCATGATTTCTCCAAGGGCACCAGTGAGCAGGTTTCCCGCGCGCCTTTTGATGGCATTGAACCCGCTTGGCTCGCTGACGGCCGCCACCTCGTCTATACCGCCCGTGATCGCTCAACCAGCCGCTTTTGTATCCTCGATACGGAGACAGGCAAAAGTGTGCCGATCAGCCCCGAAGCCTTCGGCAGTGTGATGCAGGCCACGATCTGGCTGCGCTGAGCCGCAACGCGGGCAGGGTTTGGGCGTTGGAAGAGGCCACCCAGATGCCGATGTCGGCAGAATGGTCTGCCCGGCGTCCATCCTCTGCGGTGCTGCCCGCCCCACCTTTACGAATCGAGCGATAACCCAGAGCGAAGGGCATGAGGTAGGAAATCAGTCGTCATGATCCCAGAAAAAAGCCGCACCCCGAAGGGTGCGGCTTTTGGTTGGAGCATTCCGGATGGCCCGGAAAATTAAGCGAGCGCGTCCGTGTAGTTGGCTTCGGCGGCATCCCAATCCACCACGTTCCAGAAGGCGGCGATGTAGTCAGGTCGGCGATTCTGGTAGTTGAGGTAGTAGGCGTGCTCCCACACATCGAGGGCGAGAACGGGTTTGCCTTCGATGCCGGCGACGGCCTTGCCCATCAACGGGCTGTCCTGATTCGCGGTGGAGCCGACGGCGAGCTTCTTGTCGGCGGTGACATAGAGCCAAGCCCAGCCGGAGCCGAAGCGGGTGGCACCGGCTTTGGCGAAGTCTTCCTTGAATTTGGCGAAGCCGCCGAGTTCAGCCTCGATGGCGGCGGCGAGTTTGCCCTTGGGTGCGCCGCCCTTGGCGGGACCGATTACCGTCCAAAAGAAAGCGTGGTTGCTGTGACCGCCGGCATTGTTGCGCACACCGGCGCGGATGGCCTCAGGCACCTTGGACAGGTCGGCGATCAAGGCGTTGACGTCGAGGGCCGCGAGGTCGGCGTGCTCCTTGAGCAGATTGGTGGCGTTGGTGATGTAGGCCTGATGGTGCTTCGAGTGGTGGATTTCCATCGTCTTCGCATCAATGTGCGGAACGAGAGAGTCGTAAGCGTAGGCAAGTTTCGGGAGTTCGTAGGCCATGGGTGATCGTTAGTTTGGGATTAATTCTTAAGGCAGCCTCAACATGCACCCTCACGTGCGAGCGTCAACCTTACCCTGTGTCTTCTGTGTCACGTTTCAGCCGAAAAAACGCCTGCAAGAGTTCCCGACAGTCGCCTTCAAGCACGCCCCCGGCGGTGAGTTCGAGATGATGGTTAACCCGTGGCAGCGCATTGAGATCGGTCGCCCCGCCAAGGCAGCCCATCTTCGGATCAGGCACCGCATAGCAGACCCGCTGGAGCCGCGACATGAGCGTCGCCCCGGCGCACATCGGGCAGGGTTCCTTGGTGACATAAAGCGTGCAACCTTCTAGCCTCCAATTGCCTAGGGAGGCGGCCGCTTGGGTGAGTGCGAGCATTTCGGCGTGGGCGGTAGGGTCTTGGTTGGCTTCGACGGTGTTGTGGGCCGAGGCGATGACCTCGCCATCGCGCACGATGATGGCGCCAATCGGCACCTCATCCTGTCGCCAGGCATCGATGGCCTGATTATAAGCCAAGGTCATGTAAAAGCGGTCGTCGCGCACAAGTTGCGATGGGAAACGCTTTTCGAAAGGGCAGGGTGGCGGGGCCGGTTGATCGGTCATGGCTTGATAGCGCCAGAAGCTCGTAGAAAGCGCTCCCGGCTAAAACCTTGCTTAGGACCCGAGTTTCCCCCTTACAATGGTCTTTTTATACTGTATCCGCACGCACTTTATATGACCCAACCCAACACTGGCACATTCTGCTCCACCCATGGCTGACGGCAATTCGATCGAAGTGGAGGGCAAAGTGATGTCCGTTCTCCCGGGGACGATGTTCCGGGTCCAACTGGCCAACGGGCACATCGTTCTCGCCCATATTTCCGGCAAACTCCGCAAGCACTTTATCAAGATCGCCGCTGGCGACATGGTGAAGATGGAGATGAGCCCCTATGATACGGAAAAGGCGCGCATCACTTTCCGTATGAAGGAAAGTTCCCCGCCACCGCCGCACGTGTTTCGCCGCCGCTATTGAGCGGATTGCCGGCCATGACGGGCCGCAAGCCAATCCCGGCATCCCTGCCGCCAACCGGGTCTGCCGCCTTCACTGGCGAAATCGACGGCTTTATCTCGTTTCTGGAATTGGAGCGCGGGCTCTCGCGCCTGACCTGCGAAAGTTACCTCAGCGACCTGCGGCAATGCGCCGCGTTTCTCGCGCAGAAAAAAGTAACCGGGTGGCCTGCGGCCAATGGGACGCAGGCCGCCGCGTGGATTCGCTCGCTTAGTGGCGATGATTACACGGTAAACAGTCTTGCCCGCAAACTCACCGCGCTGCGTGGGTTGGCCCGGTATCTTGTGCGCGAGAAGGTCCGCGACGATGTTTTCACCGACCAGCTCTCAAGCCCCAAGCTGGCGCGGCGCATTCCGGGAAGTCTGTCGCCTGACGAAGTCACCCGGCTGCTCGCGGCTGCTTCCGGCGGCGATGCCTATGACCTACGCGACCGCGCCCTGCTCGAGCTTTTTTATTCTAGCGGTCTGCGCGTGTCGGAGCTTGCCGGACTCACGCTTCAGCAAATTGATTTGGAGCAGGGTTATCTACGCGTTTTTGGCAAGGGCGCGAAGGAGCGCGTCGTGCCGGTCGGCACCAAGGCGGCCGCCGCTATCAAGATCTGGCTGGCGGCGGGCCGGCCGCACTTCGTCAAGTCGCGCACCGGCAGCCAGCTCTTCCTGAGCGAGCGTGGCGGGGGCCTTTCACGCGTGACGCTTTGGCTCATCGTTAAAAATACCGCGCGGCGCGCCGGCATCACCAAAAACGTCAAGCCCCACCTCCTGCGGCACTCCTTCGCGACTCATCTCCTGAATGGCGGCGCGGACCTGCGTGCCATTCAGGAGATGCTCGGTCACGCCAACATCGGCACCACGCAGATCTATACTGCAGTCGAGACGAAGCGCCTGCTCAGCCAGCACACCAAATACCATCCCCGCGGGAAGTAGAGAATGAGTATTTTTGTGCCGGGCAGATTGAGAGCTGACCGTCTTGATGGGAGCTACACATGGCAGCATGCGCGCGCTGCGCGCCCTGAATCCTACTAAGCGGTTGAAACGTAATCCCAGCATGGCCCATTCTCTGTTCCAAACCTTACTCCAGATCGATTGCACCGCCGGCACCGTGCTGACCACCGAGGGGCCACCAGTGGTTGGGCTATATTTCCACGAACATGGCGAGGTCGAGGTGCTCAAGGGTGGCCGTTGATCGCTGAGGTTTATAAGGCCGGGGCGATGTTCGGAAATATGGCATTCCTGTGGAATCCACACCCTCGGCCATGCCAGTGCTCTTACCGCTTCGTTTTGCGTGGACGTCTTCGGCATGGATCCGACGAATGGTGCCGTTGGTCTGCCTGTTTCCCCCGCTGCTGAAGGCAAACTCCGTAGCTCGCTTCGACGGGTATGAACTTGGATTTGAGCTGCCGTTGGTGAATGGGGCTTTCACCATGCTGGGCGTTTGGCTCGTGTGTTTGGATAGCCTGAGGGCTGGGTCATTAGACGACAGTCAGGACGCGACGTCTTGGTGGCGCCATGACATGGATTCGAACTATCACAAGGCGAGTTATAGTCGCCTGTGCTACCATACCGCCATCAGGCGAGAAAGTGCGTGGGGGCACGTTGCGCTACCCTTCGGCACGGTCTGAGTCGCAAAATAATCGGGCCGGCCCCGGCGGCTTTGACTGATTCGTGGCGAAGCGGGGATAGAGGTCGACGCGGGGGTGGGCGCTTGCATGATCACTTCGCGTCCAAATCGGAGACAAAAGCACGGCCCGCATGCGGGCGGGTGCTCCCCTTCAATTCTGCGCCGGCCCGGAACCATTTCTCGGCCGAACCGATCCATCCAGAAACGTTATGTCCAAAAACAGAGATTCCAAAAAGCAGACCAAAAAAGCTCCGTTGAAAACCGCCAAGGAGAAGCGGCTCGCCAAGCGTGAGAAGAAGGCGCGCTGAGCTGCCGGCCCGCCCGATGTCCGCGCCCGCCCTTTTCGATCTCACAGTGCGCGTGGGCTGCAGCCTGTCCTACGAGGCCGCGGGGCCCGCCGTGCTGTTGCTCAACCTGCAGCCGCTGCCGGATCCGGGGCATGCGGTCGTCTTCCAGGCGCTGGCGCTCGGCAACGACCTGCCGGCGGACCGATTCACTGACAGCCATGGCAACGAGGTCTGGCGGGTGCGGTTAGAGCCGGGCCTGCACACGTTCCGGCACGATGCGATCATCGCGGCGTCGTCGCGGCCGGACAACGCCGGCCGGTCGGCCGCAGCGCCGGTCGATCCCGCTAGGCTGCCGCCAAGTGTGCTGCGTTACACGCTGCCGAGCCGGTATTGCGACTCGGATAAGCTGACCAATTTTGCTTGGGAGAAATTCGGCAAGGTCGAGCACGGCCGGCTGCGCGTGGAGGCCATCAGTCGCTGGCTGCACGACAACCTAGAGTATCGCTACGGGTCAGGCCGACCGGACCTCTCGGCGTGGGATGTGCTACAGCGCGGCCACGGGGTGTGCCGCGACTTCGCGCACCTAGCGATTGCGCTCAACCGGACCTTCAATCTGCCGGCGCGCTATGTGACCGGACACCTGCCGGATATCGGGCTGCCCGATCCGGAGAACCACATGGATTTCCACGCCTACGCCGAGGTGTATCTGGGCGGGGAGTGGTTCACGACCGACGCGCGGTTTCATGTTCCGCGGATCGGCCGGATCAAGCTTTCCTGCGGGCAGGATGCGGTGGACGGAGCGTTCTCAACGATCTTCGGAGGGGCGACGCTCACGTATTTTCAGGTGTGGGCCTACCAGGTGCCACGCGGCACGGTGGGCGTGGGCGATCCGCTCGATTTTTCCCGCCGGCTCGACAACCGGTTGACGGTGCACACCGAGCCGCCGTATGCAGTGCCCGGAGTCTGAGGGCCAGACGCAGGCCGGTGGATTCTGCGGCAGGCGTCGCCGCCAGTGCCGTCCAGCAGGTGTTCACCGCGGCTGGCTGTAGTTTCGGGCTTCATCGCATTTCGCATGCTCAATGCAGCCGGAACTGCCACGGCGCACGGTATCAGTCTGCTCACGGACGCGATTCTGCCAGTAGGTCCAGCGCACGTTGTAGCGCGGTGGCGGCCGGAACTTCAACGTGCGGTGCCACGCCTACTTGGTCCAGTTGTTCGCCGTCGGCCGTGAGGTAATCGGCCACCGGCACAAACAACTGCCAGTCGGCATTGATGGGAAACCGTTCACCACTGAGCATCTCACCGGCGGTGCGCTCGCCGATGACGGTCACCCCAGGTCGCCGTCGTAGGCTGTAGACAAAGGGTTCGCCGGCGCTGGCGGTGCCTCGGCTCGTCAGAATGATCAGTCGTCCGTCAAAAATCGGCTCAGCGTGCGGGGGCAGCACCAATCGCAGCACACCGGTGGTGCGCAGACGTTCGCTAAAGGCGTCGAGATCGAGAGTTCCTAGCGGCTCGATTTCGGTGATCGCGGCGAGGTTCGGATAGGTGTCATGCTGGGCGAACCAGCGGCGCGAAAGATAGACTCCGGTGTCAACCCGCTCGCGATTGAGATGACGGCCAAGGGTGACGGCGGAAGGGAAAGCGCCGCCACTCAGCTCACGCAGATCCAGAATGAGATTGGCGGGCGCGGCCGCCTGCAACCGCACTACCATCTCCTGCATGGCGACAGGCGATTCTTCAAAACGTCGAACCACCAGCACCGCGGTATCGGGAGTCGGTCGGTGTAGGTCCATGGCCGCCTCGGCTGGCGTTTCGCCGCGGCGGGTCCGGAGCAATTGATAATGGCTAAACGGCAAGGCACGGGCTTGTTCATTAAATGCCTCGCGAAATTTTTCGTCGTCGATCCCGCTGCTGGCAAGCTGGCCCATGTGGTCCGTAAACACCCTCCACTCGGGAGTTGCCAGCCAGGCGGGATTGGCAATGGCCTGACGACTGATGCCCATGATCCTCTGCCAGTCGCCCATGCGCGTGGCGGGCGTTGCGTGGACGACGGTGGTGGCAAACAGCAGGCAGAACAGCAGGGGCAGCGAGCTGAATTTTGCTGGGCTTGGAATTTGAATATGCATGGGCCTCAAATGGCATTAGTTTCCACTGGGTTTCTCCAGCCTAGCTTTTTACGCAGCTCGACGGGATCAATGCTGTAATGCTTCAGTCAACCGGCGGGTAGATCGGATTTCTCCAAGTCGATCAGCCTGAAGGTAATTAGAGGGCAGCTGAGAGGCCGGACGCGGATTTTGATATCCACCCGGCTCAATAATCCAGATACGGTGCCAGCCATTTCTCTGCTTCGGTGACCGTGATACCCATACGGATGGCGTAATCCTCAATCTGGTCCTTCGCCAGTTTGCCGGTGGCGAAATATTTGGACTCCGGGTGATTCAGATAGCAGCCGCTGACGCTGGAGGCGGGATACATGGCAAATGATTCGGTTAAGGTGATGCCTGTCGCTGCTGGTGCGTCGAGGAGTTCGAACAGCGGCGGCTTGGATTGATGATCCGGGCAGGCGGGGTAACCGGGGGCGGGGCGGATACCGCGGTATTTTTCGCGGATGATGTCCTTCATCTCGAGGTTCTCCGTCTTCCCGTAGCCGCAGAAGTCACGGGCTTTCTTGTGCATCAATTCGGCAAGGGCCTCGGCAAGGCGGTCGCCGAGCGCTTGGGCCATGATGGCGTTGTAGTCGTCGTGGACCTCTTTGAACTCGGCGGCGAATTCCTCGACACCGTGGCCGGCGGTGACGGCGAAGCCACCGAGGTAGTCGAGGCGACCGCTGTCTTTGGGCGCGATGTAGTCGGCGAGGCAGTGGTTGCTCTGGTCGGCCGGCTTCTCCTGCTGTTGGCGGAGGAACGGGAAGGTCTTCAAGACACGGGAGCGGGCTGCGTCCGCGTAGACTTCCACGCTATCGCCGATGGAATTTGCCGGCCAGAAGCCGATGACGGCCTTGGCGGTGAAGCGGTTTTCCGCGATGATGCGGGCAAGGAGTTTCCGGGCGTCGGCGTAAAGTTTGGTGGCTTCCTCTCCGACGACCGCGTCCTTGAGGATGTCGGGGAAGCGGCCGTGGAGTTCCCAAGCGGAGAAGAAGGGACCCCAGTCGATGAAATCGGAGATTTCATCGAGCGATAAGCTGTAAGGATTAAGCTTCAAACTATCGGAATCCTGAGTCCGGTGAATTGGCTGATCGCTGACCGTTTTCTGTTTAGCGCTATCGTGAGCACCAGCGGACGAGAACCCGCGGGTGCCGAGGAATTCCGGCTCAGGGATATCGATGGTGCTCCAATCGAACTTGGGTGCGCGCGCGCGCGCCTGCTGGATGGTGAGCAGGGCGCGCTGGTTGCGGCGGGCGGCGAAGTCTTCGCGCTGCTTGTCCTGTTTGGCGCGGATATCGGCGAGATAGGCGGGCTTCTTGGTGTCGCTGAGCAGGGCGCTCACGACATTCACGACGCGGGAGGCGTCGAGCACGTGGACCACCCCATGCGCGTATTCCGGGGCGACCTTCACCGCGGTGTGCGCGGCACTGGTGGTGGCACCACCGATCAGGAGAGGGATGTCGAGTCCGGCGCGGGTCATTTCCTTGCCGACGTGGACCATCTCGTCGAGCGAGGGAGTGATGAGACCGGAGAGGCCGATCAGGTCGGCTTTTTTTTCCTTGGCGGTGGCGAGGATCTTCTCGCAAGCCACCATTACCCCGAGGTCGATGACCTCGTAATTGTTACAGGCAAGGACGACGCCGACGATGTTCTTACCGATGTCGTGCACGTCTCCCTTGACGGTGGCCATCACGATACGGCCCTGCGGCCGGGCGATGCCGCCACCGGCGATCAGTTTTTTCTTTTCCGCTTCCATGAAGGGTTGGAGGTAGGCGACAGCCTTTTTCATCACGCGGGCGGATTTGACAACCTGCGGGAGAAACATCTTGCCGGCTCCGAAGAGGTCGCCGACGACTCGCATGCCATCCATTAACGGGCCCTCAATGATATCGAGCGGGCGCGCGAGTTTTTGCCTGCACTCCTCGGTGTCGGCCTCGATAAACGCGTCGATGCCCTTGACCAATGCGTGACTGAGCCGTTGCTCGACGGCTTCATGCCGCCAGGCATCAATCGGGGCCTTGGCCGCCACAAGACCGCCGGCCTTAGCGGCGTCGGCCGCAGTCTTCAGTTCATCGGCATGCGTGATGATTTTTTCCGTGGCCTCGGGGTTGCGGTTGAGCAGCACGTCGTCGACGAGGCCGCGCAGGACCGGCTCGATCTCGTCATAGACGCCGAGCATGCCGGCGTTGACGATGGCCATGTCCATGCCCTCGCGGATGGCGTGGTAGAGGAAGGCGGTGTGCATCGCTTCGCGCACGGGGTTGTTGCCGCGGAAGGAGAACGAGACGTTGGAGACGCCGCCACTGATCTTGGCGCCGGGCAGGTTAATTTTGATGAGGCGCGTGGCCTCGAAGAAATCGACGGCGTAATTATTATGCTCTTCGATGCCGGTGGCAACGGTGAGGATATTGGGGTCGAAAATGATGTCCTCGGCGGGAAAGCCGGCCCTGGTGGTGAGGAGGCCGTAGGCGCGGGTGCAGATGCGGACCTTCTCGTCGCGCGTGGCGGCCTGGCCCTGTTCGTCAAAGGCCATGACCACCGCGGCGGCACCATAGCGGCGCACGAGTCGGGCGCGGCGGAGAAATTCGGCCTCGCCGTCCTTGAGCGAGATGGAATTGACGATGCCCTTGCCCTGCAGGCACTGCAGTCCTGCCTCAAGCACGGTCCACTTGGACGAGTCGAGCATGATCGGCACCCGGCAGATGTCGGGCTCGGCGGCGATGAGATTGAGGAACTTCACCATCGTCACCTCGCCGTCGATAAGCGCCTCGTCCACATTGATGTCGAGGATGTTGGCGCCGGACTCGACCTGTTGTTTGGCGATGGCGAGACAGGCGTCCCAGTCGTTGGCCTTTAGGGCCTTGGCGAATTTCGGCGAACCGGTGATATTGGTGCGCTCGCCGATGACGAGAAAACTGGAGGCGGATTTGGTCACGAAGATTGGCCGCGGAGGCCCAGAGACACAGAGAAGTAAGCCGAGCACATCCTGATCATCCGCGCCGTGTGCCCTTGGTCGGTGTGACTGTTCATGGGTTTCACGCGATTAAGAGTGGCTCGAGGCCGCTGAGGCGGAGGGCAGGGGCTGGAGTCGTGGATTGGCGGGGCGGGCGGCCTTTCACGGCAGCGGCGATGGCGGCGATGTGCGCGGGTGTGGAGCCACAGCAGCCGCCGACGAGGTTGACGAAGCCGGCGCGGGCAAATTCGCCAAGGACGGCGGCCATATCGGCAGGGGTTTCGTCGTAGCCACCGAAGGCATTGGGCAGGCCGGCATTGGGGTAGCAGGTGACGTAGCATTCGGCCAGCCCGGCGAGCTCTTCGACGTAAGGGCGCATCGCGGCCCCGCCGAGCGCGCAGTTAATGCCGACCGAGAAGGGTCGTGCGTGGCGGATACTATGGTAAAATGCATTGACTGTCTGGCCCGAGAGCGTGCGGCCGGAGGCATCGGTGACGGTGACGCTGATCAGCACGGGGACGCGGGTGCCGGTTTCTTCGAAGATGGACTCGATAGCAAAGAGAGCGGCCTTGCAGTTGAGCGTATCGAAGATCGTTTCGACCAACAGAGCGTCCACGCCGCCGGCCACGAGGGCGCGCACTTGTTCGGTGTAGGCGGTGAGGACTTGGTCCCAGGTGACGGCGCGAAAGTCGGGTCGGTTGACATCGGGTGACATCGAGAGCGTGCGGTTGAGCGGGCCGATGGCCCCCGCGACAAAACAGCGGCGACCAGGATTCGCGGCCTCGGCTTTTTTGGCCGCGCGGCGGGCACAGGCGGCGGCGGCGGCGTTAAGGTCGGGGACGATGGACTCCAGCTTGTAATCAGCCTGCGCGATGGTGGTGGAGCTGAAGGTGTTAGTTTCCACGATATCCGCCCCGGCGGTGAAGTAATCGGCGTGAATGGCTTCGATGAGGTCGGGGCGGGTCAGGGCGAGCAGGTCGTTGTTGCCCTTAAGGTCGTGCGGGTGGTCTTGGAAGTGATTGCCGCGAAAATCTGCCTCGGTGAGGTTGTGCGTCTGGATCATCGAACCCATGGCGCCATCAAGCACAGCGATGCGCTCGCGAAATAGCGCGTCGAGGGCATGGTGGGCAGCGGAGAGATGCGCGGACATGGCCTAAGCACAGGGAATATTCAGGTCCTTGGCAAGTCTACACATCCACACATCAGGATTCGCTGATGCGATAAAGGCTTGTAGGCAGTCGTCATGGCGCCCAAGGTGCTGCCGCCTGACGTTCTTTTTAACTTTTGGGAAACAGAGAAGGCCGTGAAAATCGGCCACAGTTACGCTGCGGTAACGCATCACAGACCCCCAGCCCGCATCAGGTGGGCGCAAAGCCAATCGGGATTCTCCTCCCGGTGAAGGCGAGGGGCGAGGCAACGAGTGTGTGCAAACTCCAAAATGCCAAACTGCCAGACTCCGAACAGAGTGAAGCGGCGCAACGCCGCCGAAACCTCTGGGGTTTGGCCACGGGCGTTTGAGATTTGTGCGCAGCACGTAAGAAATGCGGAGTCCGAATAACTGGCCCCGAAAGGCTCACGCGAACGATCCACGCCGCATTCCGCAGCGCGGACCGATTTGCCCTAACTTCATCGTATCAATGAAGCGTGAGAGCGGCATCCTTCCGGATGACGCGGGTGCCAACAGGCACCCCGCGCCGTCGGGCGGCGGTCTGCTCTTCCCTCGGTAAAAGCAGCCTGTCCATGAAACTTTCATTAGGGTCCCGTTATGCGGGACTTCCCCTGACCGTACTCAGTGTCCTCGTGACGCTGGCACCCCTCCGCAGCCAGACAAAGCTGGTGCTTGAACTCGAACCGTTCGTGACCACCGGCACGCGCACAGCCGTGCCGCTCCGCACCATCGCCACCGCGACCGAGCTCGTCACCGCCGCCGAGCTGGCGCGTCGTCAGGTCAATTCCCTCGCTGCGGCACTCGGATTCTCACCGGGTGCAGTGACAGCCGCCTCGGGCGCGTCCGGTGGCCTCACTTCGCTCTTCCTGCGCGGAACGAATTCAAACCAGACGCTGTTTCTCGTAGATGGGCTGCGTTTGAATGATCCCAACACTGACTACGCCGTCTTTTTCGGCGGCGCGTGCGTGGGCGCATGCGACAGTCTGGAAATCGCGCACGGTCCCCAGAGCACGCTGTATGGTGGCGAGGCGATGGGCGGCGTGATAGCATTGCGCGCGCAG
>JBDNGL010000264.1:0-2400 GCA_041689285.1 Opitutaceae bacterium
AACCCAGTCCGCTGGAGTACCAAGGTCACGGATGATGAGTCAGGGTTGGTGTACTATGGGTTTAGGTACTACAGCTCGGCGACGGGGAGATGGCCAAACAGAGACCCCATCGGGGAGAGGGGCGGGAACAACCTCTACGGATTTGTTTACAACAACCCCGTCAGCAGGTTCGACAGGCTCGGCCTTGATGCCAACACACCAAGTTCCACGATTACGCCGTGGGAGTTGGGCTGGGAGTGGCTGACTGGAAACGGTCCAAGGCATCGGGACTTTGGCCCCGGCGACTACATGACAGAGGGGATGCGGCAGCACGGGCACATCAAAGACTCGATTGACAAAATGAAGACGGAAATCTTCTTCCGCTGTCAGTCATGCAAGAACGGTGGCTTCACCAAGAGCTATCCGTATTCGCTGGCCGGTTGGGAAGGAGTCCCGAAATACCTCTACGATTATTCCACGCTCGCAACAGGCGGGAACACCGGCAACTTGGTTGTGACCTACTTGGGTTCTTACAGTCTCGACATCACAGCTTCGGACATCAAGTGCTCCAAAGGAACGGCGAAGCTGTCGTTCCTGGTGAACAACTCGTCAAGCGCAGCATCCGGCACAAGGCCGCCTGTCCTCGGATACACGGAATGGTGGCAAAACAACATTGCCCCATACATCAACCAGTGGTTCCAGAACGGCGGCATGTCCACGACAACGCAGACGTTCCGCTGGACGGAGAACGTTAGCTTCGACGCGAACCATTGCTGTGTTGACTGAAATGCGCTTCTCCAACCCTGACTCTGAACGTGGAGCGTGGGGAGTGCTGGCAACGGCGGTTCTCATGATGACGTTCCTTTTTGGCTGCGGCGGCGACCCCTACGCGGGCAAATTCGCGAAGGCACAACCAACAGCGCAATCGTTCGTCGGTGACTGGACTCTCAAAGCCGGTTCCCGTGGCAGCAACCCGTCGAAGCCAACGAAGCTGACCTTGCGAGCGGATGGTTCCTTCACGGCGGTCAACTATCCAGGTGCAGCGGTCGGCAGCTTTGGAACTGCGGGCAGCTTCCTGGACGGCGACGGAACTTGGTCGGTTCAACAGCATCAGACTTTCTGGGTCATCGGAATCAACTGGCAAAAACTTGGTGGCAACCAACTCGACTATGGCGAGATGCTTCACATCTTGAACGACGCCCCGCCGCACGTTCTTCGTCACATCATCGGCGACCCCGACTCTGGCGAGGCTTTGGTATTCGAGAAAGTGCCGGGAACGAACCCAAACTGAGGCGGCATTGTGCTCTCGCCTACTCTCCTCAAGCGAATCCGGCTGCTCCTTCTCTTGTTCATCGTTGGGCTGGTCATCAGCGGTGCAACGGCAATCCCGTTGGAAACCGAACTCAAGCTGCTCGCGCAAATCGTTGGGGTTGACAGCAACGCGGAACAGGTTGGTTTCGTCGGCTGGCTGCTCAAGGTGCGTGACGCGCTCATTGCAACCAACGCCAGGTATCCATTCATCACCTACGGCACGGACTGGCTGGCGTTCGCGCACTTCGTCATTGCCATCGCGTTCATCGGGCCGTGGCGCGACCCGGTGAGAAATGTTTGGGTTGTCGAGTTCGGAATGATTGCTTGCGCGTTGGTCGTGCCGTTCGCGCTGGTAATGGGAAGCGTGCGCGGAATCCCGTTCGGCTGGCGATTGATTGACTGCTCGTTTGGAATTTTTGGAATCATCCCGCTTTGGTTCTGCCGACGACTCATCAAGCAAATGGCGCAGGCGAACACGAAGCCCGAATGAACCCGCCTCTGAACGCTCGCAGCCCCGCGCCGTCATGCCGGCTGCGAAAACCAAAGGCCAGCCGTCCTGCCGTCACGGGCCTGCTCGCTAAAGACAACGTCAGTCTGCCCGTGGCGTCGCCCGTCCCGCTGTCCAGGAGAGACGAAACGAAAAAGGCAGAGTGTCTCTCCCGGCCATCGTGCCGGCCGCCGTCACCGGCAGAAATCAAACGACCGCTGACGCTGCCCGGAAAAATCAGTTCGCTGTCGCTCAAAACTCCGGATGGAACGCGCGCGAGTGAGGACGTGCTCCGTGGGGCAGCCAGGGGCGCGCCGGTCACGCGGTCGTGCTGGGGCGGAGTATTGGTCGCACAATATCGTGATAGCTTGAGTTGCCGCTCCTCTGCCGCAGGCGCAACACAGAGGAGCGTCACCGTTGCGCGCGGCTCTGCAGAGCGTGTGGCCAAGCGTTCCGGCTACAGTGGGGCAATAGGGGCAGATCTGTAATGATGACTATCTGATCGTGCCTCGGAGAGTGACTGGATGGCGAGACCGTTGCGGATGAACCTTGCGAACTCCTGGAATCATGTGATGAGCCGGGGAAATGGCGGAGAGATCCTGTTTCGCGACGACACGGATCGG
>JBDNGL010000265.1:0-2648 GCA_041689285.1 Opitutaceae bacterium
TGGATGTGGGAGCTGCTCCACGAGGTGCGCGGCGTCCTCCTGCTCCACATCGTGCGCGACGGCGCGATGGACGACGAGGCCAACCAGCGCTCGCTGCGGCGGCTCTGCCGCGCCTACCCGCGCGCTCAACTGATCCTCGCCCACATCGCCCGCAGCTTCAACTACCGCAACGCCCGGCAGGGCCTGCGCGCCGTCGCCGACCTCGACAACGCGGTCGTCGACACCTCCGCGATCTGCGAGGCGGAGGCTTTCAGCGCCGCCCTGGAAATCCTCGGACCGCGCCGCGTGCTGTGGGGCTCCGACTTCGGCGTGAGCGAGCTGCGCGGCCGCTGCGTCACCACCGGCGGCTTATTTTTCTGGCTGCACCCGGAAGTGCTGCGTCCCGATTACGTGGCGGCGACGACCACCGATATGACGCTTGTCGGCATCGAGTCGCTGCTCTGCCTGCGCGAGGCCTGCGAGGACGGCGGGCTGACGGCCGGAGACCTCGAGGACATTTTCCGCCGCAACGCCCTGCGCCTCCTCGCCCCGCACCTCCCCGCCGAGGCAGCCCCGCCCGCCATCACCGGCCCCGAGCTCTGGCAGCACGCCCGCACCGTAATCTCCGGCGGCACCGGCCTTCTCTCCAAGCGCGCCGAGATGTTTGATGCCAAGTCCTGGCCCGCCTATTTCTCCCGCTGCCGCGGCTGCGACGTGTGGGACCTGAACGACCGCCGCTACGTGGACTGCGCCGGCGGCGTCGGCGCGATCCTTCTCGGCTACGCGGACCCCGATGTCACAGCGGCGGTGACGCGCCGCCTCTCTCTCGGCACCTATTGCTCTCTCGTGAGTCCGCAGGAGGTCGAACTCGCCGACAAGCTGCTCGCCCTGCACCCGTGGGCGGGCAAGGTGCGCTATGCGCGCGGCGGCGGCGACGGGATGAACATGAGCGTGCGTATCGCCCGCGCCGCCACCGGCCGCAGCGGCGTCGCCTTCTGCGGCTACCATGGCTGGCACGACTGGTATCTCGCGGCCAATCTCGGCGAAACCGACGCGCTCAACGGCCACCTCCTGCCCGGCCTTGAGCCGAAGGGCGTGCCGCGCGAACTGAAGGGCACGGCGGTGCCGTTCAAATATAACGACCTTGCCTCCTTCGAGGCGGCACTCACCCAACTGGGCGACAACTTGGCCTGCGTGGTTATGGAGCCAATGCGCTCGCAGCTGCCCCAGGACGGTTTCCTCGCCAAGGTCGCCGCCCGGTGCCGCGCGGCCGGCGGCGTGTTCGTCATCGACGAAGTGACTAGCGGCCTGCGCTACGGCCACCCCGGCGCGCTTACGCGCCTCGGCGTGGAACCCGATGTGGTCGTCTATGCCAAGGCGATGAGCAACGGGTTCCCCTTCGGCGCCGTGGTCGGTCGCGAGCCCATCATGCAGGCCGCCGATGGCAGCTTCATCTCGTCCAGTTATTGGACAGACGGAGTCGGCCCGGCCGCCGCGCTTGCGGTGCTCGAAAAGGTCGAGCGCTTGGGCGTGCAAAAGATCATCTGGGAGCGCGGCGAAAAGCTGCAAAACTCTCTGCGCAGTCTCGCCACGGGCCACCCAGCCTGCCGGCTCGTGGTGGGCGGCATGCCGGCGACGCCCACGATGGTCTTCGACCTCGGTGCCGACGCGCCGCTGGCGCAGACGCTCTACGTGCGCAAGATGCGCGAGCGCGGCTTCCTCGTCGCCACCTACTATTACATCATGCTCGCGCATGACGACACGAGGATCGCTTCCATGTTGAGCGCGGCCGACGAGACGATGGGCGAGATCGCCGCGATCATCGAGCGCGGGACCCTCGCGGAAGAATCCGGCGTGGCCCGCGGCCTGCGCGGCTTTACCCGCCTCGCCTGAGCAGCCCACACCTCTTCCCGCCATGTTCCCTCTCCGCGCCCTACCCTTGACCCACACCGCAACGACTCGGCTGCAGCCGCAACCGGGTTGGGCACAATTGCCCGGCATCACGCTCGATCGGGTGGTCGGGGTCGCCCTCGACACGCGGGGCCGTCTCTACGTCGCCCACCGGGGCGACCACCCACTACTCCGCCTACACCCCGACGGCACACTCGATGCCGAGATCGGCGCGGAACATCACCAGAAGCAGATGGCCTACGACCTGCGCGGGCCGGTCCCGATTCCCATCGCCGAGCGCATCTGGCTGCACGGCCTGCACGTCGACCCGTGGGACAACATCTGGATCACCGATGTGAGCCGGCACCTCGTGATGAAATTCTCCCCGGAGGGCAAACTGCTACTCACGCTGGGGATTGACGGGGTTTCCGGGTGCGACGACCGCCATTTCTTTCAACCCACGCACGTCTGTGTGATGCCCAGCGGTGAATTTTTCGTCACCGACGGCTACGGCAACTCGCGTATCGCAAAGTTCTCGGCGGACGGGCGCTTCCTCTTCGACTGGGGCCGCCGCGGCACGGCGGACGGCGAATTCCACACGCCCCACGTCATCACTGCCGGCCCGGACGGCCTGCTCTACATGACCGACCGCGAGAACGACCGCATCCAAGTTTTCCACACCGACGGCAGGCATGTCGCCACCTGGCCCGACCTGCATTCCGTCGACGGGCTTTATGCCGCTCCGGACGGCTTCATTTACGGCGCTGGAGGAATCGACA
>JBDNGL010000266.1:0-15581 GCA_041689285.1 Opitutaceae bacterium
CGCGACCCCATCTGGGAACTATCCTTCACCATCACGAGGTTCGGCTCTGCCAGCAGTTCGGCTAGGTGCTCCTCGGGCAAGGTATACGGGCTGTGTTTGCCGCGATCATAAAAACCCACCGGCAGAGCACTCGCGCGGATGATTTCGCGGTAATGCGCCCGCTTTCGCGCCGGCGTGCCGTTCAGGAAAAACCAGGGTGCATCCACCACCGCCACCTCAGCCCCCCAGGCCGCTGCCTGCTCGATATTGGCCAGCACGCGACCGGCGGAATTATCAGTGACCTGCAAGGCCACCCGCAACCGCCCGGCAGCAGCCGCGACCACTGCTTGTGTAAGCGTTTGCTTGTCCTCGCTCCGCAGCCAAGGACCTTCGCCACAGGTGCCGGCGAGCATCAGGCCGCTGACACCGAGCCTGAGATGATGCTCCACTAAGCGCCCAACCGAGGCTTCGTCGAGGCGCTTGTCCCTATTCAAGGGAGTCGGCGGCGCTGACCACACACCACCCGGCAGCGGAGACTTTAGCTTCATGACCGGGATCTACTTTGACACCGCGATGCACTCGATTTCGAAGTGCAGCACCTCGGGCAGGCAGTGCGTGATGGTCGTGCGGGCCGGATAGGGCGCGGTGAAATACTCGCGGTAAAGCTCGTTGTGGCGCGCGACGTTGGCCGGATCGCGGACATAATTGCGGGTCTGCACGACATGCGCCAAGTCACTCCCAGCGGATTCGAGGACCTTGCGGAGGTTTTCCACCGAGCGACGGAACTCACCCTCGAAGGTGTCTTGGACGATCTTCCCCGTCTCATCCACCGAGGCCTGCCCTGAAACAAAGATGAGGTCGCCCACCCGCGTAGCCGGGCTAAAGGGCAAATGGGAAACCGGTGTGGAAGGGTCGCGAGGGTATTGGATAGTCGTGCTCATGGCGTCCTGAGCTGACGGCAAAGCCGCCCGTCGCAAACAAAAACATACCGCGCCGCCCCACTCGCCGCCCCACCGCCAGCCCTCGCGACAGTTTGTCATCTATTAGATGACAAACCGGCTCGGGACGCGACCAGCCACAATAGGCTTGGGCGTATTACCACGTGATCGCAGAGGGCGGACCGGCAAAACTACCCGGTGGACGAACCAGCTCCGTCTGGTCCGCAGGTAACGGAGTGACGAATTGCGCAGGTAGTCGGCCTAAGGTTGTCCATTTTTCCCAACAGCTTCCTCCCGCCAAACAAAAACCCGCAACTTATTATAGGTTGCAGGCTTGAAAGTGGTGGCGAGTCCCGGAATCGAACCGGGGACACAAGGATTTTCAGTCCTCTGCTCTACCAACTGAGCTAACTCGCCGTAACAAAAGAGGCGCAGATAAAGGCGCGCGGCTAGGTGGCGTCAACGGGAATTTCTCCCAGACACACGGTCGCTCATAACAGTTCCATCGGCAGTCGGGGCAGCAGTTGCTTGATCGCCTGCACCGCATCGCGGTGGCAGACAAGGATGCCATCGGCAGTTTCCACCACGACGAGGTCCTTGACCCCACACAGCGCAATCACCCGGCCATTGCTGAACGCAATGTTATTGGCTGCATCCTGGACCACCACGGGACCGTGCACGGTGTTACCTACTGCATCGGTAGGCAGGTGCGCTGACAGGGCCGTCCAGGTGCCGACATCGTCCCAATCAAATTCGGCGACCAAAGTCTCCACCGCCGTCGCCTTCTCCATGATAGCGTAGTCCACCGAGACCTTGGGTTCCAGGGTCGGGAAATTAGCGGCGAGATAATCGACTGCCATCCCGGTAGGAAAATCGCGAATAAACTGCGCCAGCATCGGCGTGTGCCGCTCGGCCTCCGCCAGAAAGGCCCCTACCCGCCAGATAAACAGGCCGGCATTCCAGGCATGATTGCCCCCCGCCAGATAACGTTCTGCGGTCGCTAGGTCAGGTTTCTCCACAAAGCGGGCGACCCGGCGGAATCCCTCGCCCACCGGCTCCGCCATCTCCAAGTAGCCAAACCCAGTCGCCGGGTAGGTCGGCTTGATGGCAAAAGTGAGCAACGCATCGCTCTGAGCCGCCCGTTTGAGGGCGAGCTTAAGTTGCCGACCGAAGGTCGCGGCGTCTTTGATCAGTGCATCCGCCGGCAACAAGGCCAGCACACCTTGGGGATCCCGCGCCCGCACCAAGGCAGTGGCGAGGGCCGCCGCCGCCGCCGTGTCGCACTTGGCCGGCTCGGCGATGATCTGGTCCGGCGGCAAAAACGGCACCGCGGCCCGGGTGCCCGCGAGTTGTGCCGCATTGGTGAGCACAAAGATATTCGCTGGCGGCACCACCCCTTCCAACCGCCGCACCGTTTCCTCCAGTAATGTCCGATCGGAAAACAGCTTCAAGAGGTGCTTCGGTGTCTGCCGGCGGCTCATCGGCCAGAAGCGTTCACCACTACCACCCGCCATGATACACGCATAAGCTTGAGAGTTTTCCGCCATGGACAAGGTCTCCCAGTCCAAACCGCGCACGCCAAGCGGAATCTCAACCCACCCTAATCAACTCGGCCAGCCCAACGGCCACCGGCACTTCTGCGACAAACCCCAGCTCGGACCGCGCGCGGTCCGGTTGACCGAACGAATGAACAATATCGCCAGCGCGGGCCGGCGCAAACTGCGGCGCGGCCACTGCCGGGTAGTGCGTCGCAAAGATCCCCACGACATTGAGCAACGATGTCGCCCGGCCCGTGCAAATGTTGGCGGCACCGGATACAATGCCCGGTTTCGTCGCGGCGATGACATTCGCCCGCGCCACGTCGTGCCCGGAGATGAAATCGCGGGTCTGGCTACCGTCGCCGTAGATCACGACTGGCTTTCCCTCACGGTAATGTCGTTCAAAAATCGAGACCACTCCGGAATAAGGCGACGCCGGATCCTGCCGCGGGCCGAAGACATTGAAGTAACGATGGCATCGCACCGTCACCCCCTGTGCGGCGAGGCCGAACAGGATGCCCTCGGAGTGGAGCTTCGCAAAACCGTAAGGACTAATCGGAGTCATTTCCGCGTCTTCCCGAATTGGCAGATCGTTGGTCTCGCCGTAGATCGCGGCGGACGAGGCAAACACGATGCGCTTCACCCCGTGCGCCAACGCGGCCGCTGCCACGCGTTCGGCGGCGGTGATATTGAGCCGGTGATTCAAATCCGGATCGCGAATACTCTCCTGCACGCTGACCAAGGCCGCGAGATGGATGATCGCATCAGGCAGAAATTCCGCCGCCAACCGGTCCAAGACATCGGCCGACGCCACATCGGCCTCCACCAGCCGGAAACCCGGGTGCCGCAACGCCTCAGTGAGATTACGCCGGTGGCCCGAGCGAAAGTTATCAACCCCGAGCACGGTGTGTCCCACCGCCAGCAATCGATCCGTGGTGTGACTACCGATAAAACCAGCTGCACCAGTCACGAGAATGTTGCCCATAGGCCCACACCAACGCACCGCGCTCGCGCCATGACAAGCCCGCACCGTGCACCCTCCGCGCCCCGAACTAGATGTTCATGTTACGAACTTTGAACGGAAGTAGCGGCAGCGGGAGTCGCGGCGGTCTCGGACGGCTGACTGAAGGTTCCCCCAAGCAGTCCTTGCCATGCACGGGCGTCTCACGTTTGGCTCGGTTCACTTTCCCATGCCTGCCCCCACCCGACCGGTTGAACTTCGTTGCAACTATTTCGAGAACCCGCTCGGCGTTCACGACCAGACCCCGCGCTTAAACTGGCGTCTCGCCACCGATGGCCGCCGTGGCGCGCGCCAAACCGCATATCGCATCACGGTCTCTGCCACGCGCAATGGCCGGGCCGATCTCTGGCACAGCGGGCGCGTCACCTCCGACGCCACGACCCAGATTACATACGCTGGTAAGCCGCTGGCGTCACGCCAGCGTGCGTGGTGGCGCGTCGAGGTGTGGGACGAAAAGAACCGCCGCAGTGCAAGCACTTCAGCGTTTTGGGAAATGGGCCTGCTCAACCCCAGCGACTGGCAAGGCGAGTGGATTGGCTGCGCCCTCGCGGGCGGACCCGAGACCGGTGCACCAAGCCCGTTTCTGCGCACGATTTTCAATGTCGGCAAGAAGCTGCGGTCCGCACGGCTTTACGCCACCGCGCTCGGTCTCTATGAATTTCACCTCAACGGCCAGCGCGTCGGCCAAGATGTGTTCACCCCCGGTTGGACCGAATACAAGAAGCGCGTCCAATATCAGGCCTACGATGTCACTGCCCTCCTCCGCGCCGGTCCCAACGCCGCCGGCGCCATCCTCGGCGACGGCTGGTATTGCGGACACCTCGGCTGGCGCGAACGCAACTACTACGGCGAGCGCCCGCAGCTACTGGCCCAACTCGTGCTGACCTTCACTGACGACAGCACCCACACTATCATGACCGATGGTTCGTGGAAAACCACCTTCGGTCCCATCGTGGACAGCGACCTCATCATGGGTGAGACCTATGATGCGCGCCGCGAACTACGCGGCTGGAACGAGCCCGGCTACGACGACACCGCTTGGCAGCCCGTCGAACTGTTTTCCGCTCCCGCGATTGAGATTTGCCCTGTGCTAGGACCCGCCGTCCGTGCCACGCAGGAAGTTAAACCCATCGCCCCGCCCGTCCTCGCGGCCACTTGGCCCATACCGAAATGGACGTTTGACCTCGGCCAGAACATGGTGGGTCGCATCCGCCTACACGTGCGCGGGACCGCCGGCCAAGTGATCCGTCTGCGCTACGCCGAGGTGCTCAACGCCGACGGCAGTATTTACATCGATAACCTCCGTGCCGCCCGCCAGACTGACCATTACACGCTGCGCGGCGATCCCGCCGGGGAAACGTGGGAATCTAGGTTCACGTTTCATGGCTTCCGCTACGTCGAGATCCGCGGTCACGCCGACCCGATGATGCCCGACGCTATCACCGGTATCGTGCTGCATAGCGACACCCCCCGCACCGGCACCTTCGCCTGCTCTGATCCGCTCATCAATCAACTCCAGAGCAACATCGACTGGGGCCAGCGCGGCAATTTCCTGGAAGTGCCCACCGATTGCCCGCAGCGCGACGAACGCCTTGGCTGGATGGGCGATGCGCAGGTCTTTTCCCGCACCGCCGCGTGGAACCGCGATGTCGCCGCCTTCTTCAACAAATGGCAGCGGGACATCGCCGATGCGCAGGGCAAGGAAGGCCAGATGCCTTCCGTCGCCCCACACATCGAGGGCGTGGGCCCCGACGGTGGGCCGGCCTGGGCCGACGCCGCTGTGATCTGTCCGTGGACCGTGTATTTGTGTTATGGCGACAAGGAACTGCTCGCCCGGCACTTTAATTCGTTCACCAGATTCATCGGCTACATGGAGGGTCAGTCCAAAGCCCTCATCCGTTCGCACCCCGACACCAAGGTTTGGCACGGCTATGGCGACTGGCTCGCGCTGGATGGCAGCGGTAATGTGTTCGGCAACACGCCAAAGGATCTGATCGGCACCGCGATGTTTTGCTACAGCACCGACTTAGTGGCTAAAATTGCCCGCGTGCTCGGTCGCACCGCCGACGCTGGGCGCCACGAACGCCTCGCCGCCCGTATCCGGCGCGCCTACCAAAAGCGTTTCCTCACCGGAGATGGCGTCGCCACCGGGCTCACTCAAACTAGCTACGTGCTCACGCTCCAGTTCGACCTCGCCCCGGCCGCGCTCCGCCCGAAGTTGCTACGCGAGCTGGTCCGCGACATCGAGCAACGCGGTTGGCAGCTGACAACTGGGTTTGTGGGCGCCTCCTACCTGCCCCAAGTTTTGAGCCGCTTCGGGCGCACCGATGTCGCCTACAAATTGCTCCACCAGAAAAAATGGCCGTCTTGGCTCTATGCCGTCACACAGGGTGCCACCACCATCTGGGAACGCTGGGACGGGTGGACGAAGGAGAATGGATTTCAGGACAAGGGCATGAACTCCTTCAACCATTACGCCTACGGCGCGATCGGTGCCTGGCTCTATGCAGTGGTCGCTGGCGTGGACATCGATCCCGCTCGGCCAGCCTTCAAACACATCCGCCTCGCCCCGCAACCTGGCGGCGAACTGACTCGGGCACGCGGCACCCTCGATACGCCCCACGGTAAGGTCGTCAGCGCGTGGAAGCTCAGCACTGATCGCTTCGAATGGGAAGTCACCGTGCCTCCGAACACGACCGCCAGCGCGACCTTCCCGGTGCCGGCCACGGCCAAAATCACCGATGGGCGCCAACCACTCGCGCAGTCCCCGGGAGTCTCTTTGGTCAAAACCAGCCGACCCGCGACCACCTGCGAACTCGCTGCCGGCACCTATAAATTCACCGCTTCTTGGAAGGATTCCTGAATTCTTCCATAACCAAGGCAGGCCTAGGCCGCTGGCCCGGGTTTGATTCCGATCCCTCACCACGCATCTGCAACCAACGAGTAGTCCGACCGCCCCTGCGGTCACCGCAATTCATTACCTATGCCCATCCGCAAAAAATGGCGTATCGCCGGCATCAATTTCGATTTCCGGCACATGGACCATCTCCTCGCGTGCGCCCACGGTGAGCCCAATGCTGAGATCGTTGGCATCGCCCACCCTGAGCCGCACGAAATGCAGGACTCCGTGCGTAACTGCCGGATTCCCGCCGACCGGGTCTTCACCGATTGGAAGTCCTGTCTGGAAACGACGAAGCCCGATGTCGTGATCACCTGCCCCGCCACAGGTGCACATGCCGAATGGGTCGAACAGATTGCGCCCTATGGCGTGCACGTGCTCGTCGAGAAACCCTTTGCCGGCAATCTCGCGCAGGCCGATCGCATGATCGCCGCGATGAAAATATCACGACGCCAACTCGCCATCAACTGGCCGCTCGCTTGGTATCCGCCACACGTGACCGCCCACCGCCTGCTCCGCGCCGGCCGGATCGGCGACCTCGAAGAAGTTCATTTCTACGACGGCAACCGCGGCCCCATCCAGCAGCACGGCAATTTACGGGCACTCGCGCCCACGCTGGCGCGGAAAAAAAAGAACTGGTTCTACTCTGCCAATGGCGGTGGCGCCCTGATCGACTACCTCGGCTACGGTGCCACCCTTGGCACTTGGTATTTCGATGGACGGAAACCCGACGAGATCACCGCGGTCACCGCCAGCGCCAAGAACGTGCCCGTGAACGAGCAAAGTGTCACCATCGCCCGGTATGGGGATTGGCTCTCAACCTTCCATACGCGCTGGGGCACCTTCACCAGTCCATGGCTGCACCAGCCGCAACCAAAGTGCGGCTTCGTGCTGAAGGGCACCGGGGGCACGATCGCCAACTACGATTACGAACCCACGATTCGCCTGCAGACGAGACGTCACCCCGAGGGAGTCGTCATCCCGGTAGACAAACCCAAATGGCCCCGCGCCAACCCGGTTCAATATTTCCTGCATTGCCTTGAGACGGGCGTACCCATCGAAGGCCCGCTCTCGGTGAAGACCGCGCGGATCGGTCAGCAGATCGTGGACACGGCCACCCGCAGCGCCAAACTCCGCCGCCCATTGAAACTTTTGCAGCATTAGTACCTGACAGGAGACAACGAAAGAAACAGAGATCGGCCTCAACGCTACTTACTCCGTGCCCTCTCGTAAATACCCGTCCTCTATGCGCCCTCCCAAACTCGATTACCTGCCCCGTGGCCCGCGCTTCCCCAAGCGCCACAAGCTCGGCCTCATCGGCTGCGGCGGCATCTCCCGCTATCATCTTGAGGCCGCCAAGTCCTTCGGCGTCGAAGTCGTCGCCATGGCCGATATCAGCGTCGATGCCGCCAAAGCTCGGCGTGATGAGTATTTCCCGAAAGCGGAACTCTACACGGATCATCGCGAACTCCTCGCCCGCGACGACATCTCCGCAGTTGAGGTCGCGACGCACACTGCCATCCGCACCCCGCAGATCCTCGACGCGCTGCGAGCCGGCAAACACGTGCTTAGCCAAAAACCATTCACCTTCGATCTCACCGAGGGGCGCAAGATGGCCGCGTTAGCCGAGCGCAAGGGCCTGCGGCTCGGCGTCAATCAAAACGGTCGCTGGGCCCCACAGTTCTCCGCCCTGCTCGCCGCCGTTCGCGGCGGCCTGCTGGGCGACATCCACACTCTCGACATGGTGATGGAGTGGGACCACACGTGGACCCGGGGCAGCAAGTTTGCCCAGTTACACCATCTCATTCTGAGCGACTTTGCCATTCACTGGTTCGACATCGCCGCCGTCGTCTTCGCCGGCCGCACCGCCCACAGCGTGTTTGCCAACTCCGTGAAGGCGCCCCGTCAGGACATGAAACCACCCATGCTAGCCAATGCCGTCATCAACTTCGGCGACGGCCTCGCAACGCTGGGCTTCAGCGCCTACCAGTCGCTCGCTCCACATGAATACCTTTGTTGCGTCGGCTCAAAAGGCACGCTCCGCGGCGCAGGCAATCTGTGCAATCTTACCGAAGTCGAACTCACGACCAAAAAAGGGACGGTAAAAATACCGCTCACCGGCAAATGGTTCCCGGACGGTTTCCGCGGCACGCTCGGTGAATTTCTCCGGGCCATTGAGGAGGAGCGCGAACCCAGTATCAGTGGCCGCGACAACCTCCGCAGCCTCGAAATCTGCTTCGCCGCCCTTGCCAGCGCCGACACCGGCCGACCCGTCAAACCAGGTCAGGCCCGCACCGGCCGGCCATAATTGCGAGTGAGCGGCTCCTCCGAACTGCTCACGCTCGTGGCTACGCGGATCACTCCCCCATTCGCACTACAATCTTTCCGAACTGTCCGCCGTTTTCCATCAGGGCGAAGGCGGCCGCCGCCGCGTCCAGCGGGAATACCTCGCTCACGACCGGCTTGAGCCAATGCCGTGTGACGAAAGCCACCATCGCCGCCCAATCAGCCGGGCTGCCCATGGTCGTGCCGAGCAGCGACAACTGGCGGAAGAATACCTTGCGCATCGCAAGACCGGGCGGGTTGTCTCGCGTCGCCCCAAAAAACACCAAGCGGCCACCGGGTGCGGCGAGATCAATCAGCGAGTCGAAGCCGTTTCCGCCAGCACTGTCCACAATGATGTCGAACGGGCCCGGGCACTCCGCCGCCGCTTTGGCCCAGCCGGCCGCATTGTAATCAAATCCGCCTTTTGCCCCGAGCGTCACCGCCCGGGCAATTTTGTCGGCCGAACTCGATGTCACCCACACCTCCGCGCCAGCGGCCACGGCGAACTGGAGCGCCAACAGCGCCACACCTCCACCGATGCCGGTGATGAGCACGCGTTCGGCGGGTTGCAGTCGAGCCCGGCTAAACAGCGCCCGATAAGCGGTGAGCGCGGCGAGCGGCAAGGCGGCCGCTTCTTCCCAAGAAAGATGCTCCGGTTTGAGCGCAAGTTGCGCCATCGGCACGGAGATTTGCTCCGCCAGCGTGCCGTCACGTGGCAGCCCGAGAATTTGAAACTCCTTGCCTTGCGCCTGCTCACGGTCGCCCCAATTGAACGAAGGATTTATGATGACTTCACGTCCCATCCACGTCGGATCGCCGGACGTCACCACTCCCGCCCCATCAGAACCGGGAATACAGGGCCACTTGAGCCCGGCATATTGTCCGGATTTGATCCACACATCGCGGTGATTGAGCGCGGCGGCACGGATTGAGACCAACGCTTCGCCAGCAGTGGGCACCGGGGCTGACACCTCAGCAATTTCGAGTCGATTCACAGCAGACAATTGGACAGCACGCATGGACTGAATTATTGTGAAAATACCGAGAAGCGAAAGCGCGGAATCATGAATTTAAATTCTGCGCTTCCGCGCTTTCGCCTTAGCTGTATGCTGCCACCGTGCTTCTCGCGTTTCACAAACCTTATGGCGTGCTCTCGCAGTTCACGCCCGAGCCTGGCTCCAAGTGGCGCACCCTCGCGGAGTTTTCCCTCCCACCGAAAGTCTATCCGCTCGGCCGACTTGATGCCGACTCCGAGGGCCTGCTACTCCTGAGCGACGAGCCCGGCCTAAACACGCGTTTACTCGACCCCGCCCACGGACATCTTCGCACCTACTGGGCCCAGATCGAACGCATCCCGGCAGATGCCGCCCTCAGTCGGCTGGGCACAGGCGTGCGCATCGGCGACTACCTGACTCGCCCTTGTCGCGTGCAGCAACTCGTGCCCCCGCCCGCCATGCCACCACGCGCCCCGCCAGTGCGTGAGCGCAAATCCGTGCCGGACTGCTGGCTTTCACTGGAACTCACCGAAGGTAAAAACCGTCAGGTCCGCCACATGACCGCCGCCATCGGTCATCCGACCTTGCGGCTAATCCGCGTGCGCATCGGTGAGTTTCCGTTGGGTGAGCTCGCCCTCGGTCAATGGCGCAAGCTATCCACGACTGAGCGGGCGATGGTGCTAGGTTAGCATCACGCCACGGCGCTATTTTCGCACAATGACCTCAGCGACCGGGAACCGCACTTTTGGAGTGGTGGCGTATTTGTCGTCGGGCCGGCGATAGCCCGCGGCGCACGCGACGACGGTAGCGAAAGGCGTGCGGTGTAGTTCCAGAATTTCGTCAAACTTACCGGGTTCGATGCCTTCCATTGGGCAGGTATCCACGCCCAAGAGCGCTGCGGCAGTCATGAAATTGCCCAAGGCAATGTAGATCTGATGGGTCTGCCAAGTGTCGAGCCGACCCTCAGCGCGCGCTTCGTCGAGATTGCGCATCACCATCTGGCGAAACTTCACCAGCGAATCGGCCGGCACGCCCCGCACTTCGATCATGCGAGCGAGGTGCTTTTCCACATGCGCCAGACCAAGATCGCGGTGCACCGTGAACACGACCAAGTGTGAACAATCCGCAATTTGTGGCTGATTCCAGGCCGCCGGCACCAAGGCCTGTTTGATCGTCGGGTTGGTTACCACGACAAACCGCCATGGTTGCAAGCCAATCGACGACGGCGTGAGGACGAGCGTCGCTTCAAGCGCCGCCCAAGTCTCAGCGGAAATTTTAACCACCGAATCGAATTTCTTCACTGCGTAGCGCCACTGAAGGGCGGCCAGTAGCTGGGCTGGAGGGATGGGCGTCATAACAAGATCCCAAAGCGCATCCGCCCTGCGCGAAAGCGCAAGCCGCCGGTTTTCGTGTCTTGCCGTAATATTCCGCTTGGCATGCCTACCTGCAATGCCTCACTCGGGAGCGTCGGCTCGGCGCATTACACTCCTCATGGCTTTCCCACTCTCTCGGCAAAAGCTCCTCCGCGAATGGCGGCTGTACTTCTTCGTGGTGCCTTCACTGGTGATGGTGATCACCTTCGCCTATTTTCCGGCCGCGAGTGCAGTCTACCACAGTTTCTTCGACTGGTCCGGCGGCGAGGCCAAGCAGTTCATCGCTTGGGACAACTTCAAGCGCGCATTCAGTGACTCCACATTGCTAAAGTCCTTCATCACAGTCGGCGCGCTGATGGTGTTTAATCTGTTCAAGATGATCCCCTCCATCCTGCTGGCGGTGCTCATCCACCGGTTGTTTAGCGACCGCTGGCAATACATTTACCGGGCCCTGCTCGTGGTGCCGATGATTGTGCCGCAGCTCGTCACCCTCTTTATCTGGAAATTCATCCTCGATCCCAATCTCGGTGCGCTCAACCGCGTGATCGAGGCCACCGGGCTCAAGTCGGTGCTCGTCTCCATCAACGACTTCTTCGGGTGGGGTGTCTTCTTCGAAGGCGTGCCCATCGGCTGGCTCTCCCAGCCCGAGCTTATTCTACCCGCGCTCTTCATCTGGGGTTTCCCATGGATCGGCACCGTCGGCGTGCTCATCTATCTCGCCGGTCTGCAGTCCATCAGCACCGATATCTATGAGGCGGCGGAGCTCGATGGCATCGGGCCCTTCAAGAAATTCCTCTACATCGAGCTGCCGCTCATCCTCACGCAGGTGCGCCTGAGCCTCGTGTTGCTCATCATCGGCACGCTCGGCGGTTACGGCCTGCAGCTCCTGTTGCTCAACGAATACGGCGGTCCCGGCGGACGCGGCATGGTGCCCGGTCTCTGGATGTATAACCGCGCCTTCGTCGCCGGCGAGTTTGGCTATGCCTGCGCCATCGGCATGATCCTCTTCGTGGTCATCCTCGCGCTGACCATCATCAACAACCGCTACGTTCGCGTCGAAAAATGAGCGCCGCCGTCCGTCCCATCCCTGTTTCCCCGCTCCGGCGCAAGCGCGACTGGCCGAAGCACTCGATCATCTGGTTCTTCATCCTGATCGAGATGTTTCCTCTCTACATGATGTTTCAGGTGTCGTTTAAGGACAACGCCTCCTTCATCCGCCAGCCTTGGCTGCCGCTCTGGCCGGGTGAGTGGCAGTGGGATAACTGGATCTTCGCCTTCAAGCTCATCGGCCCCTACCTCGCCAACACCGTGTTTGTCGCCGTCACGGGCACGGTCGCATCGCTCTTCCTCGCCATCCTTGCCGCTTATTTCTTCGCCCGGCACAAGCTGCCCTTCAGTGGCTTTCTCTGGTCGGCCTTCCTCGTCCTCATGCTCCTGCCCGGCGTGGCCAACATCGTGCCGCTCTTCATGCTGCTGAAGAACATGAACCTGCTCAACACCCTGCTCGCCCTCATCCTCGTCGGCGTGGCCGGCGCCCAAGTCTTCAATATCTTCGTCCTCCGGCATTTCATCGAGGATCTGCCGAAGGATCTCTTCGAAGCGGCGGAGGTGGACGGCGCCTCACACTTCCAGCAGGTCATCAACATCGTGATTCCGATGGCGAGCCCGATCATTGGCACCCTAGCCATCCTCACGTTCCTGAATCAGTGGAACGATTTTCTCCTCCCGTTGATCATCCTGCGCGACAAGGAGCTCTTCACCCTCGGCGTCGGCCTGATTTACCTCGACGGCGAATACGTGAAGCAGTGGGGCCAGATCATGGCGTCCTACTTCCTCGCCTCGATCCCGCTCATCATCATCTTCCTGTTCACGATGCGGCTCTTCGTCCGCGGCCTCTCCGCCGGCGCGATCAAGGGCTGAGGCGGGCGTCGCCGAGCGGCCGGTTGGCGATCCCGCATCCCGACTTCGTGCCTTGGCTTACGTCGCCGGGCCTTTGCCCTCGCCCTGACAGTCGGCTTCCCGCAATCGTGTTTTGTGGACTACCATCTATACCAGAAATCGCCCGGCACTCGTTTCCCCCGGCTACCTTGGGCCCCGCATTGGGAAATCGTGCTGACTCATCAGAAGCCCGACGAACAGTCCGGCGGCGAGTTTAGCCGCACATGGTTCGTCAACCGCCATATCCGGCCGGGCATTAGCTTCGATTGGTCGGGTCGGGGCACCCGCGATACTCCCGGTTGGGATGAATCGCCACTGGGGTGCCATGTGTCGGCGGCCGCGTTGCCACCGGGACGCGAAGGCTCGCTGGCCGACGATATCTTCGCCGAAAAGTGGGCAGCTGACGACCTTATCACCGGCAAAATTCACCGGCCCAACGACGGCCGGACCGCCCATCAAAGGGATTGGGACTTGCTCCGCGAGGTCTTGGCGGAGACCGACACTGCCGCGGGGTTGGATGCCGCCTCCCCTGTGCAGGAGCGCATTTGCGCCTTCGCCCTCCTGCAAAATCAGCGCAAACGCGGGCAAGTCTATCCCAGTCGGCATCCGGTTGATACATTGCTGCACTCCAGTTATTGCACAGGGGTCTCCAACTTGTTCGCCGGGCTCTGTCTGGTGGCGGGAATTCCTGTCCGCACCATCAACGACTATGGCCATTCGATGGCCGAGTATTGGGACGGTCACCGCTGGTGTTTTGTAGACAATCTGACCAGCGGACAAGAGGAAGACTATGCCACCAGCCCCGGCACGAAAGCACCCTCAGTCTTCAACCTGAACTACATGCAAATGCTGCTCCAGCCACGGGCTCCCGATGGTTCGCCGCTCGCCCCGGCCCATGCGGCGCGCTACACGGTTGACCGCAATTGCTTCGAGCCTTATCTCAATACGGCGACGCGCGACTGGCGCTTCGATCACGGACGCATGGGACTGGGACCGGGACTTGCCCCGCTGGCGGCCGGGCTGGGATTATATGTCGTGCCCGCGCCGGACAACGTCCGCGCGCTTTATCCTGAGTGGACCGAGCCGTTGACACCCTCACGTCCGGGGCGCACCGGCGAGCTCGTCCTCACACCGCGGCAAGGTTGGCTTGAATCCGTCATCAGGCTCGATCGCGGTCTCGGCCTCCGTAAAAGCTTCTACATCGGCCGGCTCGACGACGGCGCCAATCCCGTGCAAGCAGCCCGGGCCGACCTGCACCTGCACGACGGCACTGGCTACAGTTTCGAGCCGGCCCGCGGCAGCTGGAACCTGCTACTTAACGGACGCGCGTTGCCACTCGATGCCGCCCACCTCAGCCAGCGCACGGGCTTGCTGTCATTCACCCTACCGCTGGATGCGCTGCGGGAAAACACCGTCAACCGGGTGGAGCTTTACTCGGATAAATCCTACTCTGGCACGAAGCGCTACTGCATGCCTGACGCTCTGCCGGTGAAGATCTATCCCGACGCGCTGGGCCACGAGGAGCCTTGGTATGCCGATGCCGCTACCTCACTCTACCGGCTGCCTTGGGAACCAGCGGAGGGCACCACCTCGGTTTACGATATGCATTCGGCTTGGTTGATGATACCGCGTGGCATCTGAACGTCGCCGCGCACGGCCAAGCCCGATCACCTGCTCACCACGCCCGACCGTATTGTAGAGGTGGCGCAAGATTGGCGCCCAGTGTCTTGGCCGCATGTGCAGGCCAATAGGCATCGCGCAGAAACTCCCGCGCCAGCAGGACGAGATCAGCCTGACCTTTCTGCACAATCGCCTCGGCTTGGGCCGGCTCGGTGATCAATCCGACCGCCGCCGTCGCGATCCCGGCCTCCCGCCGGATACGCTCCGCGAATGACACCTGGTAACCGGGTGCCGTGGGAATGTTGGCCGACGGCACAGCCCCGCCCGAGCTGCAGTCAATCAAGTCCACCCCCTCGGCCTTCAATCGCCGTGCGAGTTCCACGCTCTGCTCAATATCCCAACCGCCCGCCACCCAGTCGGTGCAGGATATCCGCACGGTGAGCGGCAGCCGCTCCGGCCACACGGCCCGCACGGCCCGGGTAGTCTCCAACAGAAACCGAATCCGGTTTTCAAAACTACCGCCATAGGTGTCGGTGCGGTTATTCGAAAGTGGTGAAAGAAACTGATGATTGAGATAACCGTGCGCGGCGTGCATTTCCATCCACTCGCACCCCGCGGTCAGCGCGCGGCGGGTCGCTGTAGCGAAATCCGCCTGCAGCCGCGCGATATCAACCGTGGTCATGGCCGCAGGCACTCGATGGAGGCCGGGACTAAAGGCCATCGCACTGGGGGCGAGCGTTGGCCAGCCCCCAGCCTCATCGGACAAATGACCAGTTCCTTTCCACGGCGAAGCCGCCCCCGCCTTGCGGCCGGCATGTGCCAGCTGCATACCGGGCACCGCACCGTGGGCCTTAATAAAATGATTTATCCGGGCCAGCGGTTCGATGTGCGCATCCGACCACAGTCCGGCATCGTCGGGCGTGATGCGGCCCTCCGGTGAAACCGCCGTCGCTTC
>JBDNGL010000267.1:0-22251 GCA_041689285.1 Opitutaceae bacterium
ATTGCAGACTGCGGATTGCAGACTGCGGATTAACCGATGAATACCACCGAACTTAAAGCACGAACCAAGGAGTTCGCCTTGCGTGTCGTCCGCATGACCGAATCACGGCCGTGCAAAAAAGTAGCGGACATTTTAGGGCGGCAAGTATTGCGGTCGGCATGTTCGGTTGCGGCCAATGATCGCGCCGCTTGGCGTGCAAAATCCTGGGCGAATTTTGCGTCCAAGTTAGACACCGTGGAAGAAGAGGCGGACGAGCTGACAGCCATGGCGATTGCTTCCATCCGCACAGCCCGTCGGGGTCTGGCTAATCCGTATTCCGCGATCCGCAATCCGCAATGAAACGTTTTTTCTACGAGTTTAATGAGTCGGTGCGTATCGCGGCCTCACAGATCCGCGCGAACAAGATGCGCTCGGCCCTTACTGCGCTCGGCGTCGTCATCGGTATCGTGGCCGTGACGCTGATGGGCACGGCGGTCAAGGGCATCGACGTCGGGGTGGATCGCAGCCTCGCCGGGTTTGGTGATGATGTGCTTTATGTCACGAAGTGGCCGTGGCGCGATGTCGATGACTGGTGGAATTATCGGAACCGCCGGCCGATCCAGACCACCTATGCCGCGCAGATCAACCGCTGGATTACCGAGCATCCCGAAGGTCCGCTAAAGCTCGCGGTGCCGACGGCCAATCTCTCCAGCAACATTATCCGAGGCGAATATCGCGTGAACAATATATGGACCCTCGGCACTTCCTCGGATTTCCCGCGCATGTCGAAATCGGAAATGAAAGCAGGGCGGTTTTTCAGTGATTTCGAAGCCCAGGCCGGGCGCAATGTGCTGGTGATCGGCTTTGATGTGGCCGATGCCTTGTTCCGCGATGAATCGCCGTTGGGAAAACAAGTGCGCATCGGCGGGCAGACCTTCGAAGTCATCGGCGTCGCGGCCAAGCAGGGTAGTTTCCTAGGTCTGTTCAGCTGGGACTCGATGGTGGCCATGCCTCTGGGCACTTACCGCCGTTATTTTTCCGCACGGGATGATGGTGAAGTGCGCGTGCAATACGACGGCACACGGTTGGCTGCCGCCAAGGATGAATTGAGCGGCTTGATGCGCCGCATCCGGCAACTGGGTCCTGAGCAGCGTAATGATTTTGAGATCAATGAGCAGGGCACCATCCGTGAGCAGCTTGATCCCATTAAGAACGGCATCGCCTTGGCCGGTTTGTTCATCACCGGATTGGCCCTGTTTGTTGGAGCCATCGGAATCATGAACATCACCTACGTCAGTGTGAAAGAACGCACCAAGGAGATCGGCACGCGGAAGGCCTTAGGCGCGCGCCGCCGCACCATCCTGCTACAATTCCTGATCGAGGCCGTCGCTATTTGCATGATTGGCGGCTTTGCCGGCCTCGCCCTTGCGGGCGGACTGTCGGCTATCGTCGGCGCGGTGGCGCCGGCATTTCCACTAGTCTTTTCTGGTGCGTTGGTGATCACCGGCTTGGTGATTTCGGTTTTTACCGGCATCTTCAGCGGCTTCGCCCCGGCGTGGCAGGCCAGCAAACTCGATCCGGTGGAGGCGTTACGTTACGAGTAAGATCATGAATCCGCTCGAGACCATCAAGCTCGCCCTCGCGGCGCTCAGATCGAATAAGCTGCGGTCCAGCCTCACGATGCTAGGCATTGCCGTCGGTGTGTTTTCCGTCATTGGCGTGATGACGGTCATCAGCGGACTGCGGGCCAACATCGAGTCTGGCCTGAATGTGTTGGGTGCGAATTCGTTCCAGTTTTCCAAATACCCCGCTATCAACTTCAGTGACCCGCGTCAGCGTTTTGCCAACCGGCGCGACATCAGTTACGCGCAGGCGACACGTTTCAAGAAGCTCATGGGTGAGTCGGCCGAGGTGGGTCTCAGCATGCGGCGCGGCGGGCGGCGGGCGACCTATCTGGACCGCTCGACCAATCCGAATCTGAATTTAGGCGGGGCGGACGAGAATTTTATCTCGGCTCGCAATTACGAAATCGCCGCCGGTCGTAATCTGGGGCAGGGTGATGTCGAATTCGGCCGTCCGGTCTGCATCGTGGGGGATGACTTGGTGAAGCGACTCTTCCCTAATGAGGATCCCTTGGGTCTGGCCATCCGCATCGACGGCCAGAGTTACACCGTCATCGGCGTTACCCTGCCCAAGGGTTCCTCGTTCGGACAAAGTCAGGATAACTTTGTGGTCATTCCCATCACGCGCTGGCTCCAAGTCTATGGCAACGCGGGCCGCTCCATCGGCATCAACGTGCAGGCCCCGAGCCAAGAGGCCCTGCCGGCGGTGCAGGATCAGGCGATCGGCGTGATGCGGTTGGTGCGCGGCCTCGATCCCGAGGACACCAATGATTTTGAACTATTCTCCAACGATTCTCTGATCGAGGCGTTCAACAGCATTGCCGGGGTCGTGGCCGTCGGCGCATTTGTGATCAGTGCGATTGCCTTGTTGGCCTCGGGGGTGGGCGTGATGAACATCATGCTAGTGAGCGTGACCGAGCGCACCAAGGAGATCGGTATCCGCAAGAGCATCGGCGCGCGCAAACGGAGCATCCTGCAGCAGTTCCTGCTGGAGGCGGTGGCTTTATCAATGCTGGGCGGACTGGCGGGAGTGGGTATGGGCATCATTGGTGGCAATGCCGTCGGCATGGTGTTGAACGCCGCCGTGGTTTTCCCGTTGGGCTGGGCCATCACCGGCATGGTCGTTTGTAGCGCGATCGGTATCGGGTTCGGACTTTACCCGGCGTGGAAAGCCGCGTCGCTCGACCCGATCGAGGCACTGCGCTACGAATAAAAAACCGTGCGCCGGGTGGCGCACGGTTGAGGGGAAACTTATGAGGATACTCAGGCCGTCCGCACGGGTTGGGTGTATGTCGCTTCGCTGAAGCCAAGGATCGGGTAGAAGATGAACCCGAGCAGCGCGAGGCCGATGCCGAAGCCCGCGCCCTTGTCGAACGCTTTGGCGATATCGATGGCCACGATGATCATAATCACCAGATTCACGAGCGGGATCAGTAGCAGCAGCAGCCACCACCACGGGCGGTTGGCGACCTTCAGCAGGATGTAGACGTTGAAGATCGGGATGATGGCGGCCCAGCCGGGCTGGCCGGCCTTGGCGAAGGTTTTCCAGACACCGGCAATGATGAGGATGACGATCGCGAGCTGTATCAACAGGATGATGATTTCCATGGTGGTTTTGGGGTTGGATCTGACGGAAGAGCCCGACACGGCCGGGCTCGTAACTGGGCTAGGGGAAGTTACCAGGCTCGACAAGCGCACAATCGGGTGGGCAGGTTGCCGGACATGGGCAGGATTACGACTAGATCGCCTCGGGCCGGGCAGGCCTGGCTGGGCCGACACGGCATGTTCGCGGTGGCTACCGCGCTGCTAGCTATGGACAGGTATCTGAAATGCTCGCCGAAGTGTGGAGACTCCTTTCGGGTGTTGGCACCGCGCGACGTGCTCGATAACTACAGCGATAAAGTCGGACCGCTCGGCTTGGCGGAATATCTGGCAAAGAAGAACCGGGTGAGCATCGACGGCCTACCGGGATTGCGCGGCGCGTAGCCGTCAAGATCGCGCTTCAGCCGCGGCGAATCTCGGAGCCTTGGAAGCGGATCTGGATGCGATAGACCTTTTTGAAGCGGGAGGAAATCAAACCAGTTTTCAGGTCCACTTTTTCCGGCACCTCGATGCGATGGATATCAACGACGGCATGATAACCGCGCTCGGAGAACACATCGATCAGCATCGCAAGGGCGGTGGCATCATTCAGCAGGGCGTGCTCGGTGTTGATCAAGGCTACACCGGAGATGGCGTGCTTAAGCACGATGGGCATCATCTTGCCTTCGATGAAGGTGGTGACCTTGGCGAAGAGTTCGGTGTGTTCGAGTTCGTAGCTGTCGAGGCGCTTCACCAGCTCCTGCCGCGCATGGACGATGATTTCCTTGGCGACGGGGATACTGCGCAGCCGGTCATGGGTGCGCGGATCCAGCTCCAAGGTGCTCTGGTATTGGAGCTCCTTCAGGATGTTCTGTTCGACCTCTTGGAAAGAGCCTTGGGCGTCGATGAAGTGGTAATGGAAAATCTCCTTCAGGGATTGGAGGGCATCCCAAGTCTGTTCCTTGAACACCCGGTAGCGGCGGCGGGCGAGGGTGGCGTCATGATCGGTGGCCCGGTCTTCGCGTAGATTTCCGATGCCGGTGCGCTTGATCTCTTCGTTGTGGGTGGAGGTCTCTTCGCCACGCTTGAGCTGGCGTGCGACGGATTCCTTCTCGTCCACAAACAGCACCATGATGTGCACCGTGGGTTGGCGAAAATGAATGCTGAGCGCCGTATCGTAGAACTCGCGGCGCAGCTGGTGCATCTTACCGACGAGGACCTTCAGGCATTCCACCTGCACCTGGGTGCGGGGAAAACCGTCCAGGATCACGCCGTCGCGGTAAACGGGCTGGAGGAGTTCGCGCAGGAGGAGGCTGACGACCTCCCGGTCGCCGACCATGTTGCCGGCATCTTTGAGGCGTTTGGCTTCGGGGGAGTCGAGCAGGGCGCTCATCACAATGGGTGGACAGGTGAGGCCGCGGGATTGGGCGATGAAGGCGGTGTTGGTGCCTTTGCCGGCACCCGGAGCGCCGCCCAACAGGATGATTTCCTTGGGGAAGCGCAGATTTTCGCGGCCAAAATCGGCTTCGAGATCTTCCCAAGCCGAGTTGAAAATTAACTGGGCATCTTTGATCTCAAGATCAGTGATTTTGGCGACATGGCCATTGGCCGGGATGGCCGGGGGTTTGGGGGCGGCTTCGGAAGGCATGGCGGTTACGGTGCCCATGACGGTGGTAATGCTCGGGCGCGACAACTGAAATCCGCCGCCTGCGAACAGATAGCGTGATGGCACCCGAGCTCGCGCCCATCACAGGCCCCGAGTTCTTTGCGGAAATGGCTTTATAGTCATTGTCGCCGGTATCTTCGTCATCGTGTTGGGCACCCGCCGGGAGGAATCAATTTTGGGTGTCGCCGACAGCGTGGGTGCCAGTGTGGCAACGCATGGGATGGCCAAGCCCGCCAGCCCGAGCATAGCTGGTATTACGTCGGCGGCGGAGCGCACATCCTCGTCGGGGTCGTAACGGCGTTGCGGAAAAATCCGCCTGAATTTCAACTTTTTCGAAAAATCACCTGCGGACTTGATTCCATCTGGCCGCGGGTGACCCCGAGTTGGTTGAGCAGCTTGAGCTCGCGCCAGAGTTCTGCGCCGGAAATCTCCCCGCGCAGCAACTGCTGGTAACGCGCGAGGGTGCGGGTGACTTCTTCAGGACTTTCGGTGACGAACTCGACCCGAAAACTCCGCGCACCCAATTCGAGCAGGCGGGTGGCGTATTCGGCTCCGGTCTGCGCCCGGTTGTTAAAGACCGTGTTGCGGCAGCCCGCATCGGCTTTGAGCGGGAGGTCCGCGCCGATGCGGTCGCGCAAGGCCACGCGATGATGGTCGCAGGGTCGGCCGCAGTCGCGATAGTCTTTGCCGGTTGAGAGAAAGGCGCAGAACACGCAGTGCTCCATGTGAAACATCGGCATATGCTGGTGGATGGTGAGGTCGAACCAAGCACCGGGTGCGGCCTGCAGCAGGGCCTCCAGCTGGGCGAAATTCAAATCGTAACTGGCAGTGACTCGTTCGAGTCCGTAGCGCTCCAGAAAATGTGCCGCAGTGAGCGGGTTGGCGACGTTCAGGGAAAAATCGCCGCGCTTACGATCGGCGGCGAAGAACGCGAGATGCTCGTAGTTACGCACCAGGTAGCCATCGGCTTCACAGGAACGCACCTGCTTTAGAATCCTTTCCTCGCCGGGTTTGAATATCCGTGGCGGGGCTACCCAGATGGTCGCGTGGGTGATGGGTTCGGCCCCGCCTGCCTGGAGGGCGCGGAATTGGTGAACGGCATCGCGGTAATACTTCGGGTTCTCGAATTCGCAGTAGAGCGTGCGGACTCCGGCCGACCAAGCGGCCGCGAGTTGCGGCAGTTCGCGGATGACCGCGATGAGCTCGGGCTGGGCGCCGGCCCCCGACGCCCAAGTGTCACGCAATGCGTGACACTTGGGTTGGGGGGTGAAGGCGTGAAGTGTCCAGCGTTTGGGGGTGGCGCGCAGGCGGTCGAGCGCGGTGGTGGCGGCGCGGCGCAGTCGGTTCAGTTCGCTGACGGGCAGGATGACGGCGCCTTCGATGTAGGATTGCAGCGAAGCCAGCCGGAAAGGCGTGCCGCCGAGCCGGCCCAGTTGCACGCGCAGGCGGTCGGCAGTGAGGGGTTGGTTCTCGGCGGCAGCCAGCGGCACCCGTGAATCGAGGCGCACCACATGGCCGGCACCATCGTCGGCGATGAGCGTAAGCGGAGTGTCGGCGCGGCCGTGGACTTCCAAGGCAAGGGGTCGTTGGAAACGAATCTTATCGCCGACAAAGGTGGTGCGCAGTTCGCGATCGAGTGCCGGATCGTTGGTTTTCCAGATGCGATCACCCACTTGGAGGCGGCGAAAATTGAGGTCACCGTCGCCGAAACGCAGGATGGTTTCACCGGCCTGACTTTCGACCTGATAGATGCGCCCGCCTTCCTCGCCAGCCTCGGGCGCGCCGGCATCGAACACCACGCCGTCGCCGGGCTTGATGGGTGCGAGGGCCTGCAGATGCACCCCGTTGCGACCGGCTGCACCGGCACTGATGCGGGTAACTGTGCCGAGGAACACGCCGCGTTTGGTGCCGAAGCGACCGTGGGCAAGCTCCTGATTATTGATACCGTGGAACCAGCCGGTGTAGAGCCCGCGGGAAAAACTCATCTCCAATTCGTAGCGCGCCACCTTGGGCACAAACGGCGGGGTGGGTTCGCCGGTGAACTCCGCCATCACTTTGTCCAAAGCCGTGCGATAGACCCGGGTGATACTGGCGACGTATTCGGGCGATTTGAGGCGGCCTTCAATTTTGAGCGAGGCGATCCCGGCCCGCACGAGGTCGGGCAATACATCGAGTCCGGAGAGATCCTGCGGACTCAGGAGATAACGGCGGTCGCCGAGGTCCACCGGTTGACCGTCAGAGATGAGGTCGTAGGGCAGGCGGCAGGCTTGGGCGCATTCGCCGCGATTCGCGGAACGGCCACCGAGCGATTCACTGGTGAGGCACTGGCCGGAGTAGGCGACACAGAGCGCGCCGTGCACGAAAACCTCAAGCGGCAGTGGCGCGGCAATCTGCGCTGCCTGAATGGCCAGGATTTCCTTCAGGGAATTTTCGCGTGCGAGCACGATCAGTTGTGCGCCGAGATCCCGAACAAATTGGACGCCGCCGGCACTGGTGACGGTCATCTGCGTCGAGCCGTGGATGGGAAAGTCTGGCGACAAATCCCGGATGAGCCTACAAATGCCGATATCCTGCACGATAGCGGCATCGACGCCGCTGGCGATGATGGTGCGCAGGTAGTCGGCGGCATCGGCCAGCTCGTTGGTAAAAATGAGGGTGTTGAACGTCACATAGCCGCGGACTCCTCGGCGGTGGAGAAATTCCATCAGCGCCGGCAGATCGGCTTGGGTGAAGTTTTTTGCTCGCATCCGGGCATTGAATCGCTCGAGTCCGAAATAGATCGCATCGGCCCCGTTCTCGACCGCGGCGCGGGCGCATTCCCAGTCTCCTGCGGGCGCGAGCAATTCCGGCCGACGGAAATTCGTCGAGACGGTGGCGTTTGCCGGTGTAGCGGTGAGAGCAGACATGAAGGTAGACTGGCGGGTACAGCCGGGCTGGCAATCCGCGATCAGACCGCTTCAACAGCCGCCATGGCGGCGGTTGGGTTTTTGGCAGCATAGGGCGCCGCGGCTCGTAGCCAGGCGGCTAGGACCACAGTGAGCACAAAAGCCACGCCGGCGACAAAGCCAACGCGCGGATAACCGATTAGCTGGCCAGCGGCATTCTGGGTAATGATGAGGCCGGCGGTGATATTGGCGAGGGCACCGGAGGCCTGCTGCACGGCGGAGTTTACGCTCATGAAGCCGCCGCGATAGCGCGCATCGACCGCATTGGTGATCATCGCCATGGCCGGAGCAAATCGACCTGACATCGCGATGAAAAACAGGGTGCTGACGACCAAGGTATAGCCTAGGGGTCCGGAACTCAGGCGGGTGATTACTGGCACGACTATCAGCGCCAGAAGCGATACTCCGGCCAGGACATAGAGCTTGTCGTAGCGATCCGAGAGCCGGCCAAACCAGGGCATGGTGAAAAAGGCGCAGATGCCGCCGAACAGATACACCATCGGCAGCTGCCAGTTTTCATTCAGCCCGACATTGGCGATCATGGAGGGTGCCATGAATGGCACGACGCTGGCTCCGGCAAACACAAGCACGGCGCTCAGCATAAAGCACCGCCGATGGATCCGATTGGTGAGGATCTCAAACATTTGCCGGACCGGATGCACCGCGCTGCGCTGGCTGGCGACATGCGGCAACACCCGGTGGGCAAAGAGCCAGATGCCGGCACTGAAGATGGCGAGCAGATAGAACGGCGCATGCCATTCCAACCACCCGGCCAGAATGAGACCCGCCGGAACACCGAATACAGAGGCAAGGGGAAAGGCGGTCATCACCAATCCCATGGCCCGGCCGCGCCGCTCGGTAGGGATGAGGTCGCCGACCATGGCGGTGACCAAGGAGCCGGCGACCCCACCGCAGGCTCCGGCCCCCAACCGGGCGATCATCAAGATTTCATAGGTGGGCGCGACGGCGCAGGCAAAGGTGGCGACGCCGAAACCGGCGTAGAGCGTAAGCAGGGCGGTTTTGCGATCAAAGCGGTCGATTATAAACCCCCCGGCGAAGCCGGTCAGCGCCGCTGCAAAGCCGTAGGAGGCAACGAGCAGGCTGAATTGGGTGGGACTGATTTCAAATACCCGCATGAGCCGTGCACCCAGCGGCATCATGATCATGAAATCCATGATGTGGGTGAACTGGATCGCCGCCAGCGTCAGCAGCACCGCGCGCTCATTCAGCGGGGGTTGGGCGATGGCGTCAGGCGGGGGCATTAATGGGCGAGCGTCGTTGGCTCCGGGACCAAGCGCAATCCCGCGCTTCGCCTCAGGGCAGCAGGTGGGCCTGTACCGTCTCGTGCAGCAGTTTTATAAACGAGGCGGCGCCGCGACTCTGGTAGCGCTGCAGGTGGCGGATGATGACGAGTTCACGGCTCGGCGAGGCGTCGGCGAGTTCGCGATAAACCAGTTCCATGTCGTCGGGGGAGCGCGCGACCCGGGGCAGAACCGAGATGCCGGCACCAATCGCCACGAGCGACTTGACCGTGGCTACTTGGGCGCAGCGGAAGCCGATGCGGGGGGTGATCTTGTGGTCACCGCAAAAATTTTTAACCTGCTCGGCTAGGGAACTGGAACTGCCCAGAATCACAAAGGTTTCCTCCGCCAGATCGCTGGCAATAATGCGCGGACGGCTGGCCAAGCGGTGGTGGCGGCCTACGACTAGCAACAAGGGCTCAGTCAGCAATGGCTCGAGCGCGACTTGTGGGTTGCTCACCGGTTGGGGGGCGATGGCCAAATCGAGTTCACCCTCCAGCACCCCGCGCACAAGTTGAGAGCGGAAGTCCTCGCGCACGTGAATTTGGAGATTGGGGTACTTTTCCCAGCACCGGACGATCAATCCTGGTAGCAGGTAGGGGGCGACGGTGGGGATAGCGCCGACATGAATCTGGCGTTCCACGGTCGGATCGTCCTGCAGCTCCTTGGTGGCATTATCGGCTTCGAAGAGGATACGGCGGGCACGCTCAATGAAGATCAGTCCGGCCTCGGTTAGCACAGCTTTGCGACCCAAGCGGTGGAAAAGTTTGTGACCAAGTTCCTTCTCAAGATTTATAATCTGCTGACTTAAAGTAGGTTGAGTGACAGATAAGCGCTCGGAGGCCCGCGTAAAATTTTGCGCCTCAGCGACTGCTACGAGGTAACGTAATTGGTATAATTCCATAAAATAATCAGATGGTAGTCATAAAATATGGTTATTTTTATTATTGTAAAGCTGAGGTATGATAGCGGACTACAAATTATGAATACCAAACTTATCATCACCTCTTCGGTCATCGCGACTTTCGCATTCCTGATCTATCTCGCCAACTCTCCGGTTGGTGCCGGCACCTTGCTTGGCTATCTCGCTTTAGCGTCGGTAGCTGCAACCGGCGGCTTGGAATACAGCCCCCAGCGCCGACACACGGTAAAGAAGTAAATCTTCACTTCCAGTTGTAAAGATCAGGCCAGACCCGGGTAGCCCCGGGTCTTTTTTGTCCCGGTTGCAATGAGGTGAGTGTGCCGGGAAACCTCTTGAAAAGGGTGCAGACAATCTGCCGCTGACGGAGGCACCGGAGGAGACCCAGTCAGCACGTCGCAGGCGTGTGTGGTAAAATTTGGACCTAAAGACTACGGTTCTTGGGTAAGAAAAACGCTGAGCCGCTAAGACTCTGCGTCGTAATTCAAGACGTAGATCGTGTGCGATTAGACTGCCGGTGAGGCGACGGCCGGGCGATTCTTCACGAAGGCGGCTAAGATGAGGGAAATCACGAGCAGCCAGAAGAAACCCATCAGCGCACCGAAGATAGTCATCACGCCAGGACTCATGAATTTTTCCATCATGGGGATCGCGGCGTCGATTTGTGCGGCCGGCACATTCTTCGCTTCCATCGCCATGATTTGGGCCTCAAGAACAATTTCTTGGAAGCCGGGATTTATGTAGGCGAAATAGGCGTAGTTGTAGATTGCGCCAAGTATGCTGCCGAAGAGGGCGATCATTACGCCTGTGCCCAAAGCGGAACCGTAGCCCCAAGGTTTTTCTGGCGGGGTGGCCGCACGCTTTTCGCGCATACCCAGCAGCAGGCAGGTGATGCCGATTGCGATACCGAGGACGATGCCGATGTTTTGCCCAAGCTGGAACTTGGCGGGGTCGGCATGGAAGCCCCCGAAGTAGAGGCCGAGCCCGAGGAAGGCACTGGCCAATGTCATGATGAAACCGTAAGTCAGGTAGGTCTTCATGTCATTGACCTTGTCAGCACTTTTACAAAAAACAACGCTGGTGTGACTAGCGGATTATAGGCGTGAGCAACGGCTCGCGCCCAGCGACAACCGGAAGAGGATCAGGCTGCGTCCGTGAAGGCAGACACGCGCCGGCGGATTACATGGGCACGACCGGGGAAACACACCGTAGGTGCGAGCCGACGTGGTTCCAAGGGGCTCGGCGGGGCGAGTAATCGCGAATCGCGCTTACGAACAGCGACGAGCTTACCATCGTGATGAAGGCGGCAGTGATGCCGATTGCAGGAGGGGCGGGGAGCGCTGCAGCAGAGTATGCGCGGTCGTGAGCAACGTGCCGTTGCCCTTGCCGTGGATGATATGGACTTCCTTGATGCCGTGAGCCCGACATGCGGTGAGGTAAATGGGAATGAGTTCCCCTAGGTCCTGAGGACGGAAAGTGTGAAGATCCAATGCGCTTGTGATTGGCAGCGGCACCGGATCATCATCGGCGGCTGGCTGGGGCACAGTCACGGTGCCGGTGGATCGAGTGGTGCGGCGGGAGGCGGGTTCTTCAGAGCTGGCTGGACAGGTGGGGCCGATGCCGTAGGAGTCTCCTCGATGGCACGCTTGAATTCATCTTCGACGCCACTGGCCGCTTTCTTGAATTCGCGCATGGTTTTGCCAAGACCCTTGGCGAGTTCGGGCAGTTTTTGGCCACCGAACAGGAGCAGCACTACGAACATGACCATCATGAGTTCGGGTCCACCGATCCCTTCAATGAATGCGAGTAAAGAAATGCCAATCATGACGTGGAGCGGAATGTGACTGATTCCGTTGTCTAATGTAACGGCTAAAACGCGCGCCGCGATATCCCTGCACTCAAATCACAAAGTCAGCGTCCTCCGGCCGGACCACTGCCAGCGGCGGATGCAGCATGCCGGCGGCGACGGTGGCATTGGTGCCCTGCTCGATGAGGATGAAGGAGCCGGTGAGCCGGTTGGTGGCGTATCCATCGAATACTAGCGGGCGCGAAGTGCGCATACGGATCTCACCGATGTCGTTCAGTGCGAGGCCGGCGGGTGCGGGTTCCTGGTCCAAGGTGCTGATATTGATGCGGTGAATGATCTCAGTAACCGCGGCTTGCACGGTATGGGTCGTGTGCTTGAGCCAATATTTTTTGCCGGACTGCAGCGCCCGTGGATGCATCCAGGCAATCTTCGCATGGAGTTCGGTGCCGGAACCGGGTAAATCGTCGAGCCCGATGATCATATTGCCCCGACTCACGTCGATGGCGTGCTCGAGCACGAGGGTGACAGACTGCGGGCAGAAGGCCTCGGCGACCTCGCCAGCGTAAGTGTGGATTGCCTTCACCGTGGTGGTCAGGCCACCGGGCAGAACCATGACCTGCTGGCCCACGCGGACAATGCCGCCCGCAATCTGGCCGCTGAATCCGCGAAAATCATGGAGCCCGGCGTCGGTAGGATTATTGGGTCGGTTGACCCATTGCACGGGCAGACGGAAGCCCTGGAGATTCCAGTCGCTGCCGATGTGCACGGTTTCGAGGTGACTGAGCAGGGTGGGGCCAGGATACCATGGGGTGCGGACCGAGGGATCCACGACGTTATCGCCGTTGAGCGCACTGATCGGGATGAACTTGACGTCCCTGATGTTCAGCCGGGGGAGAAATTGTTCGAACTCGTTGCGGATCTCGTTGTAGCGCGCTTCGCTCCAGCCGACAAGGTCCATCTTGTTTACCGCGATGACGAGGTGGGGGATGCGCAGCAGCGAGGCGATAGCGGTATGGCGGCGGCTCTGCTCAATCACACCGGCACGGGCATCGACGAGGATGATGGAAAGGTTGGCCGTAGAGGCGCCGGTCACCATATTGCGCGTGTATTGGATGTGACCGGGGGTGTCGGCGACGATGAACTTGCGCTGCGGCGTGGCGAAATAGCGGTAGGCAACGTCGATAGTGATGCCCTGCTCGCGCTCTGCGCGCAGGCCGTCGGTGAGGTTGGCGAGGTTGACTTGGCCGCCGCCGGTGATGTCGGCTGACCGCTCAAGGGCCTCCAGCTGGTCCTCCATCAGTGACTTGGAATCATAGAGGAGACGTCCGATGAGTGTGGATTTCCCGTCATCGACGCTACCGCAGGTGTTGAAGCGGAGGATGTCCACGGGAGCGGACACGGAAACAGGTTTGATCATGGCAGGCGGGAGCACGGCTCAGAAGTAGCCGGCTTTCTTGCGGTCTTCCATGGCGGCTTCGGAGGCTTTGTCGTCCGCACGTGAGCCGCGCTCGGTGACGCGGGCGGCGGCGATCTCGGTGATGATATCGTCCACGCTGTCGGCAGGCGACTCAACCATGCCGGTGCTGATGATATCACCGATGGTGCGCACGCGGACGACGAGTTCACGGACATCCTCGGTGGGCTTGGGCGGGACGACGGCGTTGACTGGCAGCCACTGGCCCTGGCGGCGCACACATTGGCGGCGGTGGGTGAAGTAAATGTTGGGCACTTCGAGTTGCTCGCGGCGGATATATTCCCATACGTCCATCTCGGTCCAGTTACTGAGTGGAAAGACACGCATGTTTTCACCGGGATTGAGCCGGGCGTTGTAGAGATTCCAAATCTCGGGACGCTGACTCTTAGGATCCCATTGGCCAAAACTGTCACGGAAGCTGAAGAAACGTTCCTTGGCGCGGGCCTTTTCCTCGTCGCGGCGGGCGCCGCCGATGCAGCAGTCGAAACGAAATTCTTCAATGGCAGCGAGCAGGGTGGGAATTTGCAGGCGGTTACGGCTGACCTCACCGGGAGCGGGTGTCGCGATGCCTTGGGTGATGGCATCCTCGACCTTGCGCACGATGAGTTTGCTGCCGAGTTGCCGGGCGCGACGATCGCGGAACTCGTTCAGCTCGGGAAAGTGATGACCGGTGTCCACATTGAGGAACGGCATTGGAATGTCAGAGGGCCGGAAGGCCTTCTCGGCAAGCCGCAGGAGGCAGATGGAATCCTTGCCGCCGGAGAAGAGCAGGGCGGGACGCTCGAACTCACCGGCGATCTCCCGCATGATGTGGATGGCCTCGGTTTCGAGATGTTGCAGATGATCGAGATGATAGTTGCTCATCAGGCGAAATGGGCAGCCGGCGGAATACGCGTTTGGCGACCTACGCGATTATTGGCTGACAGCCTTCCCACCCCAGGCGGCGTGGAGGCCGCACTCGCGTTTTTCGTCGGCCTTGGCGGGGTCAAAATAGTCCCACTCATTCGGCAGTTCGTGGGTGGCGAGATACTGATCCAGATCAGCATCGCTCCAGTAAAAGAACGGGCTGATCTTGAGGGTGCCGAAGTTGGCATCGTGGGAGACGATATCGAGGCCGGCGCGGTTCGGGTTCTGCACTTTGCGCAGGGCGGTGATCCAGACGCGGGGCGCGAGCTCGCGCATACCGCGCTGAAAAGGCTCGAGCTTCATCTGCGTGCTAAAATGTTTCAGGCCCTCCTCGTCGGTCGTGTTCGGGATCGGGCCGTAAACCGTGTCGCGATGGGCGGGCGTCAGTTTCGGCAGGAACGGATTTAGGTTGAGTTTCAGTTGTGCGCGAAGCTCTTCGGCATGCCGGTAGGTGGCGGGACGGTTGTAGCCGTGGTCCACCCAGAGGACGGGGATAGCGGGTTGGGCAGACACCGCGAGGTGGAGGATGGCGGCCTCGTAAGGGCGGAAGTTGGTGGAGACGACCGCGCGACCGGACGACTGCGCAATGGCCCAGCGTGTGATTTCGAGCGGGGTCTTGGGGCGCAGCGCGGCGTTGGCGGCTGCGATATGTTCAGACGTCATGTGGGGGTCAAATCGCGGCGGGTTGCGGAGCTGGGTCCGCGACCGTGGCCTGTTCGGGCCAGAGCACGCGGGCGGCGAAATCGCCGAAGCGTTCGCCCGGGAGGCGTTCGTTTTTCCAGCGGGTGAGCACGGGCCGGAGTTCGTCCTCCACATCGGCCTCCTTGATTACGTCCTTGAAGACGCGGTTGAGGCGGGTGCCGGAGGCGTTGCCGCCGAACCAGAGTTGGTAGCGGCCGGGGGCTTTGCCGACGAAGGCAATCTCGGCCATGTAGGGTCGGGCGCAGCCGTTGGGGCAGCCAGTGGATCGAATGATGATTTCTTCGCCGCCGAGACCGATTTCGTCGCCGAGATTTTCGATGCGGTCGATGAGGCCTGGAAGCATGCGCTCGGATTCGGCGAGGCCGAGGCCGCAGGTCGGCAGCGACGGACAGGCCATGGCCGCGGCGTGCAAGATCGAGGTTTGATTTTCCACCTTCACACCATGGCCGGCGAGCAGGGCGGTGAGACCGGCGCGGTCGCGCTCTGGCACGTTGGCTAGGATGACATTCTGGTTGGCCGAGAGCCGAAACTCGATGTGCGGGAATTGCTCCGCGACTTGGCGCAGCGCGGTTTTTTGGGCGTGGCCGGGCACATCCTTGATGCGGCCGGTCTCGACGAAAAGCGTGAGGAACAAGCTGCCGTCCACGGCGCGGTGCCAGCCGTAAAGGTCGCCTGTCGTGGTGAACTCGTAGGGGTGGACGGGTCCGAGAGCAAAGCCGGTGCGGCGGTTGACCTCGTCGCACATCCAGGCGGCGCCGCGCTCCTCGAGTACGTATTTGAGGCGGGCGTGCTTGCGGTTGGTGCGGTCGCCGAAGTCGCGGTGGATGGTGAGCACGGCCTTGGCGACATCGACGACCTTTTCCGGCGGCAGGAAACCGATGACATCGGCGAGCCGCGGGAAGGTCTGCACATTGCCGTGGCTGCGGCCCATGCCACCGCCGACCGCGAGGTTGTAGCCGAGGAGCTTGTGGCCTTCGACGATGGCGATGAAGCCGAGGTCGTTGGTGAAGATGTCCATGTCATTCACCGGTGGGATGACGAAGCTGGCCTTGAATTTGCGCGGTAGGTAGGTCCGGCCGTAGAGCGGATCTACGAAGTCCTTGTTGGCCGAGTCTTCGAGATTGAGCTGGACGCCGTCGATCCAGATGGAGTGGTAGGCCTTGGTCTGTGGTGCGAGGGCCTCCGCGAGACGCACACTGTCAGCGTAAACCAGCTCGCGGGCCTTGGTGTGGGCGGGTGTGGGCGAAGCGGTGATGTTGCGGTTCACGTCGCCACAGGCGGCTAGGGTGGAGAGCAGCGACTCGTTGATCTTTTTGATCAGGGCACCGAGGCCGGACAACAGGACGCCGTGGAACTGAATGCTTTGCCTAGTGGTAAGGCGCAGGGTGTTGTTGCCGTATTGGGTCGCGAGATCATCGAATGTGATCCACTGGGCGGAATTCATGACGCCGCCGGGGATACGACCGCGGATCATCATCATATATTTTTTCGCAGTCTTGCGGAGGTCGCGGTCGTCCTGCTGGTAGATGCCGTGAAACTTGATGAACTGCTGGTCATCTTCGGAAAAGCGGTCCGCTGCCGGGTTCGCCATGGTCGCGGCAATGTTGCCTGCGAGGGTGGGAATGGCCTGCTTGATGACTTCGTTGTGGGTAAGCTTGGTGGGATCGGGGATGGACATGACAGTCTTTATAGTTGATAAATATAGTAATAAACTAAAGATTAAAATCGAAAGATGAGTAAAGCAGTAAAGTCAGATTATGACAGGCTGCCGGCCGTCGGGCGGGTGACCCTCGTAGGTGCTGGGCCGGGTGCGGCGGACTTACTCACACTACGTGGACAAGCAGCTCTCAGTAAAGCAGATGTCGTGATCTACGACGACTTGGTAAATAAGGAGCTCCTCAATCATTGTCCGGCCAAGGCTCCCCGGATCTATGTGGGCAAGCGGGCAGGCAAGCATTGCATGCCGCAGCAGCAAATAGGGGAAATTTTAGTCAGGGAGGCGCGTAAGAATCTACATGTGGTGAGGCTGAAAGGCGGTGATCCGCTGGTTTTTGGGCGTGGGGGTGAGGAAATGCAGGCACTATCGGGTGCGGGCATCCCCTTCGAAATTGTGCCCGGGGTCACGGCAGCGGTGGCAGCGGGGGCGGCGGCGGCGATTCCACTGACTTTCCGCGGCGCAGCCTCGGCGGTGGTTTTCGTGACCGGGCATGAATGTGCCAACAAGAGCGATCAGACGGCGGTGGATTGGTCGGCGTTGGCCCGGTCCGGGGCGACCCTATGCATCTACATGGGCGTCCGCCGGCTGCCGGAAATCGCACGCGCGCTGGCCGAAGGTGGCTTGGCGGGCGATACGCCGCTCGCCGTCGTGGCCAATGCCACGCTGCCACAACAACAGGTGCATGTTGCGACCCTCGAGTCGGCGGAAACTTTAAGTGAGCAACTGCGCGGCCAGCCGGCGTTGATCATCATCGGGAATGTGGTGCGGTGGCAGGAACTCAGTCAGACGGCGCAACCGCTGGCCCTCAGTCTATGAGCGAAGCCGTTGTGAAATCTGCCGTGTTACTGATGGACAACGGCACGCTGGAGCCGGCAGCTATTCGGCGCCTGCGGGTGCTTGCGAGAGCGCTCGCTGAGCGACTACAGTGTGAAATTGAGCCGGTGTCATTGTTACACTCGGATCGAGTGCCAGTGGAGGAGATAGACGGGCAAGCGGCTGAAGTCTTGGAGGGTGCGCTGAATCAGCGATGCGAACGAGACGTTTTCAGGTTGACGGTCCTTCCGTTATTTATCGGACCCACCCGGGCTTTGTCGGAGTTTTTGCCCCAAGTGGTCGAGCGGGTGAAGGTTAGTTTTCCGCAACTCGAAGCGCGAGTTGCTCTGCCGCTCTATGCAGTGACCGACGACTCCATGGCGCAGATCCTCGCGGCACAGGTGAGGGTAATCCTGGAGAAAGAATTTAAAGCAAGTGTCCGGCCACGAGTGGCGCTGGTGGATCACGGCAGCCCGGCGCGCGAAGTGACCGAGGTGCGTAATGCGCTGGCGGCACGATTGGCGGAGCTGCTGGGTGACGCTGTGGCCGGGGTGGCGCCATGCAGCATGGAACGCAGGCCGGGAAAGGAATATGATTTCAATGAACCGCTTTTGGAAAAGCTGCTAGCCACGCCGCCATGGAATCACGGTCTAGTGGTGGTGGCGCAGCAATTTCTACTCCCGGGTCGGCACGCCGGGCCAGCTGGCGATATCGCCCGGATTTGCGCGAATGCCGAGGCGGCGCATCCGCAACTGCACACATTGCGAACAGGCTTGCTGGGAGATAGCCCATTACTGATCGAGGTCCTGGCCGAACGCTATCGGGCAACCCGGGCCTGAATCGTGGTCGACAAATCCGGCGTTTCGGTTGCAGGTAACTTTGGTCACAAGCACTCAGCTGCAAAGGGAGTTTGCGCCAATAATATTTCAGATGGTCACATTTCCATCGGGCGTAAATTTCCTACCAAGTGAGCGGACAGTGCGGGTTGAGCAGGTGTCGATGTCGCTGCCGACACAAAAAAACACGCCGACGGCCGTCGGCGTGCTGTGAGCTGAAGGTGAAGATGCGTTAACGGTATTCTTCGCCAGTCAGGGCGTTGATGATTTTGAAGTTCTCGACATGATAGTTCAGATCGGCCCGGAAGGCCAGTTTTACGCCGAAGAGTTTTTCCATGCGCACGAGCAATTCGGCGTCCTCGCTGCGGAGGCGTTCGAGGATGCTCGGATGGACGAGGACGCGCAGTGAATACTCCTTGCCATCGTTGCGCAGCTGGAGGCGGCGGACGACGGAGGAGAGCTTGCGTTGCAGTTCGACCGACATGGTTGTAGCGCTCTTTACGATGCCGCGGCCTCGACAATACGGGCAATCAGTGTAGAGGTTGGACGAAAGTGATTCCTGCTGGCGCTGGCGGGTCATCTGCAAAATGCCGAGAGTCGAGATCGGGAGGATGTGGTTCTTGGCCTTGTCTTGGGACATCTCCTCGACCATGCGCTCGTAGATGGCGTTGCGATGGCGGCGCTCTTTCATGTCGATAAAGTCGATGATGATAAGGCCGCCGAGATTGCGGAGGCGGATCTGGCGGGAGGCTTCGGAGGCGGCCTCAAGGTTGACTGCGTAGATGACATTTTTCTCGTCGCCGCCGCGGGCCTTGTGCGAACCCGTGTTCACGTCGATTGAGATGAGGGCCTCGGTTTCGTCGATGACGATTTCGCCGCCGGAGGGTAGCGGGACTTTGCGCTGACCAGTTTGCTCAATTTGTCGCTCAATATTGAAGCGTTCGAAAATGGGGATACTATCATTATAGAGCGCGATTTTTGAGCGCGAGCGTTTGGAGATCTGGCCGACGAGATCCTGCGTGCGTGCGTGGCTCGGCTGGTCATCGATGAGCACCCGGTCGACTTCCTCAGTGAGAAAATCACGCACGGTGCGCTCGACAAGATCAGGCTCCTGATAAAGGCAGGCCGGGGAGCGATCGCTTTTCATCTTGGTGGTGATCTCTTCCCATTTTTTGAGGAGGATATGGAGATCGCGGACGAAGTAACGGGTCTTCTTGCCTTCGCCGGCGGTGCGGACGATGACGCCCATGCCCTCGGGGATGGTGAGTTCATTGAGCATCTGCTTGAGGCGTTTGCGCTCATGGGGATCCTCGATCTTGCGTGAGATGCCGCAGCCTTCGCTGAACGGCATGAGGATCAGGTAGCGACCGGGTAGGGAGAGATTGGTGGTCGTGCGCGGACCCTTGGTGCCAATCGGGCCCTTGGTGACTTGGATCACGATTTCGCTGCCCGGAGGATAGAGATTGGGGATGTCTTTGACCGTGGGCTCGGCGGTGCGTGAGGGAGCGTTTTTCTTGCGGTTCACGCGCACGACCTCGACGGAGGAGTCCGCGGCAGCTGGCAGCATGTCCCAATAGTGAAGGAAAGCGTTTTTGGCGTAGCCGATGTCCACGAAGGCTGCCTTGAGGCCGGGATCAAGATTCTTGATGCGGCCCTTGTAGATGCCGCCGACCATACGGTTGTCAGACTCGCGTTCGATCTCGAATTTCTCGAGACGACCGTCGACCAAGAGGGCGACCCGTTTTTCGAGCGGCTCGGAGTTGATGATTAGTTCTCGGTAGGCGCCTTTTTCTTTTTTGAACACCGCGAGGATTTTTTGGAGCAAGGGGCGTTGCTTGGCGCGTTCTTCTGCGCCGGCTTTTAGCTCGGCAGCCGAGGTCGGCTGGGCGGCATTGGCGGCAGGAGGCTGGGTGAGTTCCTCGTCATGTTTTTGGGCGACATCCTGGGGGATGATGGAGTTGGGTTGCGATTGATCGCTCATGGTTCAGTTGGCGTTGTGGGTTGTCGGGGCACCAGCGAGCGACAGTTGCGGCGCAGGAAATTCCGGCAAAGCGGTCTGTAGCGCGAAGAAAGGATTTCATGTGAAATCCTTCCTGAAGCGATAGACGCTCTGGACCAGTCCTTGCAGCATGCAGCAACTGAGCACAAAGGAGCCACCATAGCTAATAAAGGGAAGTGGTATGCCCGTGATGGGCACGAGCCCGATGGTCATGGCGATGTTCACGAACACATGCACGGCGAACAGCACAGTGACGCCAATGGCGATCACGGTGCCGAGGCGGTCCCTTGCGAGACCGGCGATGCGAATGCCGTTGAACAGCACTATCCCAAACAGGCCCAGGACCGTAATGCTTCCCAAGAAACCTTTCTCCTCGGCGATGACCGAGAATATAAAATCGTTGTGCGCCACCGAGCGCGGTAGATAACCGAGCTGGGCTTGCGATCCTTCCGTCCAACCTTTGCCCGCAAGGCCACCGCTGCCCACGGAGATGAGCGACTGGCGTTGATTCCAGCCTATGCCCATGGGGTCGATCTTGTCAGGGGCGACGAAGGAAATAATGCGATCGCGCTGATAGTCATGAAGGGGGACAAAGCTTTGCGGCTCGTATTTTCCACGATCCTTAATGTAGGAATAGCCATGTGACTCCATGAAATTGGCGTAACGCCATGTATCCCAAGCCACCACAGAAATGATGAGGAGAAACGCGCCTAATGCCCCGGCAAAGAAGCGGGAGGACAGTTTGGACACATAGAGCATGGAAAATACCATCGGGGGCAGCACGATTGCCGACTTGAGGTCAGGCTGAAGCAGGATAAGGAACAACGGCACACCCACCGCAAGGGCCAATTTACACAGCACGCCAAGCGATTGCCGCACCGTGCCAATCTCGGATCTGACTAGGAGGCTGGCAGCCATTAGTAACACGGCAACCTTCGCGGTTTCAGAGGGTTGAAAGGCAAAGAAACCAAAGTCGAGCCAACGGGTGGCACCGTAGCGCTCGCTCCCAATCCCCGGCAGTAGCACAAGGATGAGGGGAAACATCGCAGCCACATAAAGCCAGTGCGCTATGCTCAACCAGAATCGGTAGTCGATCAATGAAATCGAGATGTAAACACCGGCTCCAGCCGTGAGCCAAACAATCTGGGTAATCCAATTGGTGCCCTCTACCGATAGTTGTGCGCTGTAAATGAAGAAGATCCCGAAGAGCGCGAGACCCAGCAGTGCAAATGGTGACAATCGGTCCCAACGACTCCGGGTCGTGGTTTTAAAAACATTCAAGTAGTTAACTGATAAGCCCAGTCTCATGAAATTGTCAGATACAGCAACGAGCGTGGCCCGCTAATCAGGAGGTAGCCATTTTCTTGTTTAGTGAAGGAATAACGCCAAGGGACAAGTGCTGACCACCGCGGCTTGAGAAAGCACGCTGAATCGTGTTAAATCGGTGTATTTGAAATATGGATATTTCAATATGACTAGGCTAAATTTTATCACCGATGCGCGGAATAGCCTATTTATTGTCATAAGAGTGTGTGTGTATCTAATTGTATTACAATGTTTAAAGAAATCAGGTTCTTTTTTTTGAGAAAGGGCTTGAGTTGAATGGAGCAGCTAGCATTTTCCGCCCTCCCTACGGTAAACGGGTCCGCAAAACTTGTGGATCCGGGCCACGTAGGGGCAGTAAAAATCACATGCCCGGTGCGTTTCGAAAATATTTCGAAAAGTAGTTGACGGGTGTGTTAAAAAAAACTTTGCTGGAAATCTTTCCCTCATCGGGAAGCTCTTTGAAATTTACTTTGTGCGATTGATTGGGACCCCCAATCAAAATTCAAAAAACGATTCCGGTTTTACTACCGGAATCACAATAGTAGTTCAGAATCACTAGGTTCTTAACTCTTTTCGGAGAGTTTGATCCTGGCTCAGAATGAACGCTGGTGGCGTGGTTAAGACATGCAAGTCGAACGGTGTTTGTGGTGTAGCAATA
>JBDNGL010000268.1:0-12071 GCA_041689285.1 Opitutaceae bacterium
AATGACTCGAAATCACCTCCGCCGCCGCACTCGGCGTCTCCGCCCGCATATCGGCCGCAAAGTCGCACAACGTGAAATCGATCTCATGCCCCACCGCGGAGATGACCGGGACCGTGCACGCCGCGACCGCGCGGACCAGCGGTTCCTCATTGAACGCCCACAGGTCCTCCAGACTGCCACCACCACGGCCGATCACGAGCAGGTCAAAAATCCCCAGTTCCTGCGCGAGGGCGAGCATCGCCACCATCGCCGCCGCCGCCCCCTCGCCCTGAACCTTGGCGGGCAGCACCACCACGCGACCGCGCCAGCCGCGCCGCGTGAGGATGCGCAGAAAATCCTGCACCGCCGCCCCGGTCGGCGACGTGATGAATCCCACCGTCATCGGCATCTCGGGAATCGCCCGCTTGCGCGCCGGATCGAACAACCCCTCGTCGGCCAGCCCCTTTTTCAAGGCCTCGAACTCGCGCTGCAATTTACCCACCCCGTCCTCAATCACCGCGCGCACGATGAGTTGATACTGCCCGCGCGCCTCATACACGCTCACCTCGCCATAGACCACCACCTGCAGGCCATCGCGCAGCTTCACGGTCTGCTTTAGCGCATCGCCGCGAAACAGCACCGCGCCCAGCTGCGCGCCGGCGTCCTTCAACGAAAAATAAACATGGCCGCTAGCCTGTGCCCGGAGGTTCGACACCTCGCCGCGCACCCAGCCCGGCTGCAGCCCGGTCTCCAGCAGCGTCTTCACCCGCCGAGTGAATTCACTCACCGATTCAACCCGGTCGGTCGTCTCGCCGAAAAGTGACTCGTCGCGGGTCTTCATGCGGCCGGCCGTGATTTGCGGTAATGGCGCCGCAGGAGCTGCACGCCCACGGTCAGCGCCGCAAACAGCATCACGGCGACCAATACCATCCGGCCCTTGCCTTGCATGACCGCGTCGCCCAGCAAGACGAAGGTGCCGGCATACAGGGAGGTAATCAGCCACGAGATGAAAAAATAGGTCACAAACGGAATCCCCGCCAGCCCCAGCAGGTAGCTTTGCAGCACATAGGGCGGGCCCGGGGTGACCCGCACCAGAATCACCAGTCCGCGTTGAGCCTCCGGGGCCGCTTGGGGCAGTTTGTAACCGAACCAGCGGCACAGTTTTTCCAACCAAGGCCGCACGGCATAGCGCGCCAGCCAATAAGTCAGCGCCAAGTTCACCGCCAGACTCAGTGAGACCAAGAGCAGCACCAGCGGCATACCCAGCGTGGGCGCGAACACCGGCCCGGCCGTGAGGGTGAAAACCGACAGCGGACACCCCGCCGCCGGCAACAGCGTCATGAGGAGAAAATACATCGGCGCACCCAGGCCCCGCACCCAGAGGACGCCCTGTTCCGCCAGTTCCCGCGGTGCGATTTCCTGCCTTTGCAGCCACCACCAACCGGCGGCCAGCGCCAGCAGACCAGCCACGGCCAGCCCACCGAATCTCAGCCATTTGAAAGTGCGTTCCGGTTCACTCATCCCGCCAGCCTGCCCGTCGCCGCGCCCGACCGTCAAGGATGCCGTGCTCCGCGCTTGCCGGGCTCTCTCGGCGTCGCGACACTGCCCGCCACGCACCCCTGCCACCTGTTCGTGTGACCACTCCCAACCACCAAACCCAACGAGAATGGCCGACCATCCTGACGGCCGTGACGGCCGTGGGTGCAATCACACTCACTCTCGCGCAACCTTCGTCCACCCGGCAGTTCACCTGGCCTTGGGTGCTGGTGCTCACCGCGGTCTGGCTCGCACCGCTGCTCGCACTTCTCGGCAGCCGGGATACTTGGCGGCTGCCAGATCGGCCGCTCACGGCCGGCCTGCTCCTGCTGGCTAGCGCCACCCTGCTCGCGGCTACGCTGAGTCCCTTTGCGCAACTCAGCCTGCTCCGCGTGTGGCCGACCATAGGTGGGGTCGCCCTGTTTTTCTGGCTTCATCATTGGCTCACGAAGTCCGACCCGCGCGCGCAGCAACTCGCACGTGGCGTGGCGGTATTTGGCGCCGTGCTCGCCGTCATCAGCCTCGTCGGCTGGCGCTGGCAATCGACGAATATCCCTTGGTCGGTGCGCAACGCGATCCCGTTTGGGCATTCCAATTACACGGCCGGGGCGATGCTGCTGGTGCTCCCGTGGCTCGCGCTCGCCGGCTGGCAAGTCCGCGGGCTGCGCCGACTCGCGTGGATATTGGCCGCACTCGTCGCTCTCGCGGGGTTGCTCTCGACCAGCAGCCGCGCGGGTTCCTTGGCCCTTGTCGCCACGTTCGCGGCGGGCGCGAGTTTCGCCCTCTTGCGCGCACCGTGGACCCTGCGCCGCAAACTGATCCTCGTGCTCGCGGCTGCAGTTCTCCTGAGTCTCACTGTCTTGGCCAATCCCCGCCTGCGCGAACTGGCCTCCGGCGGTGGCTGGGGCGAGGTTGCACGCGAGAGTAACACGCAGCGCAGCGCCATGCTTCAGGCCGGTGCCCTGCTCGGCACGGAGCGACCACTCTTGGGTTGGGGACCGGGCACCGTGCCGCTCACCTACCCACTGGTGCGCGCCCAGCTCGTTGGCGGGGTGGACAACGTCCTGCAATTGCACAACACGCCGATACAGCTCTGGGCCACGTTGGGCATCGCCGGTCTCGTTGCGCTCGGCCTGCTCATCTTCGCCGCGGCGCAGCGCCTCCGGGCCGTCACGCGCGCGCCCACACCGCTCCCGCTGACGGCAGCGGCCGCCTTGTTGGCCTACGGCCTCTTCGCCCTCACCGACCACCAGCTCGACCTGCCCGCGATCAACGCCCTGCTCGCATTGAATCTTGCCCTGCTGTTCCACGCCCCCAACCCCGCGACCGCCCAACCCTCAAGTAACCTAATAGGTTACTTTGGGCTCGGGCGGCGCGGGTTGGTTGGGTTGCTGGCGTTGCTTTTGTTGGCGCCGCTCTGGCGGTCGGGCCGCGATCTCCAAGCCCGCCTCGCCTATGAGCAGGCGCTCACGGCCTTGGCCGCCGACCGCTTGGCGGATGGCTTGGCCAAACTCGAAAGCGCCGCGCAACGCGCCCCGCATGATCCCTATTACCGACACCAACTCGCGGGATGGTTGCTCACCCAGCGCCAGACCGCCGCGGATGCCGCCACCCGCGAACGGTTGGGCGCGGCGGCGGCGGATCATCTCCAGCGCTCACTCGCCACCGGTGCTTTTGAGGAATTCGCCCACCTGAATCTCGGCTGGCTCGCGCTCGAAGCCGGCTCGCCGCAACTCGCCGGCCGGCATTTCCGCGCCGCCCTCCTGCTCGCCCCCCATCGCGGCGGCGCTTATTTCGGGCTTGGGCTGGCCCTGCGCGAAACCGGTCAACTCGCCGCCGCCGTACGCGCCTTCGCCCTCGAATGGATCAACGATCCCGTGACGGCGACCGACCCCATCTGGGCGCATCCCGATTTCGCGCTATATCGGCCCGCCGTCGCGCGCGAAGCAACCGCCATCTTGGATGAACTCATCCCGTTGCATCCGACTGCCGGATACATCAACGGCCTCTGGCACTGGTGGGAGCAGGGCGGCCCGCCACCGCCGCGGGGCTTTAATCATGAATCCGCCCAATTCGTCGCAGCACTCCAGTTGATCGAACAGCAACGCCCCCTGCCCGCCGGCGTGGAGGTTCACCCCTGGGGCCGGTTACTCCGCACCTGGCAGCAGTCACCGCTAGATTTCTCCTTGCTGACGCCCCGCGACCCCGCCTTCGCCGCCACGCTGGCACGCCGTGCCGCGCGCCATCCGTTGCCGGCGGTGCATGGCTTCCTCACCGCCGGTCCCGAGGGCGAGGCCAACCTCCTGCTCGATACCCGCAGCACCCGCACCGGCTACGGTGTCCTCGCCCTGCATCCCGAGGGTCCGCCGCTTCGCGATCTCTACATACGTCAATCCCACCGCGTGGTTTCCACGTTTGCCACGACGGTCTTCCCGACCAAAGGCTGGTTGCCGGCGCGGGAATTGCTCCGCCGCCTGCCCGTCAGCACCGACCCCCTATGAACGGCCCTCCACCCACCCGCCTGCGCAAGGTCATCCTGCCCGCCGCGCTCGTGCTTGGTGACACCGCCTGCGCCTTCGCGGCCCTCGCGCTCGGCTACTGGCTGCGCTACGACTCACCCTTGGGCGACTTCGGCCTCGAGGTGCCGGATGCCACTTTTGTCGCCTACCTGCCGTTGCTGCTCGTCGGCGTCGCCTTCCTCATCGCGGCCTACGCCCAGCTCAACCTCTACGGCGAGCGTCTGTTGCTCCGCAAATTCCAGAGCATCGCCCTTATCATAAAGGGCACCACGTTATGGTTTGTAGCCTACCTCAGCCTCTCGCTGGTGCTCAAATTCGAGCCGCCCATCTCACGCCTGTTTGTCGTGCTCGCCTTTGGTTGCGTCATCGCCGTCATGGCCGTCTGGCGCTCATTCTTTTACTGGCTGCTCACCCGCCCGGCTTGGCGCGATCGGCTGCGCCAGCGCGTGGCCCTGCTGGGCTGGAACGAAGACGCCCGCGCCCTCGCCACGACCCTCGAGGCCGACCCTGCCCATCCCTACCGCTTTTGCGGCGTCATCCCGTTGCCCGGCGACGTCAACCCGCCGCAATCGCTCGGCACCTTCGATACGTTAAATTCAGCCCTGCGCACGCATCAGATTGATGTGCTCATCGCCGCCCGGTCCGACCTGCCACGCGACCTGATGGTCCGCGCCGTCGAGACCTGCGAGCGCACCTACACGGAATGGAAGGTCATCCCGTCCTCGTTCCAGATTCTGCTCAGCGGTCTGCGGCTGCAGACCATCGGCCGACTGCCTGTGCTCGGGGTGGAAGAACTGGTCATCAACCAGCTCTTCAACCGCGCGCTCAAACGCGCCGTCGATCTCGCGGGCGCGCTCACCGGCCTGCTGCTCGGCGCCCCGGTCGCCCTCGTGCTCGCCGTCCTCATCAAACTAGAATCTCCCGGCGGCCCGATCTTTTTCCGCCAGACCCGAGTCGGCACTGGCCACCGTGAATTCACCCTGTGGAAACTCCGCAGCATGCAACCGGATGCCGCCGCTACCGACCATGCGCAGCAAAGCACCGCACGGCAAGACCCGCGCCTCCTGCGCCTTGGCGGTTTCATGCGCCGTTGGAATCTCGACGAAATCCCGCAGTTTTGGAACGTCCTGCGCGGCGACATGAGCCTCGTCGGCCCTCGACCCGAACGCCCAGTGCATGTGGACCGGCTCGCGCAGGAAATACCCCACTACCTCCCGCGCCATCTCGTCAAACCCGGCATGACCGGCTGGGCGCAAATCAACGGCCTCCGCGGCGACACCGACCTCACCCGCCGCATCCAGCACGACATTTACTACATCGAGAACTGGTCGCTCTGGCTCGACCTGCAGATCCTCGCCCTGACCTTTGTGCGCTGGCGCAACGCCTATTGAGGCCGCACCCGCCGGCTCCCGCGTAGCCTTGCCCGCCAGCGCGCCAGCGTCTTCCAAGCCCCGAAGGTCACCCGCCATTTCCAACGCGCGAAGGCGGTCGATCCGAAATGCTTCAGGTAAACATCGCGGTTCGCATCAAAGATCGCGACCGACATTGCCGCAAACTCCTTCGCCACGCTCACGCCTTTGAGATGCGTGATGCTGACGCGGCCATCATACACGATCCGATACCCGGCGCGACCCATCCGGATGCACAGGTCGATGTCGTCGCCATACATAAAAAAAAATTTATCAAAAACCGCGTCGTCATGGTCGGCGGTTTCCGCCAGCAACGCCCGGCGCCCAAGCATGAACGCGCCATTGATCATCCCCACGTCGTAGGTGCCCTCCGCCGGCAGATGCGTGAGATTGTAGCCTGCGAACCACGCCGTGCGCGGAAACGCTGCCGCCAGCCCGCTGGCCCGGCAAAACCCATCCCACAGCGACGGCACCGAACGCCGACACGCGAGGTCCATGCTGCCATCGGCCAGTTCGAGCCGCGGTGAAAACAGCCCGATATCCGGCTCCGAACACAGTCGCTTCACCCCGTGCTCCAGCGCGGCCGGGTTCACCACCGTGTCCGGGTTGAGAAACAGCACGCATTCGCCGGTCGTGCGCCGGAAGCCTAGATTATTCGCCCGACCAAAGCCGAGGTTTTCAGCCGGCACCACATAGCCTACCCACGGAAAATCCCGCCGCACGAGGTCGCCGGTGCCATCCGCGTCTCGGGAATTGTCCACCACCACAATCTCGACCGGCCGACCAAGCAGCACCCGCGGCAGTGAAGCCAGACATGCCGGCAGCTCGTCGCGCGACCGGTAGGCGACGATGATGACTGACAACAACGGTGTGCCATCGGCGCTCATGACGGCATCGGTCCAGTTATCCCGCATAGCCCATGCCACGTCCCGCGCAGGATCGCCTTCACCTTGGCCCACCGCTGAGCCTCGAAAAGCAGGACCCGCGCGAGGTTATACCAAGCAAAGCAGAAGTCGAACACCGCCCAGTGCGGCACGGCAAGTGCGTGCCGCCGCCAGACGGTGATTCGGTTGCGCGCCATGTAATAGTGCCGGAACGGAGCATGGTTCATCGGCCGGAAGTCGCGGCCGAACCAGACCTGCTTCCTTCGGGCTCCGAGCCGATGATGCAGCACCGCGCCATGTGCCACCGCCACCGTCCGTCCCGCGCGAATCACCCGCAGGCAGTATTCCGTGTCGATGTAGTCGATGAAAAATCTGTCGTCGAAGCGGCCCAGCTCTTCCCAAGCCGTGAGATCAAACAACGAACCGGAAGTCACCGCCATCGTCACCGCAGGGATATCCCGTCCTGTGCAAGCCACCCGTTGAAACAAGAGCGGCAGCACCGGATGCTTCGTCACCCAACGATAGTTCGCCGGCTCCGAACCCTCCTCCTGCACCCGCGGACAGATCACCGCCGCTTGCGGCATGGCCTGCGCCGCCTGCCACAGCGCGCGCACCATGCCAGGCTCGGGCCGGCTGTCCTGATCAAAAGTCAGCGCCCACGCAAATCCCTCGGTCTGTGCCCAGGCCAGCCCGCAGTTGAGCGCCATCGCTACGCCGACATTTCCGTCCATCGGCAGCCACGTGACTCCCGGCAGAGCCTCAAGCCGGTCGCGGAGGTTCGCAGGGCAACCGTTGTCCGCCACCACCACCCGGCCGCACTCGCGGATCAGCGCGCGCACGTTCTCCTCCACATTGGGGTCAGGCTGGAACAGCACCACCACCGCGCAAAGCGGTGGATTGGAATCCGACGCAGCATCCATCCTCATGAAGGCCGCCCCCAGCGTTTAACAAAGCGCCAGCGTGCCCAGCGATGCCGAACCTCCCGCCAACGGTTGCGCAGCCAAGGCCAACCACGATCAGGTGAAAGCAACCCTGACGCCCGCCACTCCCGGGCAAGTTGCGCACGAACTGCATCATGCTGCTGCTTGGACGAGTTGGCTTCCAGGCAATCGTGCATTCGGGGACGTTGATGATAGCGGGCCAGTGTCAGTGGCAGCACCGCCAGCGGGAAGCGGCGGCACGCACGCACGTTGAATTCCCAATCCTCCAGCACCTGCAGATCTTCTCGGTAGCCGCCAATCTGGGCAAAGATTTCGCGCTGCCACAACACGGCGTTGTTGGTGAAAAGATTCTGCTCCACCAGTCTGGCGAGCGTGATTTCGACTAGGTTGGGGTTGAAAGGCTCCTGCCCCAGTTCGACAAGGCGGCCCTCGATTTCATCCTCATAATGTGCTTCGGTGCGGCAACAGAGCGCTCCGATCTCATACGAGGAAAACTTGGCAGCGGCGGCCGCCCACATCTGCTCCAGAAAACAGGGCGCCCAAGTGTCATCATCATCAAGGAAGGCGATCCAGCGGGTGTCGGTCTCGGCAATTCCCCGGTTCAGCGCGGCGGAGCGGTTGGGTTGAGTCTGGATACGGATGTCGCGCGGCAGATGGCGCAGCGCGACACCGCGCAAATCCATCCTGCCCAGCACGGCCTCAACCCCGGCGGCATCGGCACCATCATCGACCACGATGATCCGGGCCGGAACGCGGGTCTGTGCGGTGACCGAGTCCAAGGCCCGACTGAGAAAAAGCGGGGCACGGCCGCCGGTCCGGACGATCACACTAAGGCTGGTTGGGCTGGGTTGCATGATCGAGAGAGATTGACGTCCGGAACAGATCTACTGGCACCTTGCATATCAACGCAGAGCCAAACGCACCACCCGAAAACACGTTTTCAGTGTTGGCCTCGCCACGGAAGCACTCAAATAACGCCACGCCTCAACCGGTCCACCCGCACCCGAGCGCATGAAGCGCCACCACGCCTCTGCACACTCCGCACGCAAGGCGGCTGGACTACACCAGCCGGTTGCCGGCACGGCTTCGCGCAACCGTTTCAGCCAAGTCGCGACCTCCTGGGATTGCGGTCTGGCTCCATGCGCCGGTTCGAGACCCAGCGCGGCATGGGCTCGACGCTCAACAGCGTTACAATCAATGCCGAGTCGAGAGAGCAGCCCCACTCGCAAACGCAGCAATTCCTCGCCTGCATGCGTTTGATTCGGTCGGGTTACCTGGTCGGGATGACGACGATAGCGCAGCAACACTTTCGGCAGGTTGTGGAAACGGGTGAGACCGGACAGCACCAGCCAAAGCGTGTAATCCTCCAGCGGCGGCGCGGCCGGCTCATAGGGCCGCGTCAGCTGTGCCAGCACGTCGCGTCTCATCATCACCGCGGGATGAACAAAAGCGGAACCAAAAACAAGCCAAGCCCGGATGGCATCATCAGCAACCGGGGCCCGGATTACGGTCCCAGGACCGTTACCAAATGTGCGGGCCCACGCGCCGCACACTCCTACTTCCGGGTGCGTCTGCAAGAATTCAGCCTGCAACTCCAGCCGCCTCGGTTCTGCGATATCATCGGCATCCATCCGGGCAATCAACCGGCCCCGGCTCACCGCATAAGCACGGTTCAAGGCAACCGCGATTCCCGACTTTTCCTGATGTAACACCACAAGCCAAGGATTGCTCTCGGCATACTGCTGGAGCAGCGCTCCGCTCTGGTCGGTCGAGCCATCATTCACCGCCACCACCTCGAAATCACGGCAAGTCTGCTCCACCAGGCTGGCCAGTGCCTCCGACAAAAACGCCGCGGCGTTGTGCACGGGAAGCAAAACACTGATCAACGGAACCTCGGTCCCTTGTCCAGCGCTGGAATTTCCTGCGTTCATTCGCCTTTGGCACCAAAGCCCAACCGCTGCTTGAAAAACAGCTCAAGCCCCTCCGGCGTGATGCCCAATGGCACTTGCAAGCGATGGATCTCCGCCGCTGCAAAGGCGGCGTGCATCGCGGATTCCACCTCTCGAAAATAACCGCCAAAATCCAACACCTCCAAGGCGCCGCAGGCGCAGAACCAACGCAGATACTCCGTCCATTCGTGGTGCAACACCGCGACCGATCGCCGCACAGCCGCATCGGCCGACATGGGCTCAAGGTGAAACTCCGGCCCATCATACCGCTCCAAATAGACCACCCGCCGCACCGGCCCGCCGCGGCCGATCCGATCAGCACCGAACAACCGCGTCACCGGCAGGGTGTAAAAACCCTGATCGACGGCATGCTCCTGCAGCCAGAGAGACGCTGGTTCCAACCGTCCGGCACGATGTGCCATAGATTTCAATACGCCCTTAAACGGTGCATTTTCGCGCAAGAAACTCACCACCGGCCGCCATCGCGCCTTGTGACGACTCTTCATGACTGACTCCGCAAAAATCTCCGGAAATAAAGTACGGTGATAATCCTTGAGCACAAAGGAGCGTGGAAACGCTTCCGCCCGGGCGCCCTGCCCCACGAGGACCAGATCATCGCCAAGAAGTCGTGCACCGTGGCGCAGGACCGCCGCGCTCAGCAGGGCGGTTTTTCCCACACCACCCGGCCCGGGCAACAATGTCACCGCCCCGGAGGAGTCGCACCATCCGGCCGAATGCAAAAGCGTAAACCCGCGCCGCAGGGCCAGCAATTGGAGCAACACCACCACGGGCAGTTCAGGCGTATCGGTAAAAACCTCAAACGCCTGCGGCGTCCGTCGCAGCGCGTGCCGCCGACCCTCCGAGTAAATCATTTCGCCCGGCCTTCCCTTCAAAGTATGAAAATGCACATCCGCACTCTCTCCTCTAAAATGGGCGTAGGGTTTTACCGCGATATGGGCCAGATCCATTGGTTGCGATTCGCCCGCCGCCATCCTGAAATATCCCAGTTGGAACTCGAGTGACTCGCACACTGACGGCGCCACGCCCTCGGCCACCGTCACGACGGCGATTCCAGGCACGAGATAGACCGTGGGGCGGCTCATGCGCCTTCCCCTTTTCCACCGGGTGCCCGCGTCACCGCCACAAAGGCCGTGGTGCGCAGGTCGTCCCCGTCCGCGTGCTCCACCGCGACATCGATCACCGGCGGGAGCGGCGCATCGTGCCGCACCGCCGTGTAGGGGAACCGCCAGGCGAGGCCCGTGCAGTCCACCAACAGGCGCCGCCAGCTGGAGAACCGCAACCGGTTACCGCACTCGCCGCACTGCGCGTCGGACCACGCCGGCGCCAAGAAGGCGAAGGGTGCACCCCGCGGGTCACGATGATCCTCCAGGTCCACAAAGTGCAGCGCCACGCCACCCGGGGAGAGGAGCGCGGTCGAGGCCGCGAGCAGTCCCGGCAGCTCCGCGGGTGGCACGTGCTCCAGCACGGTATAGGAAAAGACGAGATCGAATCGCTCCGGCACCGCTGTCAGTTCCGCCGCCTCTTGCGGCGCCCGGTATTCGAGCCCCGCGGACGCCAGCGGCGCGGGTTCCCAGCCGGTCGCGGCCAGCCGGCGCCAACGCGCCATGAAATCGTCATGTTGCACGTAGGGGCTGAGAAAACGCCGGGCCAGCACCGGCTTTTCCTGACTCGCCCGGACCAGCGGCAGCGCGACCTGCCGGTTCCGGTCCACCGTCAGCACCCGGTCGAAGCCGCAGACATATAACCCCGCCGCGTGCGCCATAAACTGGCCGGTGCCGATCTCCAGCGCGCGGCCCCGCAGCGGCACCGCGCCCAGTTCCGCGCGAGCAAGGCCGAGCATCCAGCCGAGTACCCCGGACATCGCGTCGAAGGACCGGTGTTGCCGCGCAGCAGCCAGGTTGGGATCCTCGCGGTCCAGCAGTCGCTGCCGCCAGCGAGCGATCCGCTGGCGCATTCCCAGTCGCGTTGCTGCCTCGGGTGCCATGGCTCAGCCAACCATCCAGGGGCCGGGCTTAGCAAGACGCCAGCGCAGCGCCCGCCGCCACGCAGCCCGGTGCATCCGGGCGGCGGTGGCCCCCAGCACCGCACCCAGGAGGCCCTTTGCCGGCCGCATCGCCGTCCAAACCGAGGGCAGAACCAAGGCCGAGGCCCGTGCTTGCTGGCGCTGCCACCATGACCCGTGCAACATCACGGTCTCGAACGTCGCGCGGTCCCAGACCAACGTGTCGTCCGCCAGAGTCTCGGCCCCCGCGGAACGCAGCCGCGCTACGCCCGGCACGTGGGCGCCGGATTTGAACCAGGCGGACAGTGCCGGATCGTACCGGGTGTGGCCGCCGGCCAGGATGACATGCTTCGTGGTCACGCGGGTGCGGAATTCCGCGGCCACGCGCTGCCGCCAGCCCGGCCCGCGCCCGAAGCACCAGACCGGGAATCCGGCGGCCTCGTCCGACGCCAACGGGGCGCCGAGGAGGGTTACGCCTGCGGACACAGCCGGCGGCAGCGTCTCACGCGGGCCGGCCGCAGCCTGCTCCAGCACGGTGAAGAGCGTCCGGTATAGGTCGTGATAATCGAAGCGCGCCTGGATTTTCCGGAACAGTCGCTCCGCCATGCGTCGCCGTTCGTCGGGCCGGACAAGGTAATGTTTCAGCTTGGCCGCCAGGTCCCCTGCCCCGTCGTAGAAGACAATATCTTCGCCCTCCACCAGACCGTAGTCCGTCACCAAAGCTGCGTAGCGGCTGGTCACGCACATCTGACCGTTGCGTACGGCCTCCCAAATCTTGGTGTTCATGTGCAGGTCGCCGGTCAGGTGGTCCTCGAGCAGAGCAAGCACGAT
>JBDNGL010000269.1:0-6099 GCA_041689285.1 Opitutaceae bacterium
ACCGTACAGTTGAGCTTGATGCGCTCCAACGTCATCGGCCGGCATTGGGCCTGCTCCCTCGGGTTCCGTATTTTTATGCCGGCAGCAATGAATGCGCGCTTAACGCAGTCGTGGGCGACACCGAAGATCTGCGATATCCGGAAGACCGAGGCGCCATCGGCGTAAAGCTGTGCCGCCTCGGTCAGTTGGTGCGCAAGCAGGGAAAAGTTTCGGCCCATGATTAAGCTGCGTCCTGCGCGCCGTTCATTTGTGATATCCAAAAAATCACCTTTTCTTCTGAAACGCGGTAGTGGTTCGCCACCACCTTGATGATGTCGGCATCGGTCGGGCGCGGGCCGCTGGCTGTAGCGACTACCTTCGGCTTTGGCGCTGGGCTGCTCAATACAGCGGAATGGCCTGAGCTTGTCGCCTGCGGCATTGGTTGAAGGGTGGCTGGTTGGGCAGGTGTGGCTGCTGCCATCTGATCTTCCTGCGCCTTGCGGTCGGCATCCGCCTGCTCGCGTGTCTTGCGCTCCTGCTCGGCTTTGGCCTTGGCTTCCTCTTCCGCCCTGATCTTCGCGCGCTCGGCATCGAGGCGCTTGTCCTCGGCCACCTTGTGGTCGGCAATGCGCAGTTTCACCAATGCAATCAGATCATCATTGGCTTTCAGGACAATCTGCGCGGTATCGGCGAACAGGAATTTATGCTCGCCGGCCAGTTCCTTCAGGGTGGCCAGATTGATTTGGATCCGGTCGGCGATGGCGTTCGCGTCGATCTTGGCGCGGGCAAGCTCGGTATCAACAGCATTCCGCAGGCTGGCGACTGTCTTCATGCCCTTCATCGCGCCGGCGAAGTCCGCAGACACGATGGGCATGTAGGGCTTGCCAAGTCGCGTATTCAGGCCGGCGACGTGCAGGGCAAAGGCGTCGTTTCCGGCCTGCCGGATCTCGACCCGGATGCTTTCCTTCCGCACCTTCACCAGCTTTTCCAGCATCAGCCGATTCGTTCGCGCCAAATCAGCGTACAGGGCCACTGCGCGCGTCATTTCATCAATGCTGGCGGTCTGCCCAAGGGCGCTAGCCTTCGCTGCCTCGAGCGCATCCTCGGCCCTCTTGAGCGTCTTTACGGCCAATTCCGCGTCGGCAAATGCCTGATCGTCTGATGGGTTGGTATTCAGACCGGCAACGAATGCCTTCAGTTCGCGCCCGAATACGTCCAGGTTCGAGATCAAACTGATGGCTCCGTTGACCTGTATCGACAGGGCCGGCAGCGCCATCACCGGCTCGGCGACGGCTGCGGGCAGGACTTCGACCGGCTGGTAGACGCGCAAATCCTCGCGGAATTGCTTCCAGCCGGCGCGCAACTGCTCTGCGCGGCCATTCCCGGCGCGGTATTCCATGCTCAAAAACTTCTCTGGTGTGCCATCCGAACAGACAAAAATGATCTTTTCGGCGCCACTGAGAAGCAACTGCTGTTCCAGTTGCCAATAATACTCAGGGCCAAGGTTACCAGACCGCACTTGGGCTGCGACAGACTCATTCCATAACTTGTGTTCGTAGCCTGTTTTCCCGCCCATCGTCAGGCCATCGAATGAGGCGAGCAGCCCGTTCTGTTCGTTTACGCCAGTGATCGGGAACAGTTCCTCGCCAATCGCTTCCTCGACGATTACCCGCGCAGATGCTTCCGCGGCATGGCCACGGTCGAACAGGGCTTGCTTGTGCGCGTCCACTTCCTCGACGCCACCCGTCTTTTTCTGGCGCATCAGGTCGCTTCTGGACATGTAAGGGCTGAAGCCCATCATTGCCGGCGCTTCGCTGGCCGTGTCGTGCTTGGCGCGCAACGCCAGCCATTCTTTACTCCCCTGAACAACGTCAAACGTAATCATTTTTGCTCCCTCCCTTTAATGGACTCATTTACAGCATCAATTTCCTTCACCGCCAGCGCCTTGTTTTCCGCGCTCATTTCCGGCAGCAGAATCCGGGCATCATCCAGCCGCAGGAACGCCGTGTCTCGATCCACGATGGCGGCGGCAGCAGCACATATGCGCTGCACGTTTTCCAGCATGGAAGCGACATCTTCAACCACTTCAAGCGCGTTGATCGTGGCCTTCTGCTCGTCGGACAGAATTGCCTTGCTACTAACGGTTGCGATGATCTGCGCCGCAGTTTTTGTGCCGGCTCGGATCAGTTTTCCCCACGCCGGCATGTTTTTTGTGAATTGCTCATCGGAGTATGGGGACGGGCCAGTGATGACCGGTTGCGCCATCGGGGTAATGTCTTTCGGCTCGATGTCCCTGATTTCCTCTGCACCGTTCAAACCTTTTAGCAGGTCGGCGGCAATGTCGCGCGCAGCGAACCAGAACGCGCGCCATGCCATTTGCCTCTCCGGGTAAGTTGTCCACGGGCCTTGCTTGCCCCACAACCCTGCTGTCTTGGCGCTGGCAATAGAAAATGTGCGCTCGCATGGCGGGTGTCCCTTCCGCGTTATCTTGCAACGGCCTTGGCCTGTTTTGCGGATAGTTTCGACATCATCTTCCTCAATAACCAGGCCCGCAGCCAGCAACAGGGCTTTGCCAACATCCCCGTAAAGGCTCGGCTTGCCATTGATTACGGCAATGCTCTGGATTGCGCTCATCGGCGACAGACCGACTTCCTGACCCATCTGGACGGCGATCAGGACGTTACCGGGTTTCCCGCGATAATCCTTCGGCGCAAGTTCTGAGTCAGCGATCAGTTTTGCAAGTTCCATTGCCTGCGTCAAATTCTGCGGGACAAGGGAAAAGTGTGACGATTTAACTTCAACGACTGCAAGTGGTGCGCTCATAAAATCCTCACGGCATCAAGTTGTGCTGCGGTTTGGCAGACCGAACATCCGGTGCTGCCGCGGTGTTTATGGCCCATACTGCAAACATCCTCGACCGGTGGGCGATAGGTGAACCCGGGCGGGAACAGAGACCAGAGATTCGCATCAGGGTCGGTCATCTTTGGCTTGGTGTTGCTCATTTCAAAACCCTCACTTTTTTATCGCGCTCAATCAGCGCCTCTTTTTCCTGCCGCTGCTGATCTGCGATTGCCTTGCGCGCCCTCGCAAACGTCTTCCGGATGTCAGTTGACGCCGCAGAAATATATTTGAACTTCGGGTCCAGAATGCTCATGTCCGCGCCTCCTTTGTTGTCATGTCGCCATATTAAAACCTTCCGAAATGCATTGTCAATATAAATTTATTGACAAGACAATAAAAAAGTGTATTCTGTGGCAAATGAACACAAACGACCTAATCAAATTCTACGGCTCCACGGAGAAAGTCCGGGAGAAACTAGGGTTATCCCGAGCATTATTTAGTCTATGGAAAAAGGGGGGAATACCCAAGGGGCGCCAAGCGCTGATACAGCTACAGACTCGCGGCAGGCTCAAGGCCACATTGGAGGTTCGGCCATGACCCTGGCGCTTGACATGCAGCCGGGGCAGGCATAGAGTGGTGTCGCTAAGGGCGTGGTGCCCTACGGAGCAAACCTTGAGTATTTCACAGTCATCCCGTCATTCAGTAGAGCCAAGACGCGTTCGCGCAGCTCCGGCAATCACCACCTATTGTCTGGCGGGATGTCTATGGAGTATTCATCCATGACTTCCTATTCAGAAAAGTTACGCGACCCTCGCTGGCAGAAAAAACGTCTTGGTATTCTTAATCGTGACGAATGGCATTGCCAAATTTGTTTCGACGGTGAAAACACGCTGCACGTCCATCACAGGGATTACACAAGAGGTAGGGAGCCGTGGGAATACGACGATAAAAATCTAGTAACTCTTTGTTATATTTGCCACCAAGAAGAAACCGACCTTTACAACAATTCTGTTGTTGAGATAGGCAAGGTAATCAAAAGATATGGCGGGTATAGCCACCAAATTGATCGAATCGCAGAGGCATTTTTGTCTGTTACTGATGAATCAGGTCTCCCGGTAATTCTAGTTGAGCCGGATTTTTCTGACATTGAGGATGCTATTAAAGCGGCATGTAAGCGCAGACTTGAATTCAGAAAGAACCAATCAAAGTGAAAAAACACGAAAAATGGATGCCGCTTTACATCGCAGAATACCTGGCCGATACGTCGCGGCTGACCATCGAACAGCACGGAGCCTATCTCTTGCTCATTATGGATTATTGGCGTAACGGCCCGCCCCCTGATAGTCCAGAAGTCTTGGCGCGCATCGTCGGGGCTTCCGCTAAACAGTGGGAAGCAATTGCTTCCGGTTTGCTTCCAATGTTTTTAGTTTCCGGCGGTGTGTGGCGGCACAAGAGAATTGATGTTGAATTAACGAAAGCTAAAGAAATCAGTAAGATACGCTCAGATGCCGGGGCAAAAGGGGGTGCAAAACATAAAGCAAAAGAGAAGCAAAACAATACACCTTCACCTTCACCATTACCTAAAGACCTTAAAGACCTTAAAGACCTTAAAGACCTTACACCAGCACCAGAACCAGCACCAAAGTCAAAAGGCGCTGACGCGCCGGATTGGATGCCGCCAGAATGGATTGAGTTCGAGCAGCACCGCAAAGAAAAGCGGCAGTCATTGACACCTACTGCTCGAAAACGGTTGATCCAGAAACTTGACCGCTGGCGTGGTGAGGGAAAAGACCTTGCCGCGATTATCCGCAACAGCCTGGACAACGGCTACACCGGATTGTTCGAGGTAATCGGCGGCGGGCACAGCAAAAAATCGCACGACCAAGTAATCGAGGAAGCCTACAGGCTGACTTTCCCATCCACTGAGAAGGATGTCACCGATGAATCAGAGCGACTTTAAGGCGTTTACGAAGATGGTTACGACCACCGGAGAGTATTACGGTAAGCAGCTTGGAACTGACACCGTGCGGATATGGTGGAACGGATTGCAGCGGTATGCACTCGCCGACCTGCAGGCGCTGCTTGACCAGCACATTCAGACGTCACGATTTATGCCGACTATCGCTGACTTGCTGGACGGAATTAAGTCGTCTGACGGTCGCCCTAATCCAGAGGAGGCATGGTCGATGGTGGCAAGGTCGCTCAATGATGAAGGCCCGACAATCGTGTGGACTGAGGAAATCGCCAGTGCTTTTGGTGTCGCGCTCGGTTTGCAGGAAGATCGTATTGCGGCGCGCATGGCTTTTAAGGAAACCTACGCTGCGGCTGTCGCAGAGGCCCGGAAACAGGGTAAGGCCGCGGTCTGGAGTGCAAGCCCAGGCCGTGACGCAAGCGGTCGTGAGGTCGTGCTGCGCGATGCTGTAGAGCGCGGGCGCCTGAGATCGGATTACGTTGATGGGATGCTGCCGCCGCCTTCCGACCCGGCGCAGATGATGAAAAACCAGGAAATGGCCAAGCTTCTCACGAACATGAGAACGGCTATGCCGGGCGGAATCAGGGATGCGTTGAGAAAAGCGGCGGGGATGACATGAATCCTAATAAGGCCATTCGCGGCGAGGAGGGGAAATGAGCCTTAGACGCGCAGCACGAAGGGATGCGAACCATACCGAAATCCAAAGGATATTCGAGAAAATGTTGGCCGGGGAAGTGACCGACTCCAGCAGTTGGGGCAAGGGTGCCGGTGATCTTTTTGTATCCTCTGGCATCGCATGTGCCTTCATTGAAATCAAGGATGGCGACACAAAAAAATTGACGCCAGCGCAAATTAAGTTTCGGGCCACGCACCCTGAGCATTGGTATCGCGTGGACACCATTGAAGCGGCGATGCAAGTGGCAACGCTGCTGAGAAAACTAGGGAGGCGGAAATGACCGCCATCCTAACCCTCATTGCGTTCGTCTTTATCTGGTGCGCGGCCTGGGGATACCTGTTTTACTGGGCGGAGGGCAATGCATGAAACCGTTGATGGTGGATTTGTATTGTGGCCTCGGAGGTTGGGCCGATGGCGGTATTGCCGAGGGCTTTGACGTGATCGGCTTTGATATAGAGCGCCACGAATACGGCGCAGAGAAATACCCGGCGCAACTGGTTCTGCAGGACGTTACAACGATTCACGGCAAGCAGTTCCGTGATGCCGCCCTGATTGTCGCCAGCCCGCCGTGCCAGGAGTACAGCTACATGGCGATGCCGTGGTCACGCGCCAAGGCGAAGCAAGCCGCTAT
>JBDNGL010000270.1:0-15755 GCA_041689285.1 Opitutaceae bacterium
CTTCACGGTTTCGTTCTTCGTCCAGATATTGCCCACCTGTAGGAAGGCCTTGCTGTAGGTGTCGCGTTGTTCCAGCGGGAGGTGCATGGTGTTCAGGCGATAGACCTCAGCCGTGATGATCGGGCTGTAGTGGTTGAGGACCTCAGCGGAGAGGACGTCCTTGAGCTTGATGTAGCCGTCTCGGCGGAAGCGCACAATTTGGTCCGCACTGAGCGGGTAGGGCGAATCGATGTTTAGGTGGGCTGGCTTTGCTACCATGGGCGGCAAACTAGAAATCACGCACGGGAGCGCAAGTGTAAGCTCAGGCTAGCCAGATCGGTGTTCGGCAGGCTTTTACAGATTTTTAGCTCGCCCAGTGCTTGAAGCTCCGGTTGGGGTAACGATGCTCGCCGCAACAACATGCCCACGCGCCACATACTAATCGTTGACGACGAAGAACATGTTTGTGAAGTGACTAAACTATTGGTCGAAGTGGCGGGGCATCAGGCAACCACGGTCACTGACGGCCACGCGGCGCTTCGCAAGTTGGCAACCCAGCATTTCGACGCGTTAATCACCGATATGCTGATGCCCGAGATGGACGGGGTTGAACTACTCAACGAACTGCGCCGCCGGCGTTCGCCGCTCCGCTTCATCGCGATGTCAGGAGGCGGGCATATCCCGAAGGAAAGTTATTTGAAGATCGCCCACATGTCGGGTGCGCACGCCCTGCTGGCCAAGCCCTTCAACCGCGAACAACTGGAGCGCGCACTGGCCGAAGCCTTTGGCGAAAAGGCTGCGTCCAAGGTGTAACTGTCAGAGAATACCCGTGCCGCCTAGCGATTACACGATCAAGGATCGTGGTGGACGCGCAGGTCCCTCTGCGCGCTGAACCCCTGCGCCGGCAGAGGGAACTTCCGGCCCACCTCCAGCTATAGGGGCGGACCTCAGCCGATAATTCAGAAGCTAGGGGTGTTTGGTATGAAGCGTAGCCACACGTCTGGCGTGTGGTTGGCCAAGTTCGTTTCAAATGAAGGAGCTTGTCTATAGGTGAGACGCTCTCCCCCTGCTGGACAAACCTAAATCGCTACGGATCGTATTCGACACCAGATCACGCAGTGTGCCTGCCTGTCACCAGCCTAATGGGTGCAGTGCGTATCACAGAGCAAACCGGGCTTTACCATCCCCTCCACGGAGATCATCGATTTGTTCCAAGCCGCTTCTAGGTGCAGCGGACGTCGGCGTCGGCAACGCCAGGGGCGAGATTCAACTCGCCTTTGGTTTCGCGAGTTGGATGGCCAGCGAGACGCTGGTCTCGGGCTTGCCGTCGATCAACAGGTTGACGGAATGGTCGCCGGTCTGGGCGAGAGGCAGGCCGGCGATGCGAAACACGACCTGCATCGCGGCGGTGTAATCCTCCTCACGCAGTTTCACCGGCACCTTCATCTCAGGCAGGGCGCCGATCTGCTTGCCGTCGGGGTCGGTGAATGTGAACTGCAGGCGCTTCTCGCCGGCCTCGGTGATGTCGAAGCGGACCTTGGCCACGAGGTAGAACGAAGGCTGTTGGTGCGGCAGCACCGGCACGGCTAGGCGGTCGAAGGTGCCGACGATCGTCAGCTTGCCGCCGGGCACCGCCACGGCGTAGTCGCACAGGGTAAGAAATTCGACTTTCACGTCGGGTCGGCTCAGATCAAGCCCAGCTTCATTTTACCTTCCTCGCTGATCATCGATTGGTTCCAGGCTGGCTCCCAAGTGATGCGGACGTCGGCGTCGGCGACGCCGGGGATGAGAATAATTTTGGACTTCGCGTCTTCGGCGATGGCTGGACCCATGCCACAGCCGGGGGCGGTGAGGGTCATGGCGACATTCACTTTATAACCTTCTGCCGGTTGTCCGCGCTTTTCAATATCGAGGGAATAGACGAGACCGAGATCCACGATGTTCACAGGAATCTCGGGATCGAAAACCTTCCGCAGCTGATCCCAAACCGCGTCGGGATCGGGTGAGCCGTCGGCGAGGGTTTTGGCTTCCACGCTGTTATCGACGGCCTGTTCGCCGAGGGCGTCGGCGTCGCGGCCATCGATCCGGAAGAGACCGGTATCAGTCTGCACGGTGTAGCTGCCGCCGAGAGTCTGGTGGATCATGACCTTGGCGCCGACGGGCAGGGTGTGTTGGTCGCCCGACGGGATGCGCGTGGCGGCGACTTCGCGGGCGAGAATACGTTCCTTGGATAGAGACATGGGGGGCAGTTTTCAGTTGGCTGCAGTGGGTGGATTACGATTTAAATTTTGTCTGAATGAAATTGGTCAGGGCAGCGTGGAGATGGTCGTCCGTCAGCTTGTTGAGGACTTCCTCGAAGAAGCCAAAAACCAGCAGCTCATGGGCGAGGCTCGGCGTAATGCCGCGGGCTTCGAGGTAGAACTGCTGCTCAGGATCGATGCGGGCGGTCGTGGCGCCGTGGCTGCAACGAACATCGTTGGCCTGAATCTCGAAGCCGGGGTGGCTATTCTCCTCAGCGGCGTTGCTCAGCATCAGGTTGTGGTTGCTCTGATAAGCGTCGGTCTTTTGAGCGTCGGCATCGACGACAATTAGGCCAGAGAAAATGGTGCGCGCCTGATCGAGCAGGACATTTTTGTAGAGTAGATTGGAGGAAGTGTGCGGTGCGGCGTGGGTTTGCAGGGTGCGCTGGTCGAACTCTTGCGTGCCGTGCGCGACGGTGAGCGCGAGCATCTCGCTGTGTGCACCCGGGGCGAGTAACCGGCTTTGGGACTCGTGGCGGGCTTGGCGACCGCCGAGATGTAGATTGAGTGAGAAGATGCGGGCATCGCGTCCGGCGGCGATGGAATTACTTTGAAAGGCTTGAGTGGCATCGGACCAATTCTGCACACCGATGTAGGACAGATGGGCTCCGGCACCGGCATGTAGGTCGTTAACTCCGGAAACGAAATGGGCGGTGGTCGTCTCGGTAGAGGCAAAGAATTCCACTAGGGTGGCCTTGGCCTGATCCTCAAGAATGACGAGGGTATGAGGGAAAGTGGCCATGTGGTCACCGGCGAGGGTGTGCTCGACGACAAACGGCAAGGCAACTTCTACGCCGCGGGGCACATACAGGAGCGCCCCGGTGGAGCAAAACGCGGTATTGAGTGCGACGAATTTGTCGCTGCCGAGGATCACGGGGTGCTTCTGGAAATAGCCGCGCACCAAGTCACCGTGTTCGCGCAGAGCCTCGTCGAGTGGGGCAAAGATCACGCCTTGGGCAGCGAGCTCGGGCGGCAGGGCAGAGCGATGGGCAATCTGGCGGTTGGAGAAAGTCAGTTCGGCGGTGCGGGGGAATTCCGGTAGATGGGGAATATGCGGCGCGGGCTGACCGGGCAACACGAAGCCAGCGAGATCAATCTCCTTGATATTGGAGTAGCGCCAGCGCTCGTCGGTGCGGACGGGGAGCGGGAGGGCAAGGTATTGGTTCCAGGCGGCCTTTTTGATTTCCAGCCACCACGTCGGTAGATCTTGGCGGTTGCCTACATGCGCGGCAAAGCGTTCGCTGGTGAAATCGGCGGGATGAGTGGCGGTAGACTGAGTGACGGCAGACATCTGTAATATTTAAATTATCGATTCGGAATTTTGGATTTCAGCAGCTCGGATTTTCAGGAAATTGAAAAACGAGTCTCTCTAATCGAAAGAAGCCGGCGTTAGCCGACGCTGCCTTCCATCTCGAGATCGATGAGGCGTTTCAGTTCGACGGAATACTCCATCGGGAACTGGCTCGCGAGGTCGTTGATGAAACCGTTGACAGAAAGACTCATCGCCTGCGCCTCGGTGAGGCCGCGCTGTTGCATGTAGAAGATCTGTTCGGCGCTCACCTTGGAGACACTGGCCTCATGTTGCACGCTGTTGGCCTCGCCGCGGACGGTTATGGCGGGATAGGTGTCGGTGCGACTGTTGGTGTTGATGAGGAGGGCGTCGCATTCGGTGTTGTTCTTGCAACCCTTGAGATGCTTCGGGATGTGAACGACACCGCGGTAGGTGCTACGACCTTGGCCGACGGAGATGGATTTGGCGACGATGTTGGAGGTGGTCTCATCGGCGGCGTGAATCATCTTGGCACCGGTGTCTTGGTGTTGGCCGTCGTTGGCGAGCGCGATGGAGATGACCTCGCCACGGGCCTTGCGGCCCTTGAGGACAACGCCGGGATATTTCATTGTGAGGCGGCTGCCGATGTTGCAGTCGATCCACTTGATGGTGGCATTCTCGTGTGCAACGCCACGCTTAGTGACGAGGTTGAAGACATTGTTGGCCCAGTTCTGGACGGTGATGTATTGGATCTTCGCGCCCTTGAGTGCGACCAGCTCGACCACCGCGCTGTGGAGTGTGGAGGTGGAGAATTTGGGCGCGGTGCAGCCTTCCATATAGGTGAGTTCAGCCCCCTCGTCGGCGATGATGAGCGTGCGTTCGAACTGCCCGAAATTTTCCGCGTTGATGCGGAAGTAGGCCTGCAGCGGCTGCGCGACCTTCACGCCCTTGGGCACATAGATGAAGGAGCCGCCGGAAAACACCGCGCTGTTAAGCGCGGAAAACTTGTTGTCGCCGGTCGGGATGACCTTGCCGAAAAATTTGCGGAAAATTTCCGGATGTTCGCGGAGCGCCTCGGTGGAGTTGGCGAAAATGACACCTTGCTTGGCGACGATCTCCTTGATGTTGGAGTAGGCGGCCTCGGAATCAAACTGAGCCTCGACCCCGGCGAGAAACTTGCGCTCCTGCTCGGGAATGCCGAGCCGCTCAAAGGTCCGCTTGATGTCATCAGGCACTTCTTCCCAAGTGCGCTTCGGCTTCTGGCCCTGTGAGAGGTAATAGCGAATCTTGTCGAAATTGATATTCTCGAGATCCTTCGTGGCCCAGTGTGTGGGCATCGGCTTGTCGAAAAAAATCTTCAGTGCCTTGAGCCGGAACTCAAGGATCCAAGGCGCCTCTTTTTTGACCGAGCTGATGTAGCGGACGGTGTCCTCGCTCAATCCGGTCCCGGCATCGAATTCGTAGTCCACCTTGTATTGAAAATCGCCCTTGGTCTGGTCGATGCCGGCGACGGGGTTCTCCGTGGCGTCGGGCGCTTCGGGTAGGATGGTTTCAGTAAGATTAGTCATGGTGGGTGGTGCGTGTTGTTCAGGCCTTGGCGAGTTCTTTCTTCACCCAGTCATAGCCCTTCGCCTCGAGTTCGAGGGCGAGGGATTTGTCGCCGCTCTTGACGATCCGGCCGTCCCACATGACATGCACATGATCCGGGATGATGTAATCGAGCAGGCGTTGATAGTGGGTGATCATGAGGATGCCGAGCGCCCCGCCGCGCATGGCATTGACGCCCTCGGCGACAATGCGGAGCGCATCGATATCGAGGCCGGAGTCGGTCTCGTCCATCAGGGAAAACTTGGGTTCGAGCATCGCCATCTGGAGAATTTCGCAGCGTTTCTTCTCACCGCCGGAGAAACCGTCGTTGATCGCACGGGAGGTAAACTTCCGGTCGATCTTGAGCAGGTCCATCTTTGAGTAGAGTCGTTTGTAGTAACCGGTGGCATCCAGCTCCTCGCCCTCGGCCATGCGGGCCTGCACGGCGGCGCGCAGAAAATTGGCGATGGAGACGCCGGGGATTTCGCTCGGGTATTGGAAGGCGAGAAACAGCCCGGCGCGGGCGCGTTCATCGGGCTGCATCGCAAGGATGGACTGGCCGTCGAGCAGGACGTCGCCGCGGGTGATGGTGTAATCGGGGTGACCGGCGACCGCCTTGGCGAGCGTGGATTTGCCGGTGCCGTTGGGCCCCATGATGGCGTGCACCTCGCCGCTGTTGATGGTCAGTGAAAAGCCTTTGACGATGGCGTTTTCACCGATGCTGACGTGGAGATCTTTGATTTCGAGTTGGCTCATGGAATAAGGGATTGCAGTGAGAATTGGACCGGAGGCGCGCCGGGTCAGGTCCGGGCTTTGCCGCGGAAGATGATTTCGACCGAACTGGCATCGTAGCCAGGCGGCAAAATGGTCTTCACGTTGTCGAGCAGGCCGGGCGGTAGGTCGATGTCGTGGGTCGAGCCCGTCTGCTCGTCATGAAAATGTGCGTGCGGACTCTGGTTGGGGCAGTAACGGGTGGGGCCGCGTTCGAAATTGACGGCGCGCACGAGTCGGCATTGCACGAGGGTTTCGAGGCAGTTGTAGACCGTGGCCAGAGAGATGGTCGGCATCTCAGATTTTACCCGGGCAAACACTTCGTCCGCAGTGGGGTGGTCACGCTTCTTCAGCAGGGTGTTAAACACGACCTCGCGCTGGGGTGTGGACCGCAGGCCGCTATCGGCCAAGGTCTGGGTGAGGGATTCGGGGGTAGCAGTTGAGACAGCAGACATGATGGATATGGGAACCAACTAATTGGAATGGTTCTAATTCGCAAGTTGTAATTAGAATAATTCCAAATTATTAGACTAGGTGCTATATAATAATATCTAACAATGGATTACATTAGCCAACACCAATGCCACGGCTCATATACGAGGCCGTATCGGTTATCTCTGGGCGAAGATAGCCGAAAGCCATACTCCGCAGCGTGGGTGCAAAGCCAGTCATAGGCGGCGGTGCGCGCGAAGCTTTCATCCAAAGCAGTTTCGCCGAGAATATTCAGATCGAGTGCCCGCCCAGTGTGATGCTCGCTGTAGCCTAGAGCGGTGATGCGGGTGAGAATTATCGGGAGGGTTAGGCCCGCGGCGAATTTTCCGCAGATAATTTCGGTTTGGCGGGCGACGCTGCGAAAGCCAGAGAGCGGCAGCAGGGTCACGCCCGCGGCGGTGGCAGCGGGATGCATTTCCCGCCAGGCTGCTGCCGCCGCCGGGAATAGGCCACGGCACTGCCACCGGCATTATGCGCGGCGATGACTAGAGCGGCGACTGCCACTTCTGGCTGCAACGCGAGTTCACGCTTCGTCGCATAATTGTCGGGTATCCCAAGTTCGCGGTGCAGCGCGGCGATCCGTGCGGCATAGTGATCGAGGTTGGGATTCACCGGGGTCTTATCGGTCAAGCTGGCGAAAAGTCCTTCGTGTGCAGTTTGCGCGCCGCCGCGAGTTCCTCGGCGGAATAGGGCGCGGCGGCACAGGCGGCGGCGCAGTCGAGGATCTCCTCCAGTTTACGCGAGCCGGCGAGCACGACGGAAACGTGTTGATTATCGAGCACCCAGCGCATGGCGGCGGCGGCGAGTGATTTCACGTCGCGACGCACGAGGAGCGCTTTGTAACACTCGGCGAGCTCGACGCGCGCGACGATTTCCTCCCGTGGATAGCGGGAGTTGAGCGAACCGGCGGGAAAAACGATGTCCTTGGTGAAGACGCCGGCGAGAAAACCGTTGGCCAGAGACTCGCGGGCGACGATGCCCACGCCCTGTTGATCGAGATCGGTAATGATCGGCTCCCATTCACGGTAGGTGAGACTGTAGGCGATTTGTGCGACATCGATGCGGCCTTGGGCTGCCCAAGTGCGTGTCATCGCGCCGGTGTCGTTGATGAAACCGCAGGAGAGGCCCACGAAGCGCACCTTGCCGCTGCGCTTGAGACCGTCGAGCGCGGTCCAGACGTCGTCCTTGATTTTATCCGGGTGGGTGGGCGAGTGAAAAAAGAGCACGTCCAGCCGGTCTGTGCCAAGGCGCTGGAGACTTGCCTCCACCGACCAGATGACGGAAGAGCCGTCAAAAAATTCATTTGTGTGCACACGCGAGTGATAGCGGCCGAATTTGGTGGCGATGATGGCGCGGTCGCGATCGGCTCCGAGGGCCTGGCCGAGGACTTTTTCCGCGATGCCGTCCGTCTCCTTGGTCCCGTAGAGTGGGGCGGTGTCGAAGAAGTTGATGCCGGCATCAAGGGCGCCGCGGATCGTCCGGTGGGCATCGTCAGAAACGACCGAGCCGTAGATTGACGGGGAGCCAAAGGCCCAAGTGCCGAGGGAAACCTCGCTGACGTTGAGACCAGTGCGGCCTAGAGGACGATATTTCATGGAAGCAAATGCGGTTTTAGGTGACGAGATACCCGCCGAAACATTTCACGTATTAAGTGAAATGTTCGCTCAGGTAGCGAGGGTCTTGGTGATGAGTTGGTGGGCGGCGGTAACGAAGGCGGCGGTGTAGGCGCGGCCTTTTTCAGCGGAGGACGCACGCGGGTCTGGTCCCCAGACGGCGTCCTGTTCGAGCGTCGGCACGCGGCCGGTGGGCAGACGGGCGAGATCCACGCAGTCAGGATCCGTGTGCATGAGGAACGAAACTTCGCCGAGGGCGGCGTGGTTCACGATGACGAGTTCCTTCGATAGAAGGTCGGTCTCTGAAGTGGCGATGGCTCGGGTGCCGGACTGGCGGGCGTTGAAGTGCTGCGCCTCGTCCTTGATGATGTCGTAGTGCGGCTGGCCGACGTGGCCCGCCAGCACGAAGACCACGCGGAATTGTTCATCATGGAGTTGGTCGAGGTGTTCACGCACAAGGAGGCGCAGGGTGGATTCGCTGAAGTCGAGCGAGTGACGCTTGAAGGGCAGATCCTTGACGCCCTTCATCGTGTTGGCGGCGACATAGACGGGTGGTAGCACGAGCCCGCCGGCAGCTTGGGCGAGTTCAACGCACAGACCGTGGGCCTTGAGTCCGTCGAGCCCGACGGCGGCGTGTTTCCCATGGTATTCCAGCGCGCCCCACGGCAAGTAGGCGATCGGGTGGCGGGAAAAAATCGCCTCGATCTCGGCGGGCATGAGCCGCTCGTAGCGGCCCCAGATAGGAGCGGTTGAAGATGGCCTCATGGGTTCATTGCACGATGCCGTGTCGGTCTGGTGCGCCAAGGATTTTTGCGCTGATGTCACGCGAATTCGAAATGTCCCATTGCCTTTCGCGCCGAGTCACGCTGTTTTTGAGGCGAACCGCTTTTGGTTCAGTGTTTGTTTCAACAATCCTCAACCCCGTTATATCCATGGCAACGTTTGTTCCTCTCATCAGCTCCGGCACTGCCGGCCCGCTCGGTGTCCTGCATCTGCCCCGTCTCTGGCTCAAAGCCTCCCTTGAGGCCCGCGGCAAGCTCGACTCCCGCTACCCAGGTTGCGGCAAGGGCTATGACCAGATGACGATCGACGCGCTCGGCCTGAAGACCGACGCCGTCCTCGCCTTCATCAAGGATAAGCGCCCGGCCTACCCGCAATTCGAGGCTTGGGTCAAGGCTCAGCCCGGCGTGAAACTCGATGCGGCTAGCGTCGAGAAGCATAACGCGGGCGTCCGCGGCTACATCCATGACGACGCCACCCGCAAGGGCGTGCTCACTAACAACGGTCTCCCTGACGACGCCTCCGCCGTGAAGGACGCCGTGCGTCTCAACGACCTCGATAGCTGGCAGGAATTCCACGCCGACGAGCTGAAGTAAGCCGCGCGCATTTCTGCAAAATTCAAACGCCGCCACACGCAAGTGGGCGGCGTTTTTTGCAGCCTGGGATTTGGGCTTGGGCTTTACCACCAAGGACCCCAAGCGCACCAAGACCAATCTCTGGTTTTGCGTGGTGGGCTTAGCGGTTAAATGGCGGAATTCACCCGCCGTGTTCGGCGAGCCAGCGCTCGGCCTCAATGGCGGCTTGGCAACCCATGCCGGCGGCAGTGATCGCTTGGCGATAAATGTGGTCGGAGCAGTCGCCGGCGACATAGATGCCGGGGACATTGGTGTGCACCTGTGAGCCGGACTGCGGCTTGAAGTAGCCGCCCTCGTCCACCTCCAGCGGCGGGGCGAACGGGCCGGTGTTCGGGATGTGTCCGATGGCGACAAAAACGCCCTTTACTGGCAGCACACTCTCAGCGCCGGTCTTGACGTGCTTTACCTTGAGGCCGTTGACGGCGCCTTCCTTTACGCCGAGCACCTCGACGGGCACGGTGTCCCAGACCATCTGGATTTTTTCGTGGGCGATGGCGCGGTCGGCCATAATCTTCGAGGCACGCAGCGTATCGCGGCGATGCACCAGGTAAACCTTGCTGGCGAAACGGGTGAGAAAAAGGGCTTCTTCCGCAGCACTGTCGCCGCCACCGAGGACCGCTACTTCCATCTTGCGGTAGAACGCGCCGTCGCAAGTAGCGCAGGTGGTCACGCCCTTGCCGCCGTAGAGTTCCTTTTCGCCAGGAATGCCGGTGAGGCGCGGCGAGGCACCAGTGGCGATGATCACGGTTTTTGCCAGAATGGTGCGGTCCGCGAGGATGAGCTTGCGTGGCATCGCGGTGAAATCGACCGCGGTGACCATGGCCTGTTCAAAACGGGTGCCGAAGCGCGTGGCCTGCTCGCGCATGTTCTGTGTGAGCTGGAAGCCGTCCACGCCGTGCGGGAAGCCGGGGAAGTTCTCTACCTCGCTGGTGGTCGTGAGCTGGCCGCCGGGCAAAGGGCCCTCAAGGACGAGGGGGTTGAGATTAGCCCGGGCGGCATAGATGGCGGCGGTGAGACCCGCGCAGCCGGTGCCGATGATGACGACGTTTTCGACGGTGGAAGACATGACGATGAAGGGGAAACAGAGAGCACAGAGCGGAGTCAGTGCAACCTTGGAGATGGAAATAGGCCGTTCAGGCCACGGCTGCCTGCACTGACTGGAAATGTCCGATTGCCAGGTTGGCGACCGCTGCTGCTCAGAGATTACGGAGGAAGCCCGGGCCCTTGGCACGCATCTCCGCTTCGGTTTGGCGGCGGGTGGCGGCCATGTTGTCCACGAGATTGGGGTAGCGTCGTCCGGCGGCTTGAGCGCGGGCGCGCGCCCAAGCGATGCTTTCAGGGTTGAGCTTTGTCTTGGGGCCGGGATCGGCGGGGGCTTTCTTTCGCCAAGGTGCGGTGGACATGGTGATGGTCTAAAGCCAAGCCGGATGGATGAAGGATGCAAACGCGGCGCAGAGAAAGGGGTGGCTCATGCCGCAGCACCTGAGTGCAATGACCGGTTGCCTGCCTAGCGGAACCGCAACCCTCGCCGGCCATCATGAAGGCCGCTTGCGCCATGCTGGCGGACGAGAACCGGGCCAGACCACTGCCCGATCACACCAAGGAGTATGACGAGGATGTAAAACAGGTTGGCCGGGATTTCTTCGCCGACGATGGGGACCGCCAGCGTGATCGAGATCATGAGGCCGCTGCTCACGCGCCGAGGCCGATGCCGAGCCGGTAGGTCAGCTTACCACTTGCGCATCGCCAGCAGCCGATAGGCGAAAGTCCTGCCGGCGAGGAGCATCCAAACGATGACGAAACCGGACCCCGTCCCGCTGCTTCGGTTTTGCGCCCGCAGGATTTTAAGGCTGGCGCACCAGATTAATCACATCGCTGGCCGACAAGGTGGCGGCGCGTTTCTCGACGTCTCCTTGATGCAAGCCGAACAGGCGCCGCCCGTCTGTGAGGAGTTTGGCATAGGTGTCTTTGAGCACTGCGGTTTCCATGCGTCGGCCTCCGCTGTAGTAGCGCAGGGCGAGCTGACCGATCGCATAGGTGGCGGCAAACGTGATGGCCGCTCCGGCCCCGGTGCTGACTGCGGCGCGGCCCAGCCCTCCGATCATGCCCTTGCCAAGCACTCCGCCCACCAAACCACCCAGTAGCTTGCGCGCGTAACCCTCAACGGCTTGGGCTGCCAGGCCCGCGCCGGCAGTGGCAAGAAAATCGCGGATATGACCACGATCCAGCGCATAGCCATGAGCCTTGCCCACGCTGTAAACCAACTTCATCTGCAACGGAACCACCGCCATGGTGGCCATGGACTGGGGCAACAACTCCAACGCCCCCGCGAGGATGGCGTGGTTGAGAATGCTTTTTTCAACAGCCGCCACGTCAACCGGTGCCAGCCGTTGGGGCGGGACTTCGATAGGAGCGCTTGCAGGCGGGGCAGGCACCGGCGGCAACTGCATCACGCCTGCCGCAGCCGCGGGTATCTCCGCCGCGATCGCGGCCGCATCTTTTTCCGCGCGGTTCGCCTGCTGGTTTTGATCCAGTTTTAGAGCGCTCCTCAAATCGGATAGAAAAGCCCGCTCCTTGGCATCGGGTGGTCCGTCAGTATCGCAGACTCCGAGGGCCATTTCGTAGGCTATTTGTCGGGTCGTTTCCCGAGTCAAAGCAGCCGCAGCCATGGCCATCGTGAATTGCCCGGCCAGCACCTCTTGGTAAACGGGCCAAGGGGTGAAATCACTCCCCGGCGGGAAATTTTCGGTGATGCGCTTGAGGGCGGCGCGCTCGGCGTCCGATTTTGCCCCATCAGCCAAGGCCGCGTGGAGCAGAAGTGCAAAGACCGCGCGTTGCTCGGGAGGAGTGAATATAGATGCGGCAAACACGACGGTTCATTTGATTTTGCAACTATTTGCGAGCGATTCTCTTTACAAATTCTGGCAGGAAATCGGATTGGTCTGAAAGGGTTAGCGACCCGGCCGCTAGATGGTCGCGGCCAAGTTCTTCCCCCGACGGGTTTGGAAATCGTCGATCCCCGCGAATGCGTGTCCGTCGGCGAGAAGAAGATCGGTGGGGTGGCTGCCGATGAAGCCTGTTGCCAGGGAGACGGGGATATTGACCATGGGTCAGGCGGAGCGGGTGTAGACTAGGCGGCCACCGACCCAGGTCATGGCGGCCTGCAGGCCTTCGTCCCACAGGACGAGGTCGGCGTCGGCGCCGGGCTCGAGGACGCCCTTCTTGGTCAGACCGAGGATGCGGGCTGGATTCAGCGTGCCCATGGCCCAGACCTGCTCGGGCGGAAGTTTGAGCCAGCGGAGTAGGTTGGCCATGCCGCGGTCCATGGTGAGCGCGCTGCCTGCCAAGGTGCCGTTGGTGGCGTGACGGGCCGCAGTCTCCGGGGCGACCTTGATTTGGAAGCCCCACGGCGTGTCGTACTGCCCGGGGGGCAGGCCCGCACCGATATTGGAGTCGGTGATCAGCACGATGCCCGGCCAACCTTTGGCGGCGAGGGCGGCCCGGATGGCCGTGGGGTGCACATGCACGCCGTCGGCGATGAAGTCCACCGACATACGCGGGTCTGCGAGGATGGCTTCCACGGCACCGACCGGGCGCACGCCGGGATCCTTTTCCGTCGGGGCGTAGAACACATCGTAGAAATGCGTGGCGTGCGTCGCGCCCGCCTCAATGGCGGCGTCCGTCTGCTCGGCATCGGCACGGGTGTGCGTGAGCAGGACACGAATACCCTTCTCTCGGAGCCGGCGGATGACCGGCAGGATGTTGGGCGCGTCCGGGCTGAGCGACATCGCGGTGACGCGGCCACCGCAGGCGGTGAGCAGTTTTTCCAGCAGGTCGAGGTCGCCCGGCAGGGTGGGGCAAGCGGCCCCGCCGCAAGCCATGAAGGGTCCCTCGAGGTGGAGACCCGGCACACTCACCTCTTGGGTGGAGGGGATGGCTGCGGTGATTTCCCGCAGCCGGGTGAAGGTCAGCTCGGTCGGCGGGGGAATGATAGTTGGCAGCACGCACGTGGTACCGAACCGGCCAAGTTCGCGGGCGCATTCCCGCAGGCCCTGAGCACCGGTCTCGTATAGGCTCCGCCCGATGCCGTGCGTATGCAAGTCGATCATCCCCGGGGTGACGAGCCGACCCCGGGCGGGGATCTCGGTGGCCCCGGCTGCGTCGCGCGGGGCGACCAGGCCGACCGCAGCGATGGTGCCGTTACGGATGAGGATATCGCCTTGGATCACAGCCTTGCCGGGCTGGACTAGACGGGCATCGCGCACGATAAAGTCTTTCATAAAAGAAGGCGTCAGCTTGGGGGAAAACTCAGCGGCCGGCCACAGAATTCCAATATGCAGGTAATCCTTAGGGAGCATGAGTCTCTCCCACGCACTCAGGCACAAGCTTGAGCCAGCACCAGCACGGTGAGACCAGTGAGGCTGACGACGCAGTTGGGCCCGTTGTAAAACAGCGCGAGTGGCGCCGGCGCCTTGGCTTCGCCCCACCATATGCCCGTGGCGAAATCGAAGAAATGGTCCTGAAACCACCGGTCGAGGTCCGTGAGCTCAAAGCACGTGAACAGGGCAATCAATGCCACGACTGCTGGCCAAAGTGTATTTTGCAGACAGTAGGTAAAAGGTGCGGATTCGGCAGGGAATGAACTTACTGGTTCAATCACCACCCTGACCGATGAGACGCTTCAAATTGAAGTTACCGCGGAACTTCACAGACACCCCTACATCGAAACCGTCGGGCCCCTGCGTCATGGGCACCGCGATGCCCATGGTCCACTGGCCGTGGGATTTAAAGGTCAAGCGCGGGGGTAGTTGAAAAATAATGCCCGGTCGCACCGTAATTCGGTTCTGACTGGTGTCACCAATGAGCTCGGTCGTCGCGAACTTGACCTCCAAGGTGTAGGTATGTCGGCCCCGCAGCAGTATGAAGCCACCAGTGAACTCATTGGCGTTCTCCCCAAATTCGTTGGTGTCGAGCACCCCTGCCGCCTTCGTGTCACGCACTAGATCCAATCCGGTGCCCCAAAATAACCGCACGCCCTGCCAACCGGAGAAACTCCGCGCAAAAGTAATATAGGGATTGATGTGCTCAAAGCCGTCGGTGAGTTCGGCCGGGGTGTCTTGAAACGGTAAGGTGTAATCCACGCCCAGTCCCATCTCCCATCCCGGCAGCAAGGAGGTCGAGCTGCGGTATTTGGTGCCCACCTGAAATCCGGAGAGACCATATTCGGAAAAAGCGGACACATCGCCGAGACCATGCGCAAAGAATCCTTCCAACGCTGTGGACGCCTCCCAATTCTTCGTTATGCCGTAGCGCACGCCCACCGGCAACCGCAGGTAGTCCTTGCGATGGAAGTCGCCAAAATGAGGGTGCACGGTAAGCCGCAGAAAGTTTTTGCGCTCCGTCCGTGGTAGTTCGCTGTTAAAAATGCCCTTGATCCGCACCGCCTCATCCGGTTCGGGCTCATCTGTCGCGGCTTCATTTACCGCGTGCAGTGAGGTTGTTGCCAAGAGGAGCGAGGCGGCGTAAATCAGGGGGCGGAGTATTTTCATGCTTGAGAAAGACTGGTCACTAGCGGGGAGGGCGAGAGGCCAGGACCCGGGCGGAGTAAGCGTGCTACTCCTCTGCGGACAAGGCGCGGTAGGCATCGTTCCGAGACATTCACGATACGGTTTGGCAATACGCAATAGCTACCGCTAGGAACCGGTTCGGGTGGGAGGGGGTTAGCAGGACGGGCGATCAGATCGGACCGGCGGAGTGGATTTCCTGTAAGGAAACCGCCTGGCGGGCATCTAACGGAAGCAACCATGAAGCCGGACGAACAAAAGTGCCTTTACGAGCTGTGGCTGGCGGATCACGCCGCCGTGCTGCATCACGTGGCCAATGGCTTCGCGGAAGGGGTGGACCGGTTCGACCTGATGCAAGAACTGTTGGTCGCGCTGTGGCGGGCGGTGCCAGCTTACCGCGGCGGCGCGCGGCCCTCGACCTTCATCTACCGGGTCGCGCACAACGCGGCGCTAACCTGGTGGCGAACGGAGCGGAATTACCGACGGCGGGTGGACCGTTTTGAGGCGGATGTCCTGCACGAAACCCAGACCGCTCCCGCCGCCCCCGCGCGGGAAAGGGAGACGCTGGAGCAGGTTTATGCGCACATCCGCCGCCTGCCGCCCGTCGATCGCTCGCTGATTTGTGCTTCTGCTCGACGGTGTCAGTTATGCCTCCATGGCGGAGATTCACGGCCTCACCGAAAACAACGTCGGGGTGAGGCTGAGCCGACTGAAACAGAAACTCACCGACGCGATGCAGGAGATTTCCCATGAACTTCGCTGAC
>JBDNGL010000271.1:0-7408 GCA_041689285.1 Opitutaceae bacterium
GCCCTCAACAGTGTCTTCAGCGCGGTGAAGAGGAAGGCGCGCGGCTTCAAGAGCAGCGAGTATCTGATCACGATGCTATATTTCGTGGCCGGCAAGCTCAGCCTCCCCTCATATCCCAGCCACAGAAAGTAGCGAAGAACCGTCTCTTGATCTTCCTGACAAAGCACCTGTCACGAATGTCCCGCTGCGGGTGGATCCCAGCGGCTACTTGTGGTGGTGGGACCGAACAACGGAAGGCTGAGGCGGGAATGATCCGGCTCTTCTTGTTGCTTTGGCTTGCCGGCATCACCGGGGCAACCGCCCGCTGCGCTGATGACGCAATCGGGGGCAAAATTTGGCTTGTTCCAAGCGCTGCCTGCTGTCCTGATCCTCAAGGTGCAGAAAAAGACCATGTAAAACCTCACCACAATTTTGCATAGCTTTGGCTACGGGATGCATCGAAAACCGCGAATTTTACGAGCCCTCCAGAAACCGACCGAGCACGCGTCCATTGGGCGCCGCTTGGCGTGTTTTCTGGGGAAGGCGCTTCGCGGTGACTCGATGCAGGTCGCGCTCTTCCCCGATTTCTAATGCTAGCAGAATTATCCCTGCTCAACACCCATGAAAGCCAAACCACAGAGACCCCGCCGGTCATTCTCGTTTCCACAATGGCTTCTTGTCTTCACGATTTCAATTTTCGGCACCGCAGATTCCTTCGCTGCTGAACTCACCGTTCGATATTCACAAAGCCCCGAGCAAGCCGTCATTGTTTCCTATTACGACACTCGTGCTGACCCTAATGGCCTAATTGGCACTCTCCAGATTGAGAACATTTCAGGCACTTGGGTCTATCTGGAACAAGACGTGAATCCGCCTCCTGGATTAGTGGCGCTGCCGTTGCCTGAACCGATTTATCTGCTGGGTCCGGGAATGGTCAAATCTCTGCCGGCCACCAAATTTTCAGCTGGCGCATATCTCAAATTCACGGCCACGACGCCACTTGGCTTGGATCCAACTTCTGGCGATGCCAAGAACGCCGCCGTATTCGGAGCGTTGACGGTAGATTTGATGACCCGTGGCCTCATGTCTTTCGCGTTTCCAGCAGATGCTTTCGATAATGGCGCGGTTGACCTCGTTTTCGGCGTATTTGTCCCATTCTTGGAGGAATTCATTTCATCCAGTTCTGGCAGCGGTGCCTTGTCGACGGCTATTCGTCAGAAAGATTTACCTGGTGTCCTCGGTGCCCTTGTGGAAATCGCATCCGATAACAACTTCAGAGATAAGGTCGTCGAGTTAGTCAAAAAGTATGCGAGTGCTGCCCAGGTAGAAACTGCGTTTAGGCGTGTCAGCTTGCTTGCTGAAGCGCTCAATCTCCCGGAAAAGCTGAGGCTGATGACGGACCTGTCCTCGCGCACTTTCACCGCTCCGACGACGAGTTTTTCCCGACTCGATTTGGTGGCGAGAGCGGATGCCTCCGCAACCGTCAGTTCAGTTTTTCCAAGGACGCTTACCACCCTGCCTGTGTCACAAACCAAACCGTTGACCGTCAGAGGGAGTGGGTTCACGACCGAATCCAAGTTGATCTTTAAGGTTGGCACAGCCACCTATTTCTCCCGACTGGAGCGTCTGCGGTTCATCAATTCTACAACCCTAGAATATGACATAGCTGTCGGTAGCGCTGCTGGAACATGGATTGTTACGCTCGCTCAGGGTTCTGGTTCCGCCTCGTTTCAGGTTCTTCAAGGGGCATCTGATCTCTACTCTATCACCCTTTTTGCAGGTCCAAACGGCTCTATTTCTCCGAACACGGTGCTGACCAAAGCCTCCGGCGAATCGCATACCTTCACCGCCGTTCCAGCCGCTGGATATGCGGTGGACACTTGGTATCTTGACGGCGCGCCGCTCGCCAACACGGGCAACCTTTTCACACTGGCGGGCATTCAAGCACCACACGCGGTCTTCGTGACCTTTCGTTCGACCACAACAACGTCTATCACCGGGGACTTGCTGGTGAACATCACCCCACAGGCCGCGGTTGGCGCTGGCGCGCAATGGCGGTTTGTCTCGTCAAGCGGCGGAATCTACCGGCCGCCCAATGTTCCTTTCTTCAACCTTGGCCCGGGAACCTACCAGGTCGGCTTCAAATCCGTGGCGGGCTACTCCACCCCGGCGGACCAAACCGTCAATGTCGTGGCAGGCCAGACGGCCACGGTAAACGCCCGCTACACCTTCGAGACGCCGACGACCTACACGCTCAGCTTGTCGGCGACGCACGGCTACATCACGTCTCAGCCATTCGGAAGCGATGGCAACAACTACACCGCAGGCGCGATCGTCCAACTTACGGCGTATGCCACCTCCGGTTTCCACTTCGCAGGCTGGAGTGGCGATGCAGGCGGAACCGCGAACCCGACAACAATCGTCATGGCCGAGAACAAATCCGTGACCGCCAACTTTGCACCTGGTGATGACCGGTTAGGAACGATCACCGTCACGATTGAACCGCCGGAAGCTGCGGCTGCTGGCGTGAAGTGGGGAACGTATTACGATAACTACCGCGAAAGCGGCACGAGTTGGACCACCGATCCCGGCGGATATTTCATAGTGCTTCACCCTGTTGACGGCTGGCTCGGTATTCCTCTCAGAACCGTCACGGTGACGGCGGGACAGACTGCCAATTACGTAGTCACCTTCACGCAAGACACAACGCCGGGTCTGCTTACGGTCACGCTCTCACCACCCGCTGCGGCGGCAGCAGCGAAGTGGCACGTCAACGGTGGCCCGGCACAAGGCAGCGGCACCACCGTTTCTCTCCTGCCCGGGAACAACTACTCCGTCACGTTTGTTCCTATTCCAGGCTGGACTGCCCCCCCTAGCCAAATCGTCCAGATTCAGCGTGCGCAAACGAAGGTTGTTGCTGGCAACTACGCACCTCCCGCAGGCCAGCCGGTGATTGCGGCGATTCATCCAGGCTTTGGCCCGCTGGCAGGCGGCACGGCGTTGACCATCGAAGGCGTAAACTACACCGCCCCGGCGGCTGTGCTCATTGGCGGCAAGCCAGCGACCGGCGTTTCCATGGTGGGCACGTCGCAAATCACGTGCCGCACGCCGTCCCACTCGGTTTATGGCACTCAGCCGGTAGTCGTTCAAACTGCGGGCGGCAGCGCGACGAACTTAAACGGGTTCACCTATGGGGTTGAGCGGGGGCAGGGGATCGAACTCGTGACTGCCATCGGCGGACGGGTCTTTGCGGTGGCCGTGCAGGGCAATCACGCATTCGTGGGCGAGGGCAGCGCGTTTCTGGTTGTTGACGTATCCAATCCGGCAAGCCCGTCGATTGTTGGAAGGTTGGCAATGCCAGGCCCGGTAAGAGACATCGCACTGCTCGGTCAACATGCCTACGTCGCCAATGGTGATGCCGGATTGCAGGTGGTGGACATCAGCAACCTGACAGCGCCAACGCTCAAAGGATTCTATTCGGCAATAGGCTGGACAAGTGAAGTCGCTATTCTCGGTGTGCGCGCCTACGTGGCGGACGGCGCGGGGTTGGAGATTCTGGACCTGAGCAAACCGACTTTCCCGGAATTCTTGTCGTCCACCAGTTTCAATGGAGCGGCAGACGGTGTGGCGGTGCAAGTCACCGGCAATGGTGTTTTCGCTTACCTCACCTCTGGTGGGCACCTGTCCATCATCGAATGCTCGCAGCCTCTCTCCCCCATTTTGAGAGGCCGCCTTTCGGTTGGTGGGTATGCGCCTTCAGTTGCCGTTGCCGGGCGATATGCGTTTGTGGCAAATTACGGAGAATTGAGAATGATAGACGTTTCAAATCCCGATGTTCCGAGCAATCTGGATCTGAGCAGAGTGGGCTACGCCGCTACCGTGGCTGTGGGGAACGGCCTTGTCTATTCGGCAGGGCTCTTTGGGTTCACCGTTTTCACCTACAATGGAGGTGCACTCAACGTGGTCGGTGCGAACAATAGTATCAAAACTGGTGCCAACAACCTAGTTGTCTCAGGTGGGCGAGGCTATCTGGCGGGCGGCTTGTACGGCTTCGAGATCGTGGATGTTTCAAACTCCACTGCTCCTTCGCATCTTGCCGCATTCACTGACTCGGGATTGGTTGGGGATTACTTTTCCGCTACGGTATCGGGAAGCCATCTGTTCGCTGTGGGTAGCCAAGGCATGAAGGTGTTTGACGTCAGTAACCCGGCGCTACCAACGGAGACAGGCGGGCTTCAGAATGCTTCCGGAAACTGGCGGTCACAACTCCTTGCCGGCAGACGCGGCGCAGCGTTTTTGACTGGCGAGAATAGATACACGCGGACCCTAAGCACTGCCGACCCGACTTCCCCGACAATGCTAAATGAGATCACGGTAGTCGAATACGGCAGGGCGGACCTAACCGATGAATTCCTTTTTCTGGCCGGAAGCGACTCGTCTGGGAATCCGAGGTTCGCGATTGTGGATGTGAGGACGCCGACGTCCCCGCTGGTTCGGAGCACGCTCGATTTTCCATCGTTGGCAGGAACAGGGCCGGCGACGGCCGTTGCCGTTAGCGGAGGTAAGGCCGTCGTGGGATTCACAAGCGGCGGCGGCCAGTTGAAGGTATTGGACATATCCAATATCAATACCCCAGTCGAGCAAGGCACCCTTGCCAATCTTGGTCGTGTGCTCGACGTCAAAATGTCAATTGATGGAAAGTATGCATTCATCCAGGACACAGCCGGTTACCGGATTCTTGTTGTGAGCCTGTTTGACCCGCAGAATCCCACTCAAATCGCAAGCCTGCCCATACGAGGCAGCCCGACGTCTATCTGCCTGCAGGGGGGTCTGCTTTACGTCGCGGTGCCGTTCGTCAACGCGGTAGGTTTCGAGGCATCTCCCGACGCCGCCCCTGGTGTGTATGCATTTGATGTGAGCGACCCGGCCTCGCCAAGCATGGTTCAGTTCTATCCGATGGTCGGCGCAAACCAGGTTGCCTTTAGTCGGGATCTTGTGTCGCAGCAGAATATCATATTCGCTTCCAGCGGCAGCGGCGGACTCGTGTTCCTGAAAACGAAGGACTCTATCGCGCCTCAAATCTACATCACCGATCCGACCTTCTCCTCCACCGTCACAAATACGACTGGCGTGTTGAGCCTCGGGGGCGGCGCTACGGACAACGTCGGCGTTGCTCGCATTACATGGGCGAACAACCGGGGCGGAGGCGGCGACGCTTCAGGCAAGGAAAGCTGGTCAGTCAGTGGCATTGTACTCCTGCCGCGCACGAACATCCTGACCGTCACGGCCTTCGATCAGGCCGGCAACATCAGCAACGACACGCTCACGGTGGATTACCAAGCCCCGCAACAGGCCCAGACAATCATCTTCCCAACGATCGCGGGCCGCACCTACGGGGGCTTGCCGTTCCAGCTCTCGGCGGGGGCCAGTTCCGGTCTCGCGGTGAAGTTCAGCGTCACCGCTGGTCCCGCCAGCGTTAGTGACGACGGTGTTCTGACGATCGCCGGAGCCGGTGGAGTGACGGTCCGAGGAGATCAACCGGGCAATGCGTCCTTCAAGGCCGCGGCACCGCAGATCGTCAGCTTCAATGTGGCAAAAGCAGAGCAAGGCATCGTGTTCGGTGGCCTGCTCGACCGTTCCTTCGGGGATGCACCGTTCACCTTGTCGGCCACAGCGAGTTCCAGGATCCCGGTCACTTTCACCATTTTGTCCGGGCCGGCGACGCTGGGGCCGGGCGATGTCGTGAGCCTTGCCGGTGCAGGCACCGTGACGGTGCGCGCCTCGCAGTCGGGCACCGCAAACTACAACCCTGCGGCGAACGTGGACCGCAGCTTCACCGTGGCGAAGGCAGCGCAGTTCATCACCTTCGGCCCGCTCAGCTGGCAGATCGTGGGCGACGCACCGTTCCCGCTGACGGCGATGGCGAGTTCGGGCTTGGCGGTACAATTCGAGATTTTGGCCGGACCGGCAATCCTCAGCGGCAATCTGGTGACCTTGACCGGTCCCGGCCTCGTGGTGGTTCGCGCCTCCCAGCCGGGCGACGCGACCCACAGCAGGGCTCGAGCGGTGGAGCAAACATTGATCGTGTCGCCGGGCAACAACGTGATCGGCGACGTGCAACGGCTGGCCAACGGCGCCTTCACCTTCCGCTTCTACGGTGAGCCGGGAGAGACAGGGACCATCGAAAGTTCCGCAGACCTGAAGCTGTGGACGCCCATCTGGACGAACAAGGTGAGCGCCTTGGGTTATCTGGAGTTCACAGGTTCGAGTGACCAAGCGCAGGGCTACTTCCATGTGCGCTAGCATTCGACGCATTGTCCGTTTCCATGCGCATCTACCTCGAAAGCACGATCCCCAGCTAGAGCCTGTCCCCAAAGTGAGCGTTCTGGCTTTGGCGGCCGCCATAGGACTGGAGCCCGGAGAAGAGGTTCAGTGGGAACTGCTCGAACGGGGGAAACTTCACATCCGCCGCACCCACGCCCCGGATCCCATCGGAAAATCTTCACCGAAGTCCAAGACTCCTACCCGATCGTAAGGAAACGATTTGACGCCCTGACCCAAAATCCGCCCTTCTTCCCAACCGCCTGTCCTCACCAACCCATTGCCCATCAGGCGCTTTTCGCCTCTGGGACAGGCTCTAGATAGAGCCTGTCCACAAACCCCTGTTTTTTAAAATGCCACATCGACCCAGGCGCGTCCTGATCTCGTGAACCAGGGTGTGGTTTTTACGCCGGAGGCGCTCCAGCAATTAGCCCGGGGTTGCGAAGCGCCAACCCTGGGTGCGTTTCGCAACCCCGGGCTAATGGCTCCCATCCCTCCGGGATGAAGACGCCGGCAACCATGGATCTAAGGGCGTCGATGGAGGCGCGCGGAGCTCATGGCGATCAAATTTCCAAGGTAGGCGAGAAATTAACCCGATATGAGCCATCTGCGGAAGAGGCTTAACCCATCACTTTCAGCCGTTTCAGCGCATTGGGGACAGGCTCTACATAGAAGCTCATCAGCACGAGCCGCACCGGTCCAGACCTGGGTCTCCCGTAACACCCGGCTGCGTTTGCGGTAGTAGAGTTCGGGAACCAGACCCCAAAAAACGGGCTCGGCTCCGACCTTCTTGAAGACCTACCGCACCCGCAGTCCCCGTAAATCCCCGCTCTGGCAGTGTGCCCAGCGTCACCTTCGTGGACCGCTACCCCGATGCCTATGAGCCCCGGCACGGTCCCCTCCGGCCAGTGGTCAGCGTGGTCTTCAGAAAATTCCTCGACTGCGGCATCCTGGAACGGGGCTTTGAGCGCGTACGCTGCGACCACTGCCGCCACGAATTTCTCCTGGCCTTCTCCTGCAAATGCCGCTGGTTCTGCCCTTCCTGCCACCAGCGCAAGGTCCAAGCCACCGCCGCCCACCTGGTCGACCACATTCTCCTGCCCGTGCC
>JBDNGL010000272.1:0-4585 GCA_041689285.1 Opitutaceae bacterium
AAATTAGAATCACTGGTTGAAGCCCGCGGCAAGGTAGGCTCGCGCCAATCTATTCAGACGGTAGGCCGGTGAACTGGGGATGACCCTCGATCAATGTCGCAAATTGCGCTTGCGCGGTCTCCGGCAGCGTCGCGGGAAACTTGGAACTGCTCCGGCGCCACCGCGTCAGCCAGTCCGCGCCCAGTAAAGTAGGGGCCGCCGGATGGGTTTGGGCTCCGGCCGCTCTCGTGAAAGCGATGGTCGTGGCCATTTTTGGACCAGTGCCGAGACCTTCGCCGACAAAAAAGCCTGCGCTGAGCAACGCCACCCGTGCGGCTGTGGCGGCGGAATAGGTATAGAGTTCGGTGGATTTTGCCGCACAGGCCTGACGGATACGGGTGAAAGTTTCGGCCGTCCAGAGCGCTGCATCCGTTTTGCCGGAAAACGGATCGTAGTAAATCACGTCCGGGGCGGGAGCAGCGGCGAATTGGGCCAGAAAATCACCATACCGCAACTCCCAGTGCATACCGCCAGAGGGATGTGCCCAACGGCCTTGGGTAAGAATCGCGTGTGGCGCGGGGTGGCGGACATGAGGAAAATAACCTGCATTGTTCACGGCGAGGCGTAGCGGGTCCAGATCACATTCGAAACTTAGCAAGCGCAGCGGTCGTAGTCCGGCCGGGCCGGATTGCGCGTGGCATTTTTCAAAACACGCCAACACGGCCATCGCATTACTCCCGGCACCCAGGCCCACGTCCCAGATAACTAATTCATCGGCCGGCTCCGGAGGTGCGCCCAGTCGTGCGGTCAAGAACGATTGGCCGACATATAATCGGTTCGCTTCATCTTCCGGCCGGTTGACTGAATGCATGACCTCGCCCGAGCTGATTTGACGGACACTGTTGAAGCCGCCCGGACCGGGATGGATCTGGTAGTCGCCGAGCCGCGGGTAGTGAAAGGGGCGGGCCGGTTTGGGATGCACGCTGGGGTTAACCTCATCGGTGCGGCCGAGCTCGAGCCGCTGGCGCTCGTAGAATGACGTGAACGTGTCCTGCAAGATATGCGTCCGTATCCGGCGCATCAGACTGTGATAAAAAGTCAGGTTGTGAATCGACAGCAGATGCCAGCCGAGCAGTTCGTCGGCCTTAACGAGATGATGCAAGTAGGCGCGCGAATGCTCGCGGCAGGCCTGGCACGAACAAGCGGGGTCCAGCGGGGCATCAGAGAATTTATACACCGACCGCCGCAGATGCAGTTTGCCCTGCGAGGTGAAGACCGTGCCACGTTGGGCGAGCTGGGAGGGAATAATACAGTCGAACATGTCCACGCCTCGGTGGACCGCTTCGAGGATATCGAGCGGCGTGCCTACGCCCATGAGGTAGCGGGGCAGCTGTGGAGGTAGATGGGCCGTGGCCAGCGCGGTGAATTCATAGCGTTGCGCGGCGGTTTCCCCGACCGCAAGCCCGCCGATGGCCAGTCCGTCGAAGGGCTGTGCACGCAAAAATTCCGCGCTCTGCTGCCGCAGATCTGGATGACACGCGCCTTGCACAATCCCGAACAAAGCCTGTGGGGAATCCCCGCGGGCGGCGAGTGACCGCAGGGCCCAGCGATGCGTGAGTTCCATCGCGGCGACGGCCTCGGTGTGCGGCGCGGTCGAGGGGATGCATTGGTCGAGCACCATCATGATGTCGCTGCCGATGGCTTTTTGCATCGCGATACTCGTTTCAGGGGAGAGCAAATGCACGTCACCATCGACGTAGCTTTGGAAGGTGGCGCCGGACTCGTTCATCTGCCGCGAACCCGGCAGGGAGAAGATCTGAAAGCCACCCGAGTCGGTGAGCACCGGACCGTCCCAGTTCATGAAGTGGTGAATGCCACCGAGTTTGCGAAAGACCTCCGGGCCGGGCCGCAGCAAGAGGTGAAAGGTGTTGGCGAGTAGGACGCGGGCACCGGCTGCCTTGAGCGTGTGGATGGTCTGCCCCTTGACGGTGGCCTGGGTGCCGACCGGCATGAAGACGGGTGTTTGCACTTCGCCGTGGAGGGTCTGGAAGCGCGCCGCCCGGGCCTGTGAGCCGGTGGCGGTTTTTTCCAAGGTGAAATTCAGTCGGGACATGGTTGGATGCGAAAGCGGGGCGTGAGCACAAGCTGACTTCCCGGCACATGCGACTTTTCTTTGCACTCAAAGCGACGGCGAGCGCCTATCGGCTTCGTGGGCGCTTCTGCGCCACTCAGGCCTGTGCCGACTGCTTCAGCCACCACGCAAAAATGGCCGCAGTGACAAACATAATGAGACTATAGGCCACGGCGGGGATCGAGATGGCTGCACTGCCGAGCACGTTGAGCGCCACGAAAATTGCGAGTGTGCCGTTGTGAATACCGATCTCCATCGCGATGGCGATGGCTTGGCGCTTGGGCAGTTTCAGCGCGCGGGGCAGGCCGTAGCCGGTGCCGAGGCTCAGGATATTAAACAGCAGACAGGCGAGCCCGACCGTGGCGAAATAACCCGGCAGGCGTGACCATTCCTGCACGATCGCCGCCACAATCACTCCCACTAGGACCAGCACAGAAAACACCCGCACGGGTCGGTCCATCCGGGCGGCAAAGGCCGGAGCCTTGCCCCGGAGCGTCAGGCCGATCGCGACGGGCACGAGAATGATCACCGCAACCTCGATCACCTTGCTGAATGGCGGGGGCACATAATTGCCGGTGCCGATGAAATGGTGGAGCGAAAGATTAAGCACCAGCGGCAGCGTGAGCAGGCACAGGATGCTGTTGGTGGCGGTCAGCGTGATGTTCAGTGCCACGTCGCCTTTCGCCAGATGACTATAAATGTTGGCGGTCGGTCCGCCTGGCGAGGCGGCGAGCAGCATCAGACCGACGGCCAGCTCCGGCGGTAGGCCGAACGCCTTGGCAATCACGAACGCGACGCCGGGCAGCAGGACGACCTGGGCGCCGAGGCCGATGATCACAGCCCGTGGCATCGTGGCGACGCGGCGAAAATCAGCGAGCGTCAGCCCGAGACCGAGGCCGAGCATGACAATACCAAGCGCGAGCGGGAGGAGAAGATTGGTGAGCAGCGAGGCTTCCATGGCGGGGTGACCAATAGGGGAAAGTAACGACCGTGCAGAAGTGGCTGAGGGCGTCCGTGCGCGCAATTCCAGAATGCCGGGTGGTCAAAAGAGACCGTGCCCTCGGCCCATGAGCAACGGGGCCAGAAAAAGAATGAGCAGACCAATGCCCAGCAGGCCTCCGCGACGCAGGTCGAAGTCAGCACCGATTTTGGCCCACGTGACATGAAACACCAAACGGCCCAGTAAAATTTCAAAAACCAGCATACTCGTGACCCACAGCGCGCCGATGACGAGGGCGTCCTGAGTCGTCATTGGCGCGATCCACGGCAAGGTGAGCCACGTGATGGCGAGGATAAGCAACGAACCCGTGCCCACGGCGATCTGCCGGGCGCGGTGGTCGCCGACGCGACGATTGAGCAGGCGCATACGCAGGATGCCGTGGATGACCTCGGCCATCGCAATCACCATCCAGACGAGCAAGGCGCGCTGTAACATCGTTGCCCAGCTTGGTCGTCTGTCACCCGGAGTCGAGCCCGAGGGCTCCGCAGCAAAGAATGTGTTGTTTCTGTGAAACGCGCGCGCCTAACCTGCGGCCATGTTGATCAGCGCTGCGGAACTGCAACCGAATCTAATCAGTCCGGAATGGGTCTTGTTTGATTGTCGGCACGATCTTCTGGACCACGCGCGTGGGGCGCAGGTTTATCGTGAAGGTCACCTCCCGGGGGCATTTTTTGCGCCGGTGGAGACCGCACTTTCCGGCCTGAAGACCGGCACGAATGGTCGGCACCCACTGCCGGCGGCGACAGCTTTTGCGGAATTTCTTAACCAACACGGCGTCACTGCGACTACCCGGATCGTGGCCTACGATGATGTCGGTGGCCAATACGCGGCGCGGCTCTGGTGGCTGGCGCGTTGGATCGGGCTGACCCAAGTATCCGTCTTGGATGGCGGCCTGCTCAAGTGGCTTGCCGATGGTTATCCGCTGACCACCACTGCGACCGCGCTACGGGCCAGGGGCAACGTGGTCGCGCGCCCCGATACCCGCATGGTTCGCACGACAGCCGATGTGCAGGCGGGCACGAAAGAGCAGCGCGGTCTCGTCATCGACGCCCGGGCGCCGGAACGTTATCGCGGCGAGAGCGAACCCATTGACAAGGTTGCCGGGCATATCCCTTTCGCGGTCAACCGATTTTTTAAACAGAATCTCAAGGCTGATTTCACTTTACGTTCTGTGACTGAAATTCGCAGCGAGTTCGAGGCCCTGTGCGGCCCATGGCGGCCAGAACAAGTCGTGCATCAGTGCGGGTCGGGCATCACCGCCTGTGCCAATCTGTTCGCGATGGAGCACGCCGGTTTGTCCGGCTCGACGCTTTACGCCGGTTCGTGGAGTGAGTGGATCGCCGACCCCGCACGCCCCGTCGCAAAGCGCTGAGTCACGGGTGGCGGTGCCGGGATGATTATATTATCCGTGGTTGAACCAAACAGTATTGCCTTGGCGTCGATGGGGTGGGTTGGCGACAGATTCCGGCATGCCA
>JBDNGL010000273.1:0-3480 GCA_041689285.1 Opitutaceae bacterium
AGAATATCGACAACAACTAGCCCCGCCAGTCTCGAGACTGTCGGGGTGTAGTAGTCAGTATCCTCAAAGGTACTCAGTCGTATATCAATGTCGGCAAGCTCTGAGAGAGGGCCGTCGTCTCCCGTAACTGAAATCAGGGTAGCCCCCGCAGTTTTGGCCTCTCGCGCAACTGACAAAGTCGACCTGGTTTGACCAGTGTTTGAAAAAGCAACCGCTGCAGCACCGGGCTTGCTCATGGAAGCGGCGATGAATTGTTGATGGAAGTCTGCAGGCGCCTGGCAGGGCACCCCAAACAGAGGGAACTTCTGTTGCGCATCCTGTGCGACGATTCCGGATGCTCCTGCTCCGATGAAGAGAATTTCGGAGCAACTCGAAAGTATCTCCACCGCCTCACTTACGCTGCTAAGGCTGAGCCTTTTCCTCGCGCGGTCCAGGCTCGACATCGTGTGGCTGAACACTTTCTCAATCAGCTCTTCAGGGGTGTCGGCTTGGTCGATGGCAGAGAAGGTTACGGGTAGTCCGAGTGCAATGGTCTGCGCGAGAGCAATCTTGAAGGGTCGAAAGCCATCGAAGCCAATGGCATAACAAAACCTCATCACGGTCGGCTCGCTGACATTCGCGGCGTCAGCAAGGCCCGCCATATTTAAGTCCATGGCGTGGATTGGATCCGCAAGGATAACCTCGGCAACTGCTTTTTCCGAGGTTCTTAAGTCTTTCAAGCGCGCCGATAACGTCTCCAGCAAAGTGGTCTGCTTGCCGCCGGATGGGTTCATGTTTTAATCCTCTTTGTCATTCGACTCATGGCCGTAATCATCGAGCCCGTTTTGCAAGTAGGGACAATTCCTCAAACAGTGGTCCGGTTGTGGGAATGTCTATATCGAAAACCTCGGCGATTACCCGGGTCCACCCGTGGAGAAAATAGTTCCAGCCGTCTTCGATGTGCTGTAGGGATCCCTCGTGTTTGCGAGCTTGGTCCAGAAACACTATTTCTCCGCGGTAGTTGAGCTCCCATATTAATCCCTCACCTGGAAACACGGCATCGTTGGTGATGGGCGAACCCGGGGCGTCTTTTCCTAATCCGGTTGCGTTCACGACAAGTGAAGCCGGAGGAAGTGTCTCGAGAATTCGATCATTGTCCCCCTGGGCTGCAGCCAATATGTACTTGAACTGCGGAGCGCTATCGAATTTATCTTGGATTGAGCGAAGATGATCAAGGCGAGGCTGAGATCGATTGCTAATAATGATGGTCTCCGGCCGATCTGCCTTCTTGAGATGTTGGCTGAGGTGCCAAGAGATTGCGATTGTTGACCCCCCCGCACCCATAAGAAATGCGTGTCCTCCTGTGTCGCGCCAATGCTTACGGGGAACGAAAGAATCTAGCGCTAGGCCGCTTGAAATGGGGTCCTTAGCGTGGGAAACCAGCTGGCTTTTTCTCTTTGATATGCAGCTAGTTTCTCTCATTAGCAGGGCAAAGGGGTCAACCACATCAAACATGTCAGCCGAAGCCTCGAACAAATCCAGTTTATGTGTCGTAACCAGTGCCCCTAATGCCAACGGGTTGGAACTAATGAAGCTAACCACGCTCCGGTAGGCATTCTGTGAAGCGTGTAGGGGAAGGTCAATTCCTTGGAGCCTCGATTGGGGGAGTCCCAGCCGCTTTGCCCATTTCGGAAAAACACGTTGGATAGAAGATTGTCCGGTGCTGACCCCGATGAAATACAACGTGGGGTCGACCGGTGGGCTTAGCGTTTCGGCAGTCATGACCGGAAGTGTCATTACTTCACCAGCTCATATCCCCGATGACGGAAATTTTCTTTCAAAGCCCACTTTTCGCCGTCGGGCGATGAAATGACAAGATTTTTCATGCCTCCCGCTCGGTTGATGATCTGGTAATCCTGGCCAGCGTCACTGGGATAACAAAAAAGTGTGGAGAAGTTTTCGTCTCCGACGTTGACGCTTCTGTGGACCCAACCACCCGGAACATGCACAGCGACACCCGGAGTGATCCCCACCGCTTCAGAGCGGCCGTGCAGATCGTCCATGAGCATGACGCCTCGACCTTTAAGACCAAAATAAAGTTCTTCTGCTTCCAGTTTCGAATGCAGGTGCCCCCGAGTCATAAAATACTCTTCGCTAATCTTGCCCGGTCGCATAGTGCTCATTCCTATGGAAAGTGAACGCGGACCCACCTCGAGCGTTGAGACCTCTACGAAATAGGCCGGCTCACCGGAATCTCGTGCGAGGCAAGCCTGAAAGTCAGCGATGTCTTGCTATGCACCCGCGAGTTCGCTCATCTGCTTCTCGTATCGCTAGTTTGACCCGTCGAGGGCGTCGAGAAGGAGATTAGGCTCTAAGCGCGCTGGAAGAATCATCCAGGTCTCCTGTCGAACCATGGTTCCATCCGGGAGTAGGCGTCGAGAAACCGGTCGAATTGTGTGGAAGCTCTCTCTAGAGATAGAGGGTTTGGTCGAATCGATTGGAGGTTGGTACTCAGTTGTTTTGAGATGAGGAAGGAGTCAAAAAAACCGATGCCCACCCCACCAACAATTGCCGCGCCGAGAGAGGTCGCTTCGTCTGCAAGAGAACGCTGATGAATCTGCAGGCCCCAGATGTTTGCAAAGATTGACAATAGTTTCTGCGAGTTGGCCGCTCCGCCGATCGCATCGATCTCGGGGATATCAGCCCCGTTAGCGGTAAATGCTCTGATGCCGGAAAGCAAATTAAAGGCTATTCCTTCGATAACTGCGCGCACCAGGTTTCCCCGTGTGTGGTGTCGAGAGATTCCTACAAACGCACCTCTTGCATTGGGATTCCAGTAGGGCGACCTCTCACCCAGAAGATGAGGGAGAAAATAGAGGTCTTCCGCAGCAGCTTGAGCGTCAAAAGCTTCGTTGATGAGATCCTCGTAGGAGTTATCGTCGGTTGGTTCCAGAACCTCTGAAATCCACTGTAATGAGGCCCCACCGGCTTGCATCGTGGCCGTGGGCACATATTGATTTGGCACTACATGACTAAACGTCATCGTCCGCATGCCGGGGTCGTGAATTGGGGCTGATGTTGCTAACGAGACCCAGGATGAGGATCCCAGGTATGTATACGCAACCGACGACGAGTCAATTACGCCGGAGCCAAGAGCGGCCATGGGTCCGTCGCCTCCGCCAATGACAACAGGTGTGCCTGCTCTCAACCCTGTGCTCGCTGCGGCGTCCTTCGTCACGGAACCTATTACCGCTGTGGATGGCACAACTTCTGGAAAGAGGTGGTCGAGTCCTGCGGCGGAAAAGATTTCGTCTGACCATTGTGACTTGACCTGGTCAAAGGCGTTTGTTCCACTAGCATCCGAGGGGTCGGTGGCCAGCACGCCAGTCAGCATGTAGGCGATGTAGTCCTTGGCGCACGTCACATGCCTCACCCGCTGAAAAACGTCGGGCTCGTTGTCTCTCACCCACATGACCTTTGGCAGTGAGTAGGTCGCGTTGA
>JBDNGL010000274.1:0-2471 GCA_041689285.1 Opitutaceae bacterium
CCGCTGTCGTGCAAAAAATGATCCGACTCCAAGCCTTTCCGCGGATTACGCGGATAAATGCGGAGCCTGTCTCGTGGCGGTTTTCTTATCTGCGGGCATCCGCGTAATCTGCGGAAAATTAACTGCCCGCCTGCGCAAAGATTGCCAAGGCCGGCTGGCGCGCCGAGAAAGCAACCCACCCCGCCCCATGAAAATCATCGCTGTCCATGCCTACGTCGTCCGCTCGACTCCAAAAGTCGCCTTCGGCTGGCGCCAAGGCCTGCCCAGGAGCGACCCGGTCAGCGAGACCTGCTGGCTCCGGCTGGTGACGGATGCCGGCAGCGAGGGCTGGAGCCGCACGCCGCGCGGCGCGTTGGCGCTGGATCTGGTTGAGCGACGCCTCAAACCGTGGCTACTCGGCCAAGACCCGCTGATGAAGGAACGGCTCTGGCACGAGCTGTGGGAGATTGATCGCATCGAGGAGTTTCCCCTGTATATCATGGGCTGGGTGGACTCGGCGCTCTGGGATATCACGGCTAAGGCCGCCAACCTGCCACTCTACCAACTGCTCGGCGGCTACCGCCACGAGATCGAGGCCTACGCCAGCACGGTTACCTACGCGACGACCGCAGAGTTTCTCGACGTGGCCGACCAGTGCCTCGCCCGCGGCTTTAAGGCCATCAAGCTCCACGCGTGGGGCGATGCGCGCAAAGACGCCGCGCTCTGCCAGGCGCTGCGGAAACACGTCGGCCCCGACATCGCGCTGATGTATGACGGCTCCGCGGGCTTCGATCCCTACGAATCACTTTACCTCGGCCGCGCCCTCGAGGAGGCGGACTACCTCTGGTATGAGGAGCCGATGCGCGAGTTCAGCATCAACGCCTACAAACGGCTCTGCGAGCAACTCGACATCCCCGTGCTCACCGCCGAGACCTCCGACGGTTGCCACTACAACGTCGCCGACTTCATCGCGCAGGGCGCGGCCGACATGGTGCGCACGAGTTTCCACTATAAGGGCGGCATCACCGGCGCGCTGCGCGTGGCGCATCTCGCGGATTCGTTCCAGCTCAGCGCCGAGGTCCACGGCATGGGGGTGGAAAACACCCACCTGTGCCTCGCGATCCGCAACAACCACTACTATGAGACGCTGGTCATGGGCAACCCGGTCGTCTTCGAGCCCTGCATCGGCCCTGACGCCAAGGTGCGGGCACCCGCCGCCCCGGGCCTCGGCCACGACATCGATCTGAAGACTCTGGAAAAAACCGCCGTGGCTAAACTTTGAAACGGTCATGGACTTTCAAATCGCACAGGACCGTGAACAAGGTGGGCGCGCAGGTCCCGCTGCACGCCATGACGGTCACAGGGACGGGCCCGGCCACTACGAACAACCCGCATCGCACCGTTCCTAACAGCTCTAGCCATGCCCAAAAAATCCGCCGACCAATGGTTCGCCGAATACGGCGAGAGTCATCAGGATCACACCAACGAACTTATCCACTGGATCTGCGTGCCGGTGATTTTCTTCTGCGTGGTCGGGCTGATCTGGTCGATCCCGGTGCCGACCGCGTGGCTGCAGCCGCTACCCTGGTTTGACTGGGCCCTGCCCGTGATGGGGTTGGCGCTGCTGTTTTACGTGCGGCTTTCCCCGCTGCTGAGCCTCGGCCTGCTGGCCTTCATGTCATTTTGCTATGCGGGGGTGCTCGCACTGGCTCTCTACACCCCGTGGCCGGTATGGCAGACCTGCCTGACTTTCTTCGTGCTCGCGTGGATCGGCCAGTTCATCGGCCACAAGATCGAGGGCAAGAAACCGTCTTTCTTCAAGGACGTGCAGTTCCTCCTTATCGGGCCCGCTTGGCTGCTGAGCGCAGTCTACCGGAAGCTGGGCCAGCGGTATTGAGCGGTTCTCACCGGCAGCTTGCATCGCGCCGGATTTGGCTAGCGTGTGTCATGCGTCTACACCGGCTCTGCGCCTTGTTATTGCTGTCTAGCGTTCCCCTAATGGCCACCGAACAAGCCTTCCCACCCACCGCCCCCGGGGTAGCTGAATTCAAAACCCTCCCCTCGGGTGTTCTGCTAAAGGCCAGCGGGCGTGGCTCCTACTTCGACGAGTCCAACGGTCTCTTTCGTCCGCTCTTCAATTACATTTCGTCACAAAAAATCGCGATGACGACCCCCGTCGAGGCGCAGATTGATCAGGCGGCGATGTATTTCTGGGTCGCGCCCTCGGAATTGGCCAAGGTCGCCGGCGACAAGGGCGGCGTGGAGGTTATCCAGATGCCGGAACGCCGGGTGGCCAGCCTCGGCGCCCGTGGTGGCTATAGCAGGGAAAATTTTGTCCTGACCCGTGCCAAGTTGAGTGAGTGGCTCGCCGCGCAACCGGAGATGGAAGCGGCCGGCGACGCTTACGCGGTTTACTGGCATGGTCCCTTCACGCCATGGTTTGCGAAGCGCTCCGAGGTGCATATCCCGGTGCGGCCAAAGACGCCCTAACC
>JBDNGL010000275.1:0-8987 GCA_041689285.1 Opitutaceae bacterium
CAAGGGTCGCGCAGCGGTAGCGGCACGACGAATTGCGAAAGAGGGTCGAAAGTATGGCGTGGGGCTAATGTTGGTAAGCCAGCGCCCCTCAGAAATCGACCCCACGATCCTTTCTCAATGCGGCACCATGATTGCAATGCGACTAACCAACGAGGCGGATCGATCTCAAATTAAGGCGTGCGCTTCTGACAATCTTGAAGGGCTATTCTCGATGCTATCTATCTTGCGAACAGGTGAGGCGCTTGTTGTCGGCGAGGCAGTTGGCCTTCCAATGAGAGCATTGATCGCGGCTCCACCGAAGGGACGCCGTCCCGACAGCGGCGATCCGATGGTAGTTGTTCCGCTCGGCGAGGATGGTAAACCCATTCAGCAAGGAGGTTGGAAAGACACTGTTTCCGCTGAAAACTTCGCCGCACTCATGGCATGTTGGAGGACTCAAGATGTGAGTGCCGCCATTCCGGCCACACTACCAACACCAAAACCAAAGAAGAAATAATATGGAACGCACACCAGTCAGCTCGAGCAACCTTCGTTCAATCGGTTACGATCCCGAAACGACGACCTTGGAGGTCGAGTTCAACAGCGGCTCCGTTTACCAATACCACGGAGTTCCACTGGAGGTGTTTGATTCCCTCATGCAAGCGGGGTCTCACGGGGTCTATTTCAACGCGAACATTAAGAACAGTTACGGGACGACAAAACTGTAGCCCTTCGCCGTCGGCCTCCATCGAGGAATTCGCGGAGCCACCTTAGCGATGCCTTTCCGAATGCGTCCTTCATCGGCTTCACCGGCACGCCTATCGAGAAGACCTACGCCAACACGCGGACCGTGTTCGGCGATTACATTTGACGCTCCCTCCCGCCTCCATGCAGTGCGCTACAAGCCGGGGGTGGATGCCTATTTTGAACCCGATGGGCAGTCACTCTAAGGCTCTGGTGGCGTTCACCGACGTGGTGAAGGACGCCAAGGACGGCCAGGAATAGACCGATGCCAAAATGAACGGCTTCCCCGAGATCGCGACGGGGGATCGCTTCGAGGGCGATGAATATCGTTTCCTCACTGTGGCCAGCAAGTTCCAGACGGGCACGGAGGAAAAGTGTGAAGGATGAAGGAAAAATTATGAAGTGGGGCGTCTTGGCCGGCCTTTTTTCATCTTTCATCATTCATCCTTCAACCTTGCTCCCGGCGGCGGATCTGGAGACGTTTGCCAAGGAGTGGTTCAGTGCCAATCGAAGTGTGGAGAAGCTCCAAGGTGTGGTGAATCCAGTGGCCAAGAAATGGCAGTGTGGAGCAGACATTCCGGTCTGCTTCTTCCTCGTCAAACAGGAGGGCAAAGTTTTAATCTGCGAAACGATTTATACGAACCAATTTGAGTGCGCCACACGACCCTGAACGAATCCATCGTCGAAGACGTTGCTCTGATAATGCCGGGGGCAACCCTCACCCGGCCTCTCCCACGCGGAAAGGTGAAGCGGCTGAACCCGGCCATCGCCGATGAGGCGCGAGCAATGATTCGGCTATTCCGAAGAGTCCGAATTTAAACTGAAACGGAATCGAACCCATGAAGAACAAACCGGAATCCGATTCTGACTTGATCCTCTATCTGACCGAGGATGGCAGGACGCGCCTGCAAGTGCGGCTGGAGGGGGAGACGGTGTGGCTTTCGCTCAATCAGATGGTGGACTTGTTCCAGCGGGACAAGTCGGTCATTTCCCGGCACATCAAGAATTTATTCACGGAGGGGGAACTGAGCGCCGAGTCAACTGTTGCAAAATCTGCAACAGTTCAAACCGAGGGCGGAAAGCAGGTCACTAGGGAGATCGAGTTCTACAATTTGGACGTCATCATATCCGTGGGCTACCGGGTGAAATCGAAGCGGGGCACTCAGTTTCGCATCTGGGCCACGCAGCGGCTGCGGGAATACATCGTGAAGGGCTTCACCATGGACGACGAACGGCTCAAGAATCCGCCGGGCAAAGGGCACATTGATTACTTCGATGAGTTGCTGGAGCGCATCCGGGACATCCGTTCCAGTGAGCGGCGGGTGTATCTGCGGGTGAGGGAGATTCTCGCGCTGGCGGCGGACTACGAGCCCATGGAGCCGGAGACGCAGGTGTTCTTCCAAACCATCCAAAATAAGCTGCACTTCGCCGCGACGGGCAAGACGGCGGCGGAGTTGATTGCGGAGCGGGCGGATGCTGCCCAGCCAAACATGGGGCTGATGGCGTGGCGCACCGGTGTGGTGCGAAAGGGGGATGTCATGATCGCCAAGAATTACCTGCGGGAGGACGAGATCGAGGAACTGAACCGGATCGTCGTGATGTTCCTGGACTTCGCGGAGGATCAGGCGCGGCGGAAGAAGCAAATCTTCCTCCAGAATTGGGTGACGCGGCTCCATGATTTCCTGAAGTTGAACGAACGCGCGATTTTGCCCGACGCCGGGAAGCACTCGAAGCGCAAGGGGAAGCGGATTTGCTCGGCCTGCTTGATGCCGAAGTGAAAAAGCTTCCGAAACCGAAGAAAACGAAACCTTGAGCATCAACGAAGCCATCGTCGAAGACGCCGCCCTGACGAGGTTCGGGGAGCTGGGCTATGCGGTCGGGCACGCGCCGCAGCTCGCGCCCGGTGAACCGGCGGCGGAGGGGGATGGCATTTTCAAACCTTTGATATATTTGTCCAACTGACCATGCCGACCACGGTTCCACAAATTGACGCGTTGCTCACCGTCCGCTCCGAGGATGAACACCTAGAGTTCAAGGAGGCTGCCAATAACTTCCACTTTGAAGAGTTGGTGGACTATTGCGTGGCGCTGGCGAACGAGGGTGGCGGGCTGAAGCTGCTGGGTATCACCGACAAGATGCCGCGCCGCGTGGTGGGCACGAAGGCGTTTGACGTGCCGGAACGAACGGTGGCTGGGATTTACGAGCGGCTGCATTTGAAGGTGACTTTTGATGAAGTCGCGCATCCTTCGGGCCGGGTGCTGGTGTTTCAGGTGCCGTCGCGTCCAAAGGGCCAGCCAATCCACTACAAGGGTCGGTATCTCATGCGGGCGGGCGAGGAACTGGTGCCGATGACGCCGGACCAACCCAAGAAGATCATGGCCGAGGGTGAGCCGGACTGGGCGCTGAAACCCGCGATGACCGACTGCGACGGGGAGAAGGTGGTGCAGCTGCTGGACACGCAGAGCTACTTTGACCTGCTGCATCTGCCGTATCCCGCCACGCGCGAGGCGGTGCTGGAACGCTTCGCCAGCGAGCGGCTGATCGAGCGGAGCGGTGGCGCGTGGACGATCTCGAACCTCGGCGCGCTTCTGTTTGCGAAGAAGCTGGAGAGCTTTGACCGGTTGGCCTGAAAAGCGCCGCGGGTGATCGTGTATGAAGGCACGAAAAAACTGAAGACGAAGCTGGATAAGCCGGGGGCGAAGGGCTACGCGGTCGGGTTTCAAGGCTTGGTGGAGTTCATCAACGGATTGGTGCCGACCAATGAAGTGATCGAGCAAGCGCTGCGGCGGGAGGTGAAGATGTTCCCCGAGATCGCGGTGCGCGAGCTGGTGGCCAACGCGCTGATCCACCAGGATTTCAACGAGTCCGGCATGTCGGTGATGGTGGAGATATATGATGACCGGATGGAAATCTCTAATCCCGGGAAGCCGTTCATCTCGCCGGACCGGTTCATTGATGAATATCAATCCCGCAACAAGCGGTTGGCGGACCTGATGCGGCGGCCTGGCATCTGCGAGGAAAAGGGCAGCGGCGTGGACAAGGTGATTCAAGCGGCGGAGGCGTTCCAACTGCCCGCGCCTGATTTCCGCGTGGGCGAAAAGCGGACGTCGGTGCTGCTCTACGGGCACCAAGACATCGATGACATGGACCGCAACGACCGCATCCGTGCCTGCTACCAGCATTGCTGCCTGCGCTACGTGATGAACGAGAAGATGACCAATCAGAGTCTGCGGGAGCGGTTCAAATTGCCTGAGAGCAAAGTCGCGACCGCGTCCCAGATTATTGCAGCGACGGTGGACGCCGCAAAAATCAAGATTGCTGACCCCACCCAAACTTCCACCCGCTACCGAAACCATGTGCCGTTCTGGGCCTGATTTCTTGTTTAAACGCAAACCGCCAGAAGACCCTCCAAGATGAACAAACCACTGATTTACAGAGGATTTCTTGTTTAAACGCAAAACAGCCAACCCATGAGTCTCAACGAATCCATCGTCGAAGACGCCGCCCTGATATTGCCTGCGGCAACCCTCACCCGGCCTCTCTCCCACGGGGAGAAGGAGAAGCGCGAGGCCATCCGGCGTCCGGCGGCTGAACCCGGCCTTCGCCGAGGAGGCGTCTGCCTGTGCGAGGCACGCAGACAGGCGGGCAACTATTCGGGATTATCGGTTCGTTCGACTTGAAAGGAGCCTCCCATGAGCAACGAACTTTTGCCCCAATCTGAAATCATCCTCTACCAGACGGAGGATGGTCGCACCCGTGTGCAGTGCCGTTTTGAAAACGAGACGGTGTGGCTTTCGCTCAATCAGATGGTGGACCTGTTCCAGCGGGACAATGAACGTTCCCCTTCCGGATTCAGACGATGCCTTTGCAGAATCAGCGGTTTGATGGGCGGCAACCATCAGGTCGAGAGCAACACTTGCCCACGAAGGGGCGAACTGGCTTCAGAACGCACGGTTTCTGCTTTAGCTTCCGCAGAAAAATCGCCATGAGAATCCGGCACACGCTCACAACTGCGCTCGCCGCCGTTACCCTCGCCCTCGCCATCCACGCGGCGGATTGGCCCCAATACCGGGGCCCGGCCCATGATGGTTCCACCACGGAGAGGATCCGGACCAACTGGAATGTGAACCCGCCGCGGGTCCTTTGGCGCAAGAGCCTGTCCCCAGGCTGGAGTTCGATCGTGGTAGGTGGAGGACGGGCCTTCACCCAGGTGCGTCGAGTTACTGGAAATGTCTCCAAAGAGTTCTGCGTGGCCCTCGATGCCGCCACTGGCGTGGAGTTGTGGTCGCGGGAAGTCGACACTGCCGCCTACTCCAATCTGGCCGGTTACGACGACAACTTGGACGGCCCCAGATCGACCCCGTCCATCGACGGCGATCGCGTTTTTGTCCTGACCTCCCTTCTCAAGTTGGTCTGCCTCCGGGCCGACACCGGCGCTCAGGTTTGGCGGCGGGATTTCGTCGCGGAATTCCCGGGGACACCGGTGATTGAATGGCAGAACGCCGCCTCACCCTTGGTCATCGGCGATTTGATCCACCTGAATGCGAACGTTCCCGGCTTTCGGTTGACCGCCGTGCGGAAGTTGGACGGTGGAACGGCTTGGCGCGGCCAGAACGACGGTATGACCCACGCCACACCCGTGTGGACGGTCATGGGCGGTGTCCCTCAGGTGGTTCACCTCACTGCTTCGGGCATGGTGAGTGTGGAACCGGCCTCCGGAGCCGTCCTTTGGCGGTACCCGTTCACACCGTCCGGCACGTCGACCGCCGCGACACCCATCGCGTCCGGGGATCTGGTCTACGCTTCGGCCGCGTACGGGCGCGGCGCCTGGACCGCACGGGTTCGTCGGGCGGGCGAGGACTTTTCGGTCTCGGAGACGAACTTCCGCCAGAGCACGGCCAACCAGAATCACTGGGCCTCGCCGATCCTCCACGGGGGCCGGATCTACAGCATTGTGGAACGGTCCGTCCGCAGTCTCGGCTGCTACGATCCAATCGGCCGTACCAATGCGTGGACGACATCCGTCGTGGGCAGCAGGAACCCCGGCTACGCCTCGCTGATCAAGGCTGACGACACCTTGGTGGTGCTGACAGAAGGCGGAGAACTGGTCTTGGTGGCCCCCGATCCCACTGCATACCGTGAGATCGCGAGGTTCCAGGCCCTCACGGAATACTGCTGGAACCACCCCGTGATCTCGAATGGCCGCCTCTACGCGCGGAGTTCGTCTGAAATGGTCGCTCTCGAAGTGGGTGAACCCAAGGTCCCGTTCCCAGCCTACCGGCTGGCGATGTCCGTCAGCGCCCCGGTTGGGGTGCTGCGGGTGAATGTCCGGAGCGACTCGGCTGCTGAGCTGCCCACGGATGCCGGCAGCCGGTTGACCCTTCAGTTCGCGGAGACGTGGCGGGGTGTCGGGACGGTCTGGCTGGATCAATCGGTCACGTGGACTCGCTCCGGGCCTGAGTGGGGCACTCAGATCGAATCGCCCGTGAACTCCCGGGTTTTCCGCGTGATCGAGAAAAGGAGCAATCCATGAACCCATGTTCGTTCCGGCGGGGCTTCACCCTGATCGAACTTCTGGTAGTGATTGCCATCATCGCCATCCTCGCGGGCCTGCTCCTCCCGGCGCTCGCAGGTGCCCGGGAGCGGGCCCGACGAACCGCCTGTCTCAACAACCAACGGCAATTCCTGATCGCCGCCCACCTTTACGCCGGTGACAACGAGCAACGCCTGCCTCGGCCGGAAACAGACAATAACAACAAGAACGACACCCATACGCCGATCCTTTCCCATGTCACCAAGACCAATCTCCTCCGATACTCGGGCGAGTTGAAGTCGCTCGACTGTCCGAATCTGCACCAGTGGATGCTCCGCAAGAATGGTTGGCGTGTGCACGATGACTACGGGGTCGCCATCGGATATCACTATCTGGGCGGCCATCCGAACACGCCTTGGCCAGCAATTGGCGCCGGCACCAACACCTGGATTTCCCCGCAGAAAGCCGATGAAGATCCGAGCCTTGCGCTGATCGCGGACCTGAATGTGTACTGCTACAGCTTTCCCCGGATCCTTGCCCCACACACGACCTCCAGCCAGTCAGTGAAGGACGAGGCCTACTTCGACGATCACCCCGAAGCCTACAGCCAGACCCCGGCCAGCATCGGTGCCCAAGGTGGCAACGTCGGAAAACTCGATGGATCCGCTGCATGGCGTCCCCTCCGCGAGATGCGCACCTACCGCGCCTCCCAGATGTGGGAAGGCGATGGCGCCTTCGGGCTCTGGTGATCCACACGAGCCCAACGGTGGAAGAGGAAAACCCCATGGGTAGCAGGCAGAAAATTGATAGGAATTTGCTTTTGACGCTCCGCGGTGAGGGAGATTTGGTTTGATGAAAGCGGTGACATTTCGCGAGCATCCCCCTGTTCTTGGCGGTGTCAATGGCCTGGAGCACGGGTCGTAAGGCCGACGGAGGGAACTCACCGCGGAGCGTCAAAAGCGAATTCCTATCAATAGCAAATTCCTATCAATATCAATACGCATTCGGCAGCCAATCGCGCTTCGAGCTTTAGCAAGTTACTTTAGGTTGTATCGAAGCTCACGCTTCAAAAACGCCTCGTCACCGCCTTCGAGAATCCGACGAACGGCCTTGTTAGTGACTTCGGCCTCCAAACTGCCAGCGGTGTATTTGAGCACTCCGTTAGCATTTTCCGCTACGACAACCTGTTCCGCGTCCGCATTGACGACAAGGTTGGCATTGTGGGTTACGAGTATGACCTGCCGGAATTGCTTAATGCCGCGGAAGATTTCCACCAACTGCTCAATGATGAACTCATTGTCGAGATCGTCTTCCGGTTGATCGAAGATCAGCGGTTGAGTGAACGCCTGGGTCGCTAGTTTCAAGCACAGGTAAACTGTTCCCTTCTGCCCGACCGAAAGGCGTTCGAGAGGTCGGCCTCCATACGAAATCACTGGTTCAACCCGGAGAAAAGCGGACCGCTGTGCGACGTCGTAAAACAAAGACAGTATATCGCCGGACACATATGCCGCGTCTTCGGTTTGATGCAGGCGCTCTTGCATAAACTTTAAGAACGATGGTGCATCCGTGACCTTGAACTCCTCCCTGATTCGATCCTCAATGGAGAGTTCAGTGGTTGCTCGAAACGACCTCAGGTTCAGCACTTCCTTCAATTTCGTGAGGAAAAGCGCCTGATCGAAGATGATACGGCCTTCGAGGGTGATTTGCCGGTCGGCCAAGATTCTCTTCATCAGATCCTTTTGTTCCTGAGTCCAATCCGGTTGACCCTGCTGGATCGCCTTCCACCTCGCGTCAATCGCTTCTTTTTGTCGCTTGATCTCCGCCTCAATCAACGCGGAAATCGTCGCTCTTTTGACCACTGCTTCGTCCCGTTCCTTCTGTTTCGCCCCAATCGTCGTAAGGTTGAACTTCAGCTTTTCAATGGTGCTCCGATAGGACTCAGCGTTCTGCAAGAGCCCTGAAAGATCGCCGGTGTAAACCAGCGCGAAATCTGCGCGAATTTTGGTATTGTCCTCTTCGCAGGCGGAAATATCAGCTACAGCCCGTTCCGTTAGCAGCCGAATGGCGTCGATTTGGGAGATGATTTCGAGAACGGGAATACTCGGGTCAATGGCTGACGCCTTCGGATCAAAGGCCGCCTTAAAGACTTCCAATTCCTCCTTCAACAGCCCGAGCCGACGTGTCTTGTCTTTGGCTTCTTAAATTTTTGACACATTGGCCGTGAAACGCTCCAGCTTCTCCTTGTTTTGCTCCGTCGTAATCGAGTCGAGCAGGCTCTGATTTCTGGTGATTTTGGCTTCAATGCTCGCACGGTCATAAATCACCTCACCCTTCGCATTCGTCTGCTTGAACCAGGCCTTCTGCTTTTCAACCGAAGACAGGATTTCGCGAGTTTTGCTATCCACTTCACTGTCGAACGACAGACCCTGAACTCCGAGCATCTGCTTGATCTCCTCACCGACTGTTCCCGTTGTCACCTTGGTCTTCACCTCGTTCTGAGAGATATAGACGAAGGGAAGTTCCGCACCCTCTTTCGCATGGTGTGTCGATGTGCTCGCGAGATCCTTGTTGAAGACAACCTTGAAATGCTCACTCAAAACATATGGTGAGGTTTTGGATACTGGTCCGAACGCCTTTCGAAGATAGTCCACCAGACAGCTCTTTCCCGTTCCACGTCCACCAATCACGCAGACGAGGTCACTATTTAGAATAAGTCCAGGCTCCACACCAA
>JBDNGL010000276.1:0-5436 GCA_041689285.1 Opitutaceae bacterium
CAATCGCCTGCCCGTCACCGTCCTCTCCGGCTTCCTTGGAGCGGGCAAGACGACGCTGCTGAACCACATCCTCCACAACCGTGAGGACCTCCGCGTTGCGCTCATCGTGAACGACATGAGCGAGGTGAACATCGACGCCGCGTTGGTGAAAGGCGGCGGCGCAGCGCTCAACCGCACCGAGGAGAAACTCATCGAGATGACCAACGGCTGCATCTGCTGCACGCTGCGCGAGGACCTGCTGAAGGAGGTTGCCGCCCTCGCCCGCGAAGGGCGCTTCGACCAACTCGTCATCGAGAGCACCGGCATCAGTGAGCCATTGCCCGTCGCGGAGACGTTCACCTTCGCCGACGAGTCGGGGCGCACGCTCAACGAGCTCGCGCGCCTCGACACGATGGTCACGGTCGTAGACGCCTTCAACTTCCTCCGCGACTACGGCTCGGCTGATTCGTTGGTGGATCGGAAGGCCGCGAGGGACGAGGCCGACGACCGCTGCGTCGTGGACCTGCTCATCGAACAGGTCGAGTTCGCGGATGTCGTCGTGGTCAACAAGACCGATTTGGTCACGCCCTCCCAGCTTGCTCAGCTTTCAGGCATCCTCAAGGCGCTCAATCCCCGGGCGCGGCAGGTCTTCGCCGAGTTCGGCCAAGTGCCTCTCGCGGAGGTGATCGACACCCGGCGATTCGACATGGAAGCCGCGAAGGCCGCGCCCGGCTGGCTCAAGGAGCTCCGCGGCGAGCACATCCCGGAAACGGAGGAGTATGGTATTGCCAGCTTCGTGTATCGCGCCCGGCGGCCGTTTCATCCCGCGCGCTTCATGTCGCTTCTCCAGGAATCGTGGCCCGGAGTCATTCGCAGCAAGGGATTCTTCTGGCTCGCGACCCGGATGGAGTGGTGCGGCTCCTTCAGCCAGGCCGGTGCAGCCTGCCGCACGGAGGCCGGAGGCTACTGGTGGGCCGCCGTGCCGAAGAACGACTGGCCCGACGACAAGGAAGAGTGCCGCGAGATCGCGAAGCTCTGGAAGAAACCGTGGGGCGATCGTCGCCAGGAACTCGTCATCATCGGCCAGGATCTCGATCAAGCCGCGCTCAAAGCCAAGCTCGACGCCTGCCTGCTCTCCGACGCCGAGATGAAGCTGGGCCTCGAATGCTGGCAGGACTTCCCCGACCCGTTCCTGCCGTGGTCCGTGCGCGAGGCGGTCGCGCCGGAAGATCAACCCACGAACCTGCACGCCTGAGAATGCCTCTTCCGACGCTCGTCGAGCGCTTCGTCTCTAACCTCCCAGCTCAAATCATGAACTCTCTCCGCATCCTCACGGCCGTGATGCTCATCGGGCTGGCTGTAACTTCGAGTCGAGCGACGGCACAGCATCAGGACATTCTCGTCTATCTCGATGGCGGCGCAGTCCGGGTGGGCGGCTACGATTTCACGGCAAATCGGGGCGACTCAAACCACCTCGTGTTCAGCGCGAAACTGCAAGCGACCGACGCCAGTCCTGGCGGTGCCTATATCGACGCGCCGGGCTGGAACGCGGTGAGCAGCGTGGCGCGGTTGCCGGCGGGCGGCGCGGTACTGCCGGCGAACACCGGCGTTCGCTTCGACTTCCTGCCCGCGCCGTTGCTCGGGCGCAATTTGCAATACTGGAACGGCAGCAACGCCGTGGCGTTTGGGCCGGTGCCGGGCGGCGAAGTGCTCAGTTACAGCACCGGCCCGACGACGCTCGCGGTGGCCGATGGCTCAACGAATCGCGTCACCGGTTTCACCGTGGTCACGACCGGCAACAGCGGCGCGTTTCACAAGCACGTCTATTTCGTGCTCTACGGCGACGCGGCGCGGAATCCCCTGAGCAGCGACGCGCCCACGGACGGGATTTTTCTGCTGACGATGGCGGTGCGCCTGGCGGGCACGACGACCTTCTCGAATCCATTCTGGATCTTGCTCGGCTGGCACGCGAGCAATGCACAGCTCGAACAGGCCGAGGACTGGATCAACCAGACCCTCGCGCACCCCGCACCGCCGCAACTGGCGCTCTCGGCCCCGCCCGCCAGCGGAGCGTTGTCGCTTCAACTCACCGCGTCGGTGGGTCATCAATTTTTGCTCGAAGGAACGGGCGATTTCCGATCCTGGACGGAACTCGGTCTGGTGGTCAGCACCAACGCCGAGACGTTTCTGCCAGTGCCAACAACCAATGCCGCCGCGTTCTTTCGCGTCCGACGCATCGCCCCGTGAACCAGAACCATTTGCTCCACCAAACCACAACCAAGATGAACTCAACGAGCCCAAGACCCATTGATTCGATTCGCCCACGGCGTGGCCTGTGGCGCTCCCTCACTTCACTGCTCGCCACTGGCGCGGTGCTCGCATCCGCTCTGACAACCACGGCGGCTCCGGCCACATTCACGCCGCTCGGCAAACTGCCCGGCGGCACGTTCTCCCAATCCTTCGGCGTTTCCGACGATGGATCGACCGTCGTCGGCTGGGCCAACTCCATCTTCAGTGGCAACGACGGTTTGGAGGCGTGGCGCTGGACGCTCGCGAACGGCATGACCGGACTCGGCGATTTCCCGCCGAACAACCCGCTCAACTACGAAGTGTTCAGCGCCGCCGCCAAAGTTTCCGCGAACGGCTCGATCGTCGTGGGTGACGGTGCCACGACCAATGACGCGACGGTCGCGTTCCGTTGGACGCAAGGTTCCGGCCTCGTGTCCATCGGCGATCTCTCGGGCGGTGGCGTTTTCAGTCAGGCGAAGTCGGTTTCCGCCGATGGCTCGGTCATCGTCGGCTTCAGCGAATCAGCGACTGGCAATGAGCCCTTCCGCTGGACGCCGGGCGGCGGACTCGTCTCGCTTGGCTACCTGCCGGGCGGCGCGGACTTCGCGCTCGCGTGGGACGTCTCGGCGGATGGCAGCATCGTTGTCGGCTCGTCGCAAAACGCCGATGGCCGCAGCGAGGCGTTTCGCTGGACGCAGGCCACCGGCATGATCGGCTTGGGCGATCTGCCCGGCGGCCAGACCAACAGCGTGGCCTACGCCATTTCGCCGAACGGCCAATACATGGTCGGCGCGGCAGACGGCGCGAATGGGCGTCAGGCATCGATGTGGACAGGGACCAACGGCCCGGTGTCACTCGGCGATCTGCCCGGTGAAAGCGTGCCTGGACGCTCCGACGGCCTCGCCTACGACGTGTCGAACAACGGCATCGTGGTCGGCTCCAGCGAGACGGTGGTCAACGGCGATTACGATTTCGGCGCCTTCATCTGGGACGCGGTCCACGGGATGCGCAATCTGCAATCCGTCCTGACCAACGACTACGGCCTGAACCTCGACGGCTGGGCCTTGAACGACGCGCACGGCATCACGCCCGATGGCCGTATCATTGTCGGCACAGGGCGCGGGCCTGATGGAAAAAGCCAAGCGTGGCTCGTGGACCTGGCTCCCGTGACTCCGCTGGCCTCGATCATCGGTCTGCCCACCGTGCCGGGTGGTTCCTACGTCGTGCCCAAAGATGTTTCCAACGACGGCTCCACGGTCGTTGGCTTCACCACCTCCAGCGCGGCGGGCGAAAATCTTGAAGCATTCCGCTGGAAACGCGGTGTCGGAACCGTGGGCTTAGGCGACCTTCCGCCGAGCAATCCCACGAACGCCGAGTTCACGAGCTTCGCCTGGAGGACGACGGGCGACGGTTCGGCCGTCGTCGGTCACAGCAGCTTCACGAATGATGACTCCGTGGCTTTCAAATGGACGCAGGCCGGCGGCCTTCTCGCACTCGGGGATTTGCCAGGTGGCATCGTTTTCAGCCAGGCCAAGGGCGTGTCCGACGATGGCTCGGTGATCGTCGGCTACAGCGCCTCGGATTTGGGCAGCGAACCGTTTCGCTGGACCCTTGGCACCGGGATGCAACCGCTCGGCACCCTGCCCGGTGGATTTCATTCCGGCATCGCTTGGGACATCTCCGCCGATGGCGCGGTGATTGTTGGCCAAGCCCGGAACTCGGACAATATCACCGAAGCTTTCCGCTGGACGCCGGCCACTGGCATGGTCGGCCTGGGTGATTTGCCCGGCGGCGCCTTTAACAGCCGCGCCTTTGCCATCTCGCGCAATGGCCAATGGGCCGTAGGGCGGAGTGTTTCTGCCAACGGCAATACGGCGTTCATCTGGTCGCAGGCCACCGGCATGATCGGTCTCGGAGATTTGCCCGGCGGCGTAGTCGAGGGAGTTTTTGACGGCAACGCCTACGCCGTGTCGGACAGCGGCGTGGCCGTGGGTTCCAGCGAAACGGTGGTGGGCGAAGATTTCGGCAGCGCCGCGTTCATCTGGGATGTCGTGCATGGCATGAGGAACCTCAAAGAAGTTCTGGAGTCGGACTACCATGTGGACATGACGGGGTGGACGCTTGAATCCGCCGAGGGCATCTCCGCCGATGGACGCTTCATCACCGGCTCTGGCTCCGACCCCGACGGCAACATCGTCCCGTGGCTCGTGGAACTGCCCCGGTATCCCGCGCTGCCGGAGCCGCTGGCATTCACCTTTGAAACGTTCGATGTGCCGGGCTCGCTCGACACCTTGATCTCGGACATTGATAACCACGGCAAACTCGTCGGGCGCTTCCACGACGCAGGCAATCTCAGTCAGGGCTTCACGAAGGACGGCACGAATCTATTTACCTTCAACCTCACGGACAACACCTCGACGTTCCCCGGTGGACAGAATTCCCTCGGCCAGATCGCGGGCTTCTACCGCAACGCGACGAACGCGGAGATTCAACACGGTTTCATCCGCCAGACCAACGGCACCGTGACCACCATCGACGGGCCGGGGCAGAATTTCACTTACGTCTGGCGTGTGAACGACGCAGGCCAGGCGAATGGTTACTGGTTTGAGAACGAGCCATTTTTCATCCGCAGCTTCCGCCGTGAGACGAACGGTGTGATCACGCCGCTCGTCTACCCTGGTTCGCCGATGGGCACCGTCGCGCGCGGGATGAACGAGGCCGGCACCATGACCGGTTGGAAGTGGGATAAGAACTACGCTGTGCAGGGCACGATCATCGTGGGAACGAACTTTACCGAGGTGTTCACCATCGCTGGCTGGGACAACACGCTTCCGGCGGACATCAACAACCTGGGCGACATCGCGGGCACGGTGAACATCAACTTTGAGCTGACGGCCGGCTTCTTCCGGTTCGCGGATGGCCGCAGCGTGACCTTCGCGCCACCCGGCGCGCAGAGCGTCGAAGTCTTCGGCCTGAATGATCTCGGCCATGTCGTCGGTGAATACACTGACGTGAGCGGGCGTTCCCGCGGCTTCATCGCGCACCCGGCCACGGCGCTGAACGAAGGCCACACGGACGTGGGCATCGCGTTTGAGAATGGTGTGTTTAATCTGCACATTCACGATGGGGTGAACGACGTGGAGTATGCGCCGAATGAGGGTTCTTCGC
>JBDNGL010000277.1:0-3071 GCA_041689285.1 Opitutaceae bacterium
CGGCGGCCGGCCGCTCAATCACCTCGCCCGCGGCGATCTGATTGGCGACCCGGTCTGACAAGATACGGACTTTGGCCATGGGAGAATCGCAGCGGCGAAGCCAGCCGCCAGCTTACTGCAGCCGCCGGCTCCAGCGTTTGAACTGTTTCTCCAATTGCGCTGGCCCGGGCATGCCGGTGCCCCGGCGTTTGGCGAGTGCGCGCTTGAGATCGAAGACACTCGCCCAGTCCGCCCCAAAGCCCGGATGGATTTTTTTCACGTCCACCGTCGGCAATTGGTTGAGGGGGAGTTTGAGCTTTTCCGCCAAAGCCACCACGGCACCGACTGCATGATGGGCTTCGCGGAAGGGCACGCCACCCACCACTAGGTAGTCGGCCAAGTCCGTCGCCAGCAAGGCCGGGTCAGCCACGGCTGCGGCGCAGCGATCGCGATGCACCGTCATCCCCGCCACGGTTCCAGCAAACACGTCGGTGCAGAGTGCGGTCTGGTCAAAGCTGTCGAATACGGGGGGTTTATCCTCCTGCAAATCGCGATTATAGGTCAGCGGGAGGCCCTTCGTAAGCGTCAACAGCGTGTGCAGATTTCCTTGCAGTCGGGCCGACTTGCCCCGCAACAGTTCGCAGGAATCCGGGTTCTTCTTCTGCGGCATCAGGGATGAACCGGTGCAGAACGCGTCGGGCAGTTCCACGAATTTAAACTCCGCACTGCTCCACAGAATCAAATCCTCGGCCATGCGCGAAAAATGCACTCCGACCAGCGCGCAGGCAGTGGCAAACTCAATGAACAGGTCGCGATCAGCGACCGTATCCATGGAGTTCTGCGTGACCTGCGGCCGACCTTTGGCGTCCACGAAGCCCAGCACCCGGGCGGTGTATTCCCGGTCGATGGGCAACGTGGTGCCGGCGAGCGCGCCGGCCCCAAGCGGACACCAATTGGCGTGCGCGGCGAGTTCGGCCAACCGTGACCGGTCGCGCTCCAGCATCTCCAGCCAGGCAAAAAAATGATGCGCCAGCTGGACCGGCTGCGCTCGCTGCAAATGCGTGTAGCCCGGGATGAGCACGTCGCGATTGGCTCCGGCAATCGTGAGCAGAGCCAGCTGGGCGTCGCGGAGTTTTTCCTCCAACACGACAACGGCGTGCTTGAACCATAGCCGCATGTCGGTCGCGACTTGGTCGTTGCGGCTACGGGCCGTATGCAGTTTGGCGGCCGCCGGCACCCGCTTCGTCAGCGCCTGCTCAATGTTCATATGCACATCCTCCAGTTCAACGCGCCATTCGAACTTGCCGGCGTTGATTTCCCCGAGAATGGCGTCGAGCCCCGCATGGATGGCATCGCGTTCCTTTACGGTGATCAGGCCGACATGGGCCAGCATGGCCGCATGCGCTTTGCTGCCGGCGATGTCAAAAGGCGCGAGGCGGCGGTCAAACGAGACGGACTCGCTGAACTGCAGCATCAATGCGGCGGGGCCGGCCGTGAAACGGCCGCCCCAGGTAGCTTGAGATAACTTTTTGGCCATGGGTCACGAGCTGACGCCGTGGCGCCACCCCGCGCAACGAGAAACTGCCCCGCGACTAGGCGACGCTTACCGTTTGCGCGATGGCCAGAAAAGGTGCCATCGTAACATCATGCGTTTGCTTCTGACTCTCATGCTTTGCCTCGGCGGTGCTTGGTCTGCCCAAGCCACCCCAGCTTGGGAGCGCGTGACGGTAGCGACCATGAAGGCGTCGATTTACGTCGGCAGTGTGCGGTTGACTTCCAGCGTCTTCGAACGCCAAGGCGAGCACTTCTCCGCCACCTACGAGGCCAGGGTTTTCCCTTGGGCCTTTTGGAGCGAAACCGGTTCCATCCGCCTGCAAGTGCCGCCAGCCGAGCTGGCCCGCCTCGCCCGCGGCGAGGTGATTGATTTCGCCGGGGACGCCGAGAACCATAAGGGCAGGCTCCGCAAGATTACCGGCCGTGCCTACCCCGACGAAATCGCCACCGGCAAAATAAAGGTCCGCATCCGAATGGATGGCACCGAACTAATTTTTAATGGAAACTACCGCTTCGGGCCCTGATGACCGGCGGGACCCAACTATCCGCGCAGCAAGCGCACTTCTAAGTTTCGAGAGCCAACTGCGGTAGTCGAACAACTTAGCGGCATTCTGCAAAAGCGCCAACTCGGTAATATGGCCACGCACGGGGCTACCCCGTCAGGCGCCTGAGCGACACCCGTTCTGAGAAGATTGGCGCGGTGGAGGTGACTCGAACACCCGACCGGCGGTTTAGAAAACCGCTGCTCTATCCAGCTGAGCTACCACCGCGTATTTAGGACGGGAGCGGTATCGCTTGAGCCGTTAAGCGACAAGGGTAAAACCGCGCTTGACTTGCCTTACTCGGATTCTACGTTCCGCCTCTTTCCCGATTACGGGGTGGTAGCTCAGCTGGTTAGAGCGTCTGCCTGTCACGCAGAAGGTCGCGGGTTCGAGTCCCGTCCATCCCGCCATTCTTTAAAAGCCCGTTTCCCTAAGAAACGGGCTTTTCCATTGGTCGATTGGCTTTTCGTAGTCGTGATACCTTTAGCGAATTAAGCGCCCTACAGCCTATTTTATTGAAATTTGTGCCACTAACTAGCCACTGATTTCACTGTAACCGGACCTTGTGGTGCTACGACTAAACAAGGGCGGCTCAAGGAGTGGCAGTTGCGCTACAATGCCCCGCAGTTTGGACCCGATGGCATCCCGCTACCTCAACATGGGATTACTCACCCACGAAGGCCCTAAGCAGACCCAAGCCGTCTGAACCGATCCAAGAGCGCGCCACCCCAATTATATAATCACTTTAATCCGTATCCAACCACCCCATCGCTCAGCCACTTTTGCAGAACTTGACGGACACAACTCTCGCTCGCACCTTGAATTCAGTTCATCGTAATGAATGCCTTCAACACTTTTTTAAGGCTGGCCTGCCCCTTAAGCCTACTCACCTCGGTCCTAGCCTTCGCCCAGATAGACCCACCGACCCGTCCCTTGGTATCGCCTTCCGCCGATGAGCTAGTCGGCCCCACTCAGGTGCCGGGAGACAGCTTGGAG
>JBDNGL010000278.1:0-6147 GCA_041689285.1 Opitutaceae bacterium
AAACAGGCCTTAGGGCCATGCCCGATGCCGGAAACCATCCATCGGCAAGTGCCGGCGAGCGCCCCAAGGCGGGCACTTCTACGCGTATCGAGTCTATGATGCCGAGCCCCGGGTTGGCCGGTCCAGCCACAGGAAGTTGCGAAGAACCACAACGGTGACCAACCGGTGGCTCAGCGACACTCTGCGGATGGGGAACGTGCACGAAGTCAGTCGCAAGGTGAGTGCCTGGTCTCGCGGCAGAGCGAGTTCAGGTTAAAATGGAAAACCCAAAGCCACATGGTCTGACCCTTTTTTTGCCTCAAAGTTAGACGGCATAGAGCCGAAGCGACCCGAGGTCGGACATCAGGCAATCCAGGAAATAGCGTCCTACGCCAACTTCACGCTCATCGTAGAAGCTGCGGCCGGCTTCAAGATCCGCGCCGGCCTCCTCAAGGGCGATGACCGCCCGGACACGCATCAGCGAAACTCGTCCCGGATCTGATCGCTTCTCTTTCCGCGCAGCGGTTGCCACCAGCGTTTTGTCAAGAGTTGAGACGTGTCCCCTTCCGCTTGGCTCCGTCGGCAGAGGCGTTCAGGCGCAGGGCATCAAAGTCCGGTGATGCTGCGGGTCGTCGATTTCCGTGGCGAGGAGCAGGAATTTTGCGCGGGGCTAGTCGCCGGGTTTGGCGCGGGCGCCGGCGGGCAGCGGGCCGTTATGGAATTCGATCCAGTTCACATCGAGGATGCGGCCCGATTCGGGGAGCGGAAGAGCTTTGCCGGAGAGTGTCCCCTCCGCGATGCGGGAGACGAAGACGACATCGTGGACTCCATCGCTCGCGGTGATGGGGAGGGTGACTGTAGCGAACTTGCCGACCGTGTCCGCGCTCTGGCATTCGACCATTTCCCTGCCGAGCAGCGGGCCGTCGGGCGCGTCGAGACGCGCCTCGAACCAATATGCGCCGGGCGTGAGCGGGGCGAGGCGGGTGGTGAGATGCGTGATGCCCGCGAGGTTCATTGTGTCGAAGCGGAAGGCGCCGCCGCTCCGCAGGCGCAACGAATTGCCTTCGCCGCCTTCGAAGATATCCACCACTTCGGCGGCGTGGGTTTCGTCGGCGGTCGCGGCCTTCTTCCGGTGCGGATGCAGCACAAGGGTCATCGTGCCACGCAAGGCCGGGACGCCCGCCACTTCGTGGCCGAGCGCGCTGGCCATGAGCTTCAGCGTCGGTGCGGCGGTACTGTGGTTGCGGGGAAAATTTGGCGCGGTGAGCGTGCCGCTGACGGGCAGCGGTGCGGTGGGGGCGGCGGAGTCGGCGAGCGCGAGCACCCAGCCCATCATCTGCCGCGTCTGCTCCAAGGTGTGCTGCGGATGCGGCGGCATCGGCACTTCATTCCCCCACACGCCAATGCCGCCGGTGAGTATTTTTTGCGCGAGCAGATCGCGCGCATGCGCATCGTTGTGATATTTTTTCGCCACGTCGAGGAAGGCGGGGCCGACGGATTTGGATTCAAGTTGATGGCAGGCGAAGCAGGTCGTCGCGCGCATGAGTTGCAGGCCGGGCGGCTGCACGCTTTCGTCCTCGCGCACCCGCCGCGTGGTCTTCTTGGTGACGTTGACGCGCTCGGCGGGCAGCGCGCCGCCGTCTTCGTCGAGGGCGCTCGCGCGATAGGCGATGAGCTGCTCGCTTTCGTAAAAGCTCCCGTTCAGCGGCCCGGTGATGACGACCCGCGGCGGCGGGTTGCCGGCGAAAATTTCCAGCGAGGTCGTGCTGCTCGCGCCGTGCGCGTCGGAGACGGTAAGCAGGACCGGATGCACGCCGGAAAGCTCAAACGTGAATTCCGGCGCGGCGCCCCGGGTGCTGCCGAATGCGCCGCCGAGGCCGAACGTCCATTCAAAGCTCAGCGCGTCGCCATCCGCGTCGGTCGAGCCGCGCGCGTCGAAGCGCACCTTGAGCGGCAGCCTGCCCGCGCTTACATCGGCGTTCGCGACGGCGTGCGGCGCGCGGTTGCCGCGGCGATAAACGAGGCGCGAAATTTGCGAGTCGGTGTTTCCGTTCCATTTGTCGCCGCTTTCGATCAGGTAGAGCGTGTGGTCGGGCGCGAGCTTCAGTTCGATGGGTTTGCGGAAACGCCACCCGGGCAGGATCGGCCTGATGCGGTCGATGCGCTCGTCGGGGTCGAGATGCACGGCCATGATCCAGTTTCGCATCCAGTCGAAGATGAACAGCGTGTGGTCGAAGTGCTCCGGCAGCTTCTCGTCGCTCGTCACCGCCGGGTCGGCGCGATAGACCGGCCCGACCATCGCCGCGCGCCCGCCGCTGCCGAGCATGGGAAATTCCTTCGACTGCACGCTCGGATACCAGATGAACGCGGGCTGCGGCGGCGGCAGCGCCCGGAGGCCGGTGCTGTTCGGCGAGTCGTTGCGCGGTGCGTTCACGTCGTAGAGCGCGCCCGCCTTACTCGTGGCGAAATCATAGCGCCGGAACGCCTCGTTCGGCCCCGTAAAATACGGGTGCCCGAAAAATCCGGCGGCGCGCGCCTGGTGGATTTCATCGTAGCCCTCGCCGCCGACGCCGAGCGCCGCGTCCACATTCGGCCCCACGTCGCCCCAGTAGATGATCCCGGTCTTCGCGTCCGCGCTTACGCGAAAGCCGTTGCGCACGCCCATCGCAAAAATCTCCGGCAAGCCGTCGCGCCCATCGGGAAAAAGATTGCCCGGCGGAATGGTCACCCCGCCCTCCGCCGTGGGATGAAGGCGCAGGATTTTCCCCAGATGGCTGCGCGAGTTCGGCGAGGTGCGCTGCGCATCGGAGGTCTCCTGGCCGGGGCGTTCGTCCACCATCAACCCCGGCAGATGACCACTCGAATCGCCCGTGCCGAGCAGCAGGTCGCCATTGGGCATCATGAACAGGCCGCCGCCCATGTGCTGGAAGTGCGGCGGCTTCACTTGAAATTCCAGCAGCACCTTTTCGCTCGCGAGGTCGAGCCGGCCCTCCCGCAAAATAAAGCGCGAGAGCCGCATCGTGTCGCTGGTTTCCCGCGGTGAGAAAAAGAGAAACAAGGCCTGGGAGCGCGCGAAATCGCGGTCCAGCGCCAGCCCGAGCAAACCCACCTCCGTCCGCATATGCACCGGCACTTCGCCGACGAGCGTCACACGCCGCGTTTGCGGCTCGACCACGTTCACCGTGCCGCGGCGCTCGATGAAAAACACGCGCCCATCCGCCGTGACTTCAAGCTGCATCGGGTCAGTGCAAGCGGGCACGATGATTTCCTTTTCAAAACGCAGCGGGTCGTAAGCCGCGGCGAGGGCGGGCGCGGAACCGGCGGCGAACGCGAGGACAAGAAGGAGGCGATGCATGAGGTCGCAGGTTTGTGATTCAGGGTTTGGCGGGCGTTGCCCCGGACTTTCCCTCGACCGGTTCGCGCCCCGCCGCCCAGGCGATGCCGCGCCGGTGGAACTCGCCCGCCGCGCGCATGGAAACCTCGCTGTGTCCGAGGAGCGATTGAAAGACGCGGCCTTTCCCGCTCGAAAAGGCCCAGGCGAGCGGTTCGTCCCGCGAGGTCACCTTGCTGGCGGCGGTGAGCAGCGGCTCGACCTGCGGCTCACCCGTGGGAACCTGCCTGCAATACAACTCGTCCGTCGTGTCGAAGGGCGCAAGCCCGGCGGTGATCGGATGCGCCAGCGCGGCCGGCACCGCGCGGAAGGGGCCGTCGTTGTCATGGGTGCTGCCCGCCGCACCGACCCAGGCGCGTTGCAGAAAAAGACGGCGATAGTCCGGCCAGTCGCTTTCGGCGGGGCCGGTGGTGAGCGGATTGAACGCGCCATTGGCAAAGTGCAGCACCGCGAGTCCGCCGCCGTCGTGCACATACTTGAGCAGATTCGTCTTCGCCGCGTCGCTCAAGCCGCGGGTTTTCCAGTTCACATAATGCTGCACGAGCACATCGGCCTGGAAAACCTCCGACGATTCGAGCCAGGCGGGGGATTCGGTGACGACGCGCACTTCGAAGCGCGAATCTTTCTCCAATTCCTTCTTCAACGCGGCGCTGGTTTTCCGCCAATCGTGAAACGGGCCGTCGAGTCCGGTGAGAATGACGGCGCGGATGCGCGGCGTGGCGGGCGCGTCTTCCGCCGGCGTGAGAGACGCGAGAGGGAGGAAGAACGCGAGGAGGAATGAGAATTGGGGTTTCATGCGGGGTTGTGGTTCGAAATGTTTTGCAGCAGCGCCGTCGCGCACGCCTCGGCGAACGCGGCGTCGTTGATGGCGCAGTCCAGTTCGCGCAGCGGGATATCTTTGCGCAGGTGCGTCTTGATTGCGGTGAACAGCGCGGCGTCGGCGTCGGCATCGTGAAACGGCTGGCCCTTCGCGCTGATGAGACTGATGGCGTGCAACGGCAGCAGCACGGTGACGGGACCGGTGGCGAGGTTCACCTTTTCCGCGAGGATGCGGCCCAGCTCGGCGCACTCGGCGGGTGCGGTGCGCATGAGGGTGACTTGTGGGTTGTGCGGGTAAAAAGTGCGGCCTGCATACTTCGCGGGCACGGTGTCGGGCGCTCCGAAGTTCACCATGTCGAGGCAGCCGGGCGTGACGATGGCGGGAACACCATGCCGGGCCGCGGCTTCGAGTCGCGTGGGGCCCGCGGCGAAGACTCCGCCCGCGAGTTCATCGGCCCATTCGGTCGTGGTGATGTCGAGCACGCCCGCGACCACGCCGCTCTCGATGAGTGACTCCATGGTGCGCCCGCCGGCGCCGGTGGCGTGGAAGACGAGCACCTCGTAGCCCGCGGTTTCCAAGAGCTTGCGAGCGTGTTCGACGCATTGCGTGGTATTGCCAAACATCGAGGCGGCAATGAGCGGCTTCGCTTCGGCGCTCTCCACCAGCGTGTCGTTGGCCGTCACCATCGCGCACACCGCCGCCGCGGCGCGGGCGAAGACGGCGCGGGAGAAACGATTCAGCCCCGCGACATCGACGATGCTGGGAAACATCACGATGTCCTTCACGCCGAGGTAAGGCGCGACATTGCCCGCTGCAACGGTGGACACCATCACCTTCGGAAAACCCAGCGGCAGCGCCCGCATCGCCGCCGTGCTGATGGCCGTGCCACCGGTGCCGCCGAGCGAAATGACGCCGTGAATGCGTCCTTCACTCGCGAGCTTCGCCAGCATCACCGGCGCCGCCCGTGCCATCGCTTCGACCATCGCGCCACGATCATTCTTCGTCCGGAGCGCCGCCAAATCCAGCCCCGCGCCCGACGCCACCTCCTCCCGCGAAACGTCCGCCACGAGCTGCGGCTGGCCCTGCCCGCCAACATCGACGAGCAAGGCCCGGCACCCGCGCCGGGAGATTAGTTCTGCGACGAAACGATGCTCCGCGCCTTTCGTGTCGAAGGTTCCGAGGACGGCGATGGTCTTCATGCGCGGGGGGAGAGTTTGATTTCCACGAAGCGCTTCACTTCCGCCGTGAGCGCCCGCTCGGTGGGCAGCCGTTCCATCGAACTCGCGCCATAGAAGCCGTCAACGCCCGTGCATTGTTTCAGGATGAACTGCGCATCCGGCGGCAGCGCGATCGGGCCGCCGTGGCAGAGCACGAGCACTTCGGAGCGGATGCTTTTGCAGGTGTCGGCGATGGCCTGCACCTCACGCACGCAGTCGTCGAGCGTCTTCGCCGTCTTCGCGCCGATAGCCCCGCCGGTGGTCAGGCCCATGTGCGCAACGATGATGTCCGCGCCGGCCTCGGTCATGCGCCTAGCTTCGTCGGTATTGAAAACGTAGGGCGTGGTGAGCAGATCGAGTTCGCGGGCGGTGGCGATGGTCTCCACCTCGAGCTGATAGCTCATGCCAGTCTCTTCGAGGTTCGCGCGAAAGGTGCCGTCAATGAGGCCGACGGTCGGAAAATTCTGGATGCCCGCGAAGCCGAGAGACCTCAGCTCCCTCAAAAAGGGTCCGCGAAGCAGAAACGGATCAGTGCCATTCACACCGGCAAGCACAGGCGTGTGCTTCACCGCCGTGAGCACCTCCTTCGCCATGTCCTTGACGATCTCGTTCGCATTCCCATACGCCATCAGCCCGGCCAGCGAACCACGCCCGGCCATGCGAAAGCGGCCCGAGTTATAGATCACAATGAGGTCCACACCGCCCGCTTCCTCGCATCTTGCCGAGAGGCCGTTGCCCGC
>JBDNGL010000279.1:0-23709 GCA_041689285.1 Opitutaceae bacterium
TCAGGAAATTGTCAGAGATTTGTCATGAGCACATGCCGGCCGGCCTGATCCCACCAGTTGGGATGAAGCGGCCCGTCACACGACATTCCCGTCTCCTAACTAGGTGTTGACACACCCGTCCGGGCTCGCGAACTTTCCCGGCTCTTTACGGCGGCCATAGCTCAGTTGGTTAGAGCACCTGATTGTGATTCAGGGGGTCGCGGGTTCGAGTCCCGTTGGCCGCCCCATTTACTGCACCCCGTTGCTCACCAATCAGCGGGGTTTTGTATGCCCGCTTCCGGACTTGAGCCCCGACCCGCCGTTCGACTCGACAGTGCGTGGTGGCCGACCCCATCTTCGAGCAATGTTCGAATTGAAAAAAGCGGTCTCCTACCTGCTGATGCCCTTGCAGTTAAGTTTGCTGCTTATGCTCGTAGGACTGACGCTCGGGTGGTTCAGCCGACGCGTGCAACTGGGCAAAATCCTCGCCACGGCGGGCGTCCTCCTGCTCCTCATCCTGAGCCACAAGCAGGTCGGGCTCGCTCTGCTGCAACCGTTGGAGTCGCACTACGCCGCAATACTGGAGCTGCCACCCGGCACGCCGCTCCCGGCCGAGTTGGCAGCCTGTCAAGCCATCGTGGTGCTCGGTGGTGGTCACGCCAGCACGCCCGGCCTCGCAGCCACCAACCGACTCAGCACCTCCGCAGCCTCCCGAATGATGGAAGGGGTGCGATTGGCCCGACTGCTGCCCGCCGCACAAGTGATCCTCACTGGACCAGGACTTACGCGGGACGCTGTGGAAACACACGGTGCCGTCATGGCCCAAGCCGCACAGTCCCTTGGGGTGTCTGCTACCCGCATGGAGTTACTGACTTCGGCACGCGACACTGAGGAAGAAATCAATGCCTTGCACGAGCGTTTCGGTGATACCCCGATTGCGCTGGTGACCTCCGCGTGGCACATGCCGCGCGCGATGGCCTATGCACGCAAAACCGGCCTGAACGCCCTGCCTTGTCCGGCCGATTTCACCGCCCGCCCCAATGCAGACTTTCGCTGGAATGACTGGACGTGCGACCTGACCGGGCTGGAACGCAGCACCAAGGGCATCTACGAGCGGCTCGGCACGCTCTGGGCCCACTTGCGTGGCCGCATCTGAAAATGCAGGCGCTCGTCGCCAACCAAGTTTGGACGGATTGCCACGAACACTCGGTCATGGGCCTGCGCTCGGCTGTCGCCGCCATCTTACCATTGGTTATTTGTAACGTATTACGTTACAAGTTGTGCTGCGTTAAACGAGCAGATCGCGACCGTTCTGGCGGGCGACGAGCCAGCACAGTAGCAGCAGGGTGCGTTCGGCATCCAGACAGGCTGTTCCGGCTTTCAGACAATCCTGAATCCGCTGCCGTGGCACGCCCAGCAGACGGGCCAAATGGGCTTTGCTGCCGTGTCGAAGCAAATTCGGCCGGACTTGGTCCACCAGCTCGTTCCAGAGCGGTGTCCCGGAGCCCGGGTGCAAGGTATGTCCTCGATTGCGGTGTCGCCGCCTGCGGCCCTGCCGGGCTGCACGCCTGGCAGAAGTGACAGCAAGATCAAACAATGCAAGGATGGGCTTGGCGGTTAGCTCCACCGTGTAGGGCAGTCGGGTTGGATTCATAAACTTTGGGTGTTTGTAACGCATTGTATTACAAATAGCCGGATCTTGCCAAGCGAAAGATCCGACCAAGTTTGTAACGCAATGCGTTACAAACACCCACGCTCAGGCGGAGGCGTCGCCGTTCTTCACGGCGGCGTCGTGGCGCACGTCCTTGCCCTTCGCGAGGTAGATCATTTCCTCGGCGATATTGGTCGCGTGATCCGCGATGCGTTCAATGGACTTTGAGATGAACATGAGCTCGATGGCGCGGCTGATATTGCCGGGCTTTTCGATCATGAAACTCGTGAGTTCGCGGTAGAGCTGCTTATTGATCGCATCCACTTCGACATCGCGCCGGATAACAGCGACCGCCTTGTCAGTGTCGCCGTTCAGGAAGCAATCGAGGGCATCCCGCAGCATCTCAATGGCCATATTGGCCATGCGGGGCAGATCCACGTAGGGTTTGAGCGGCGGCTCCGCCGCGAGGCGGACAGCGCGCTTGGCGATGCCGGTGGCCTCGTCACCCACCCGTTCGAGGTCGTGCGATGCCTTCATGCCCACGATCACGAGCCGCAGCTCGGTGGCAATGGGCGCCCGGAGGTTCATGTAGCGGATGGCCTCGTCGTCGATCTTGATCTCCAAGTTATCGAGTTCGTCGTCCGCGGCGATGACCCGGTCGGCCAGACCGACATCCGCAGTCACCAAGGCATTCATGGCGTCCCGCACTTGGCGGATGGCCGTCTCACCCATGCGGACGAGGTTGGAGCGGAAGGTTTCGAGTTCAGTGTCGAAGAAACGTTTCATTTTAAATAATTCCAAAACACCAAGGGCCAAAAGAATGGCGTGCCCGCAGCGTGGAGTCGGGTTCGGGGTTCAGTTTGGTTAGCGGGGCTTTGGCACGATGCGGGTGGACTTTCAGCCGAAGCGGCCGGAGACGTAGGCCTCCGTCTGGGCGTTGGCTGGGCTCATGAATATCTTGGAGGTGTCATCGTATTCGATGAGTTTACCCATGTAGAAAAAGGCGGTCTTGTCGGAACAGCGGGCAGCCTGCTGCATGGAGTGAGTCACGATCACAATCGTGTAATCTTTTTTCAACTCATGAATAAGCTCCTCGACCTTGGCGGTGGCGATGGGGTCGAGCGCCGAGCAGGGCTCATCCATCAGGATGATCTCGGGTTCGACCGCAATGGCGCGGGCGATGCAGAGGCGCTGCATCTGCCCGCCGGAAAGGCTGAGGCCGCTTTCATGCAGGCGATCCTTGACCTCATCCCACAGGGCGGCACCGCGCAGGGATTTCTCCACGACCGTATCCAGCCGGTGTTTGTTGCTCTCCCCTTGGATGCGCAGACCGTAGACGACATTCTCGTAGATCGACTTGGGAAAAGGATTGGACTTCTGGAACACCATGCCGATGCGTTTGCGCAGTTCGATGGCGTCCACGCCCGCACCATTGATATCCACGTTGTTGATGCGGATCGCGCCCCGGTTGATCACCGTGCCGTCGATCAGGTCATTCATGCGGTTCAGACAGCGTAGCAGCGTGGTTTTGCCGCAGCCGGACGGGCCGATGAAGGCGGTCACGCGTTTCTCGTCCAGTCGGAAATTAATGTCGAACAACGCCTGCTTGGCTCCGTAAGAAAAATCGAAGTTCTCGATATCGATAAGCGTGCGGGCGGTGCCAAGGTTGCGCGCTGGGGGCACCTTGATAGCGAGAGAGGCGGGCTTTTCCATGGTGGCAGTGGTGGTGGTTACCATTTGTAGAGATTGCGCATGCGATTGCGAAGCAGGATCGAAGAGAGGGCGATCATGGCGACGATGAAAAGAAAGACGAAAGCGGTGCCATACTGAATCCGCGCGGTATATTCATTCTGCGGAATCTTCGAGGAGATCACGTAAATGTGATACGGCAGGGCCATCACGCCTTGGAAAAAGAAATCGCTGATTTTATCGACCTCCCACGGCAATTTGTCGCGCACGACATAGGCGGCGGTGAACATGATCGGTGCGGTCTCACCAGCCACGCGGGCAATGCCGAGGATGGAGGAAGTCAGAATGCCGGGTAGCGCGTAGGGGAGCACGTTCTTGCGGATCGTCTGCCACTTCGTGGCCCCAAGCGCCAGCGAGCCTTCGCGAAAGCCTTGGGGCACCGCCTTGAGTGATTCCTCCGAGGCCGTGATCACTACCGGCAGCACCATGAACGCCAGTGTAAACCAGCCCGCCAACAGGGACACATTCCAGTCAAGGAAGATCACAAAGAGGCCGAAACCGAACAGGCCGAAGACTATGGAAGGCACGCCAGCCAAATTGAGAATCGAGAGACGGATAAAGCGCACGAATTTACCGTCGCGGGCGTATTCGCTCAGGTAAATGGCACTCGCAACACCAAGCAACAAGGCGATGGTCATCGAGCCCGCCACCAACAGGACTGTCCCGACGATGCAGGGCCAGATCCCGCCTGCCGAATACACATAACTTTGGGCCTGGATCTGCGGCACCGGTTGACCGGCGGCTTGGGCCTTAGCCTCCTGCTCCCCACGAAACACGCGAAAGGCGCGATCTCCTAACTCCATTTTTTTGCCCTCATGTTCAAACACGTGGAGCGACTCGGGGGCCTCGGTTAGGAAAGGCACATTGATGAAGGGAAACTCGGCCTGAAAGACCGTGCGCGAACCTTTGACGAAAATATCGCCCAGCACAAAAAGGCCGCAGAACAGCACCAAATAGGTCGCACTGCGGGTGAGCCAGAAGATGACTTTCTCCATGGTCTGGCCCCGACCGGGTTTGCTGGCAAAAGGATTTTCGATCGAAGTGGACATGACTTAGCCGTTAGAAATTCGGTATTTTCGCACGATTTTCTGCGCGAGATAATTAATCAAGAGGGCGAGGAAAAACAGCACGATGCCCACGACAAACAGGGCGCGGTAATGGATGCTCCCACGCACCACCTCCCCCATTTCCTGAGCAATGATGCCCGTCATGGTGTGGACGGGTTGTACGAAAGCCGTCAGGCCTTGGGTAAAGTCAGGGATGGCGATACGATTGCCAGCACAAAGCAGCACCACCATGGTCTCGCCAATCACCCGACCCAAGCCGAGCAACACGGCCGAGATGATGCCGGAAAGCGCCGTCGGCACGATGATTTTAACAATCGTCTGAATGCGACTGGCACCCAATGCGTATGACGCCTCTTTGAAGGCCCGGGGCACGTTGTTGATGGCATCCTCCGCCAAGGTAAAAATGGTCGGGACGGCAATCAGGGCCAGCAGGCATCCGGCCGTGAGCACATTCAGACGCTCGGCATAGGGAAAGCCCGGCATCCAGCTCATCCATTCCAATTGGGAAAATGCCCGCAGGGCCTGCCCCAGCACGACAATACCGAAAAAACCCAGCACGACCGAGGGAATGGCCGAGATGAATTCAATGGTCGGCTTGATGAGACGTTGCTCGCGCGCCGAGGCCATCTGGTTGACATAAATGGCCGCGCCGATGCCCAACGGCACCGCCAGCGACAAGGCGATGAAGGATACCATCAGGGAGCCGGTAAAGAGCGGGATGATGCCATACCAATCCTGCCAAAAACTGGCCGTGATCCAATCCGTGCCAAAGACAAAGGCCGTGAAGGCCTGCAACAGCGGCACGGGCTTATCCCACTGCCACTGCTCCAGTTCGTTCAGCCTTTGGGGAAAACTCTCCAGATACTTGCCTGTCAATTCTCCGAAGCGGGTGACGCGGGGCTGCAATTCCGGCACCGGCAGGACTGGCAGCTCGCTCAACAGCCCGCGCAGTAATTGCTCCGTGGCTTGGGCCACCTCCACATACATCGGATACACCGCCGTAACCGCCTCGACCTCCCGCTTGAAATCAATCTGCTCGATCGTGATCGCGTCGGCTGCCGCCGTCATACCCGCCGCCAGATATTGCGCCCGGGCGATTGTAAAGTCCTGACTTTCGATGAAGCGCGTCTTGATGCCGACCGCCACTTCACCGTAGTCGGCCACCAGCCCGCGTAGATCCCCCACCGCATCACCGTAGCGTCCCGCAAAATCATCGAACGCAACGAGCCGAGCATTGGCCGCCGCCGTGTCCAAGCCCTCCTGCTCCAGCAAGTGTTTTACTACCCCCATGCGAATGTCGAAAAGGTAGCGGGTTAGTGCCGTGTGGTCGCGCTCCTGCTGGCGGATGATATCTATATACTCCAGTCCGGCCTGCCGGTAAACGGTAAGGTTATCCCGATTCTGGCCAAAGAATCCCGCCCCCTCCTTGAAGAGGAAGGTCGTGATCAAGGCGAGGACCATCACCGCCACGAAAGCGTGACCGCCAAAGAATGCCTGGATGCACTCATCAAGCGACAAACCAAAAAGTTTCGTGCGGGTCTTCTGGATCTCAAAACCGGGCGGTTTTACCTGATTTGATTCAGCCATGTGGAAACAGTGCGCGGGTCGTTAACCAACTTTAGTGAATGAGAGTGGCCCGCCGACTGAGCGTCAAGCGGGCCACTGCAATAGTCGCGCAAACTTTGGTGCGCGGGAGGGCTTCAGCGGAGCGGCACGAAGCCTACTTTCTCGACCGTTTTCTGTCCGGCTTCGCTCAGCACGAATTCGATGAATTTGGCGGCCTCGCCGGTCGGCTCACCATTCGTGTAGAAGAAGTTTGGGCGGGCGTAGGGATACGTCTTGGCGAGCACGCTCTCCTTGTTCGGAAGTGCGCCATCAATGCTGACAACCTTGACCCCCGGGGCATTAATATAGGCAAGCCCGACATAACCGATGCCGTTCGGGTTTTTCGCCACCTCGGCCGCGATCTGCTCGTTGCCCGCCATTTTCTGGGAGGACGGGGCATAATCGCGTTTCTTCATGGCAAGATCCTTCCAATCGGAATAGGTGCCCGACGCCGTATTGCGGGTGTAGACTGAGAATACCCCAGGATTGCCGCCAACCGCCGACCAATCGATGACATCACCAGTAAATATTTGTTCGACCTGACGTTTCGTCAGTGTGGTGACGGGATTGTTCGCATTCACGATGACGGCCATGCCGTCGTAGCAAACGATCAAGGGTTTCAGCGTGACACCCTTGGCCGAGCCACCGGACATCTCAGTCGGGCGAGCACGACGGGACGACATGCCGATCTGGGCGGTGCCGTTGATGACGGCGGAGATGCCGGTCGTGGAACCTTCTGCGGCAATCTCGAACGAGACGCCGGGGTTTAACACGCGATAGTCCTCGGCAATCATCGGGACGAGCTTGGCCCCGAGGGTGTCGGAACCCTTGATGACCAGTTTTTGGGCTTGGAGCGAGGAAGCGGCGAGCAATGCCGCGGCAAGGATGAGGATCTTTTTCATGATAACAGGTTGGGTTGAGTTGAGTTGAGTTGAGTTGCTTAGAAGTTGAGCTGGAGCTGGGAACGGACGCCTGAGGTGGTGGCCCCGGCAGGGGTGCCCGTAATGGTCTTGTTGGACTCGCCGTAAACGTAACCGGCTTGGAACTTAAGATCATTGCCCTTCAGGAACCAAGTGGCCCCCGCGAACATTTCCCACATTTCGTTGTGGGTGCCGCCGCCGGGGGCGGAACGGACGCCGTCGGAAAGGTTCACGCCGCGGCCGTCGGAATCGAGGAAGCTGTAACGGGCAACGAGTTCAACCTTTTCGCTGAGCTTGTAAGTCGGTTGGATCCAGTAGCCCCAAGGCGAGGCATCCCGCGTGGCGGAAACACCGCGATCGATCTCTGCGGACATGAACTCTGCCGCGAGGCCGAAATTGCCCGACGTGATGTCGGTGTAGATCGTGTAAACCATCAGGTCGTTGCCAGTGCCCACACCGAAGGGGGCGACCCTGCCACCTTGGTCAGGCAGGAAGCCGAAACCGGTGCCGATGACAAAGGTGCCGCCATCGAATTTCCCATTGTAGCCGGCGTTGCCCCAAACCGCAAATTGGTTATTAGTGGCATTGCCCGTCCCACCGGCTGCGGCTGCCGAGACCGGACGCTCCGGGTTGGTCAGCGCCGCACCGTAGAAGAAGTTACCGGATTTGCCGTCCACAAATACACCCACGCGATAGCTGCCAGCGCCGAGTCGGCGGCCGTTGTTTTCCTCGACGAAATAACGGGTGACGCCGGAGCGCTCGATGGCCTTGAGGCTGCCCGCAGAGGTGCGCTCCTCGTAGCCTAGGTTTACCTTGCGCAGGCCGATGTCCACCGAGAGATCGTCATTGGCCTTCCATTGCACCCAAGCGGCATCAAAATTACCGCCGGAAAAATCATAGGTGATGTTCGAGTTCCAATCCGGGCCGAGATCGGCACGGACGGTGACATACATACGACGCAGGAAAAAGTGGTTGGTCGAGGCCGGGTCAGCCGCGGTGCCATCGATGTCGGTGCTCAGGCCGGCAAACTGGGGCTGAAAGCGGCCGCTTAAGCGCAGGCGGGTCGTGTAGTTGCTCCCGCCCACGGCGATCGCGGGGGGCTGAGCGGCATCACGCACCAGATCGGCACGGATGTCTTCGGCTTCTTGGTCGGTCAGGATGCCCTTGCGGATGAGTGCTTCGAGGAGCGCGCCGCTATCGGAGGCCAAGGCGGTGCTGGCCGCGCCGATGATGATGGACCCGAAGAGGGCCTGCCATTTGGTTTTATTGAAGAACATGAGATGTGTTTTGGTTGCTGGTTTATGTAGCAGCACCGTTTTAGCCCCCTTTTGTTACGGTTCCGCGTCGGCTTTGTCACAAAGCCGCAAAACTAATGATCGGCGGCGGATTATTTTCCGCCGCGCCGCACGTCAGCGTTTGCGGTGTTCCACGAGCGCGAGCATCAGGTCGTTTTTCGATAGACTCCCCTGCAATTTGCCATCCGCGGCCACCACGGGCAACCGCTGCAAACCCTCGTGGGCGAAAAATTTACCCAAAGCGTCGCTCAATGAATCTTCGGGGCTTAAGCGGGGAAAATCTTCCCGCACAATATCGCGAGCTAGCACCAATTCCGCCAAACTGGGATCGGCCAAATACGGCTTGATGTCGTGCAGTGAGACTGCACCGAGGAAACTGCCCTCGGCGTTGTTGACGTAAATATTGTTCACGCGGACGGAGATGAACATCCGCGCGATTTCGGCAAAACGCGCGCTAATCGGCACCACCGGAGGATTGGGTTTCACCAAGTCACCTACCCGCCCGGCCTTGGTCAGCTCGGTCGAAGGATCTTCCGCCGCCTTTTTTCGAAGGACCTCGCTGTAAAGCGAATGGCCCTCGATGCCACGGGCGGTGAAAAACGCCACGACGCTGCACAACATCAGGGGCAAGATGATCTCGTAGCTAAGCGTCATTTCGAAAAGCATGATGACCGCCATCACCGGCGCGCGACTCGCAGCCGAAAGGAAAGCGCCCATGCCCACCAAGGCAAAGGCCCCCGGGCTGGGCGCGCCCGGCCAAAGCATTTGCACCGCGCTCCCGAATAACGAACCCACCGCCGCGCCCATGAATAATGTGGGCGTAAAAACACCGCCGGGTGCGCCTGAACCCACTGAACAGGCCGTGGCGAGCCATTTGCAGCAGAGCACCCCAAGCAACATCATCCACGCCATGCGCCCATTCAGAATATCTACGATCACCGAGTAGCCGTTGCCAGCGACTTCCGGAACATTGATGGCTATGATCCCGACCAGCAATCCACCTAAACCCAGCCGGGCCACCAAGGGCAGATTAGTAGCGACAAACATCGCTTCTGCCCGACGTAGGGAACGCAAAAACCACGGTGCCAAGGTGCCCGCAATGAGCCCGAGTAAAATATAGGGTCCCATCTCCCAGGGAGAATTGAGCGCGAACTTCGGCACGCTGTAGAGCGTGTGGGCATCGCTGAGCACCATCGGCGTGAGGGCCGCCGTGACGGCCGCCACCACTAGTGGGCCGAGGCTTTCCATCGCAATGGTGCCAAGGATGATTTCCGCGACAAAGAACGAGCCGGCGATCGGCGCGTTATAGGCCGAAGCGATCCCCGAGGCCGCACCGCAGGCCACCAGTAGCTTCAGCTGCTGTGTCGAAAATTTACGCCAGCGCCCGAGCAACGAGGCCAGCAGCGCAGAAGTCTGCACCATCGGACCCTCGCGTCCGATGGAGCCGCCTGAGCCGATGATGAACAGTGACGCGACAATCTTTACCAGACTCGTGCGCAGCGGCAGCCGGCCGTCGCCGATGGCGATGGCCTCCATGTAGTCGGTCGAGCTTTGGCCTTTGACCATCTTGTGCCCAAAGAGCAACACGGCGCCCGCCAACAATCCGCCGAGGGTCGGCACCAAAAGCCGACCCCACCACGGAAGCAGGCGCATTGATTCCACAATGCCGGCATGGGAATCAGTAAGCAGCAGGTGGACACCCTCCGCGCTCGCCATGAAGAGCAGCGCGCCAAGCGCGCCCATGAAACCGGCGAGTGACGCCCACAGCATGGTGGCCTGCCATTCCGTGGGCTGAAGTTTCTCCGCCAGCCATACCCGCCAGCGCAATAGACGCAGCAGGCGCTCCATGAGGAGCTTGGCGGGATCGGAAACAACCTTCATTTCAGCGCGCTCACCGTAAGCGCCACGCCCTCGATAACAAGTCCGGCCTGCGTCAATCTGTCGTGCGCATCCACCCCGCGCGCGCGCGCCCTGAGGCTAGGTTTGGTCTCAACGGTGCTCATGTCCTCACTCTGGGCCGGTCGGTCCATGAATCGCGCTTAGGCCACGTGCGTGCGGATCCAGTCCACCACCGTGCGCACCATGATGACGGTGTGCTCGTCGGAAAACCCATGATTGGCCCCCGGGATCTGCACGAGGGTCTTCGGCGTGCGTGCCACTGCATGCAGCTCAACCGAATCCGACGACGGCACCACATCGTCGGCTTCACCATGCACGAAAAGCCACGGCACTTGCACCTGAGCGCCGGCAGCGAGCACATCACCGATCTTGGCCATGTCTGCCATAAACTCCGCCGAGAGCGGACACTCCGGATTCTCCCACATGCAGCCGGATCCGGGAGTCACCGCGCCGAACTCACGCTCTGCAAATGCCGCGGTCCGAGCCATACCCGCTAGAGAGATGAGGAAACGGATGCGCGCGTCCCTGCTGGTGCGCAGCACCCCCACGGCGCCGCCCATGCTGTGACCGGCATAACCAATCTTCCAACCCGTCAGGGTGTCCAAGACGCTGCCAAGATCCTCCACCTCCTTGGTGATCGTGCTCGCCGTGAACGCACCCTCAGAGGCACCATTACCAGAGTAGGATACGCGCAGGGCGGTGATGCCCGCTTGCGCCAAACCTTCCGCCAACGCAATCAAGTGCGGCCGGTCTTTGTTGCCGGTGACACCATGGCCGATCACGATCAGAGTGGCGTTCCCCGGCGCGCCGGGATGCAGGGTGAAATCAAGTTTTTCACCGCGACGATTGCGAAGGCTGGAGGGTGTGGTGGGCATGAACGCCATCATCGGGAAATATAAAACCGACCGTCCAGTTCATTCCTGCACGAAGGGCAGCAAATGTCGCTTCGACTCACACCTCGTAAGTCCGCAAAGGAATCGGGTCGATCAGCTTGGTCTTGGGCAAATGACCCGGTAATTGTTGCTTGAACCAGTCCCGCGCCTTAGGATCACCATGGGTCAGCACGATGCTGCGGGCTTTGGTCTGCACCGCAAATTGCAGGAGTTCGTCGCGTTCGGCATGGCCGCTAAGTTCAAACTGTTCCAGTCGCGCCCGCACCCGGGCTTTCACGCCCGCCGTGGTAAAATGAAACGTGCCGCCCGGTTTGGTGGCGAGCAGCTGCCCGCCCGGGGTGTCCGGATCACAATAGCCGACAAACCCGATGGTGTTGCGCGCATGGCCCAGCAGACCGGACGCGAGCGTGTAACTGGGGGTGCGCTCCACCAGCATGCCCGAACTCACAATGTAGAGCGCCTGCTTGCGTGGGTCCTCACCGGGTTTCAACCGCCGGGCAATCGGCTTCAGCCGGAGATCATCCATGATCCGGCGGTCGAAATTCACATCCTTGGTCTTCCGCGACATCTCATCGAACAACTCGGCCAACCCCATGCCGAGACCGCCGGCGAAGATCGGGCAATCCACCAGCCGCCCGAACTGGCGCGCATCGTGAAAGACCGACAGCAGCTCCTGCATCCGGCCCAGCGCAAACACCGGCAGCAAGAATGAACCGCCACGACCGATGGTGTCGTTGATGCAGGCGACCAGCCGGGCGATTTCGTGCACGCGCTCCTTGCCATATTCCCGTTCGGTCATGCCGCGGGTCGTCTCAATGATCAGGGTGTCGAAGTGCCCAGAGGGAAATTGCGCGCCCTGCAGCGTGCGCTGATCCTCAAACATCACGTCCCCGGTGATGAAGATCTGGCGCTGCTTGTGATGAATCTCCACGGCTGCCGCCCCGGCCACGTGGCCGGAGCGATGGAACATGATTTCAACCTCATCTTTTTGCCCGCGAATTTTCCGCACGCGCTTGAAAGGCAGGCCAACGAAGCGCTTCACGCACTGTCGAATTTCATCGTGGGTAAAGAGCGGATACCCGGGGATAGCCGCCTCCTCACTCTGCTGCTGCATCACGTTGGCAGAGTTACGCAGCATTTTTTCTATCAACATGCGGCTTGAATTGGTCAACAGGACCACGGCTTCCGGATGTTCGCGCATCACCACCGGCAGGCTACCGATATGATCCAGATGACAATGAGTGACGATGATCGCGTCGAGGTGAACTCCCCGCAACGGCCGCAGATCAGGCATAGCGTCAAGCCCGGGGGTCTTGGGATTGAGTCCGCAGTCGATCAAAAGATTCAGACCGCCGATCTTGAGATATAACGAATTGGCTCCGATGCCGCCTTGGTGGTTCAAATCAATTAACTTCATGGTGAGATAGGTTCAGGAAGGGTGCTTACCTTATCGGTAGCAAGTGCCGGCTTGTGGCGCACAGCCGGGTTCGGAGAGTCCGCGCTCCAGCCCTGAGTCATAGCCGATCAGTGATCGGGGTCACTCTCCGGTTCGCTCCGTGTGCTCGACGTCAAACTGGGTCGTCAGTTGCACGAGACTTTGCAACGAGGTGAAATGTTGCCCGAGGTCAAAGTCACCACCGAGTCCGCCGATCAACTTGTCGAAGAGATCTTTCTTGTCGGCCTTCAACGCCTGGATGCGCTCCTCGATCGTGCCGGCCGTCACCATGCGATAGACAAAGACCGTATTGGTCTGCCCGATCCGATGGACGCGATCCACGGCTTGGGCCTCCACGGCCGGATTCCACCAAGGATCGAGCAGGAAAACATAGTCGGCCGCGTGGAGGGTGATACCGGTGCCGGCAGCCTTCAGCGAAACCAGCATCGCCGCTGCCCCTTCGGCACCTTGGAAATCCTGCACCGGCTTCTGGCGGTCCAGCGTCATACCGGTGAGCTCGAAGCGCTGCAGATCGGGGAAATTCGCCGCCATCGCCTCGCGGACACGATCGAGGAACATCACGAACTGCGAGAAGATGACAACCTTGTGACCACTGCCGACAATCTCGGCGAGTTTCTCCATGAGCAGCGTGATCTTGCCCGAATCGGCCAGGGGCGACTTAAGCCAGGGCAACATGTCAGGATCGCAGCAGGTTTGGCGCAGGCGGGTGAGCAACGCGAGAAAGCCGAAGGATTTCTCGCGCATCGCGGCGCCGACATCGTTCCCCAGCCGCGCCAGTCCTTCGGTGCAGATGCGGGCATACTCGGCGCGCTGCACATCGGTGAGCGGGCAGAGCAGGTCCATTTCCACCTTCGGCGGAAGTTCGGTCGCCACTTCCTTTTTGGTGCGGCGCAGGATGAAGGGTGCCAGTTGCGCACGCAACCGCATGAGTGTGCCGACCCGGTCATGGTGCAGGGCCGACTCGAATGCTGTCCGCGAGCCCAACAAACCGGGTAAGAGATAGCGGAAGATGCTCCACAGGTCGAGCTGGCGGTTTTCCAATGGCGTGCCCGTGAGCACGACCCGGTGTTGCGCGCGAACCGCGAAACAGGTCTGGGTGATCTTGGCGTCGGGGTTCTTGATAAATTGGCCCTCGTCGAGCACGGCGTAACCGAACACGTGCGCGGGCAACAAATCGCGGTGCTTGCGCAGTTGAGTGTAACTCGCAAGCCAAACCACCGCATCCGACCGCATGGAAAAATCATTCCCAGATTTGAGCACGTCGGTTTTCAGCTCCGGGAAAAAACGCGCAATTTCCTCGCGCCAGACAGGCACGACACTCGCCGGGCACACAATGAGCGTTGGTTTGCCCGGCAACGGGCGCGTGGCCAGGAGGGTGATTACCTGCAAAGTCTTGCCCAAGCCCATCTCATCGGCGAGGAGACCGTGGCAGCCGACATCGGCCAAATGGGCGAGCCACTCAACGCCGCGCTTCTGGTAGGGCCGCAGCAGGTCGGGCAACGCTTGCGGGGCGGCGGGCGCGGCGAGCACGCATTGGCGCCAAGCCTCAATCTCAGGTGAGAGGGTTAGTTTCAGTCGGGCATCATTGAAGAGCGAGAAAACCAGATAGGGCGAAAGCGTGTTGGCACCTTGCGTCTCGGTGACATTTTTCTGCCAAGCGTTGAAGGAATCCCAACGTTCGGCCGCGAGGGTGACGATGCCAAGGCTGGGCAGGATCACCGGCGAACCACCGCGCTTGAGAAGCGTGTTGACTTCACTGTCGGTCAGCAGGCGTTCACCGGCACGGAAGATCCAGCGCAGGTTGAGCGTGGTGCCCTCGCCCGCTGCACCCGGGAGTTCGCCGGCGGCGGCCCGTTCGGCCACGGCCTCGATGTCTATCGTCCGGGTGCCCTTGAGCAGGTTGGCAGAGCGATCGTCCAACTCGATGGTGAAGAGCCGGCGCCAAGCCGGCAGTGTAATCTTAAGGAAATTCGGAATCTCGACCAGCGATTCGAGCACGTAAACGCCCGACTGCTGGTTGTAGTGGAAGTGCGCCTTGCGCGCGTAGGCGGCGAGCCCGATGAGCTTGGTGCGTTCGCCGGAGGACACATGACCATTGCCATCGGCATGCGCGGCGGCCCCGAGCGCTGGCTGCCGGGTTTTGCTCTCGGCCTCCAGCCAATAGGCTTGGAAAGTGAGTCCGGCGGTCTTGGTGCGGAAGACCAACAAAAGTGCTCGCACCGCGCCCGGGGCGGCAGGCTTGGCCGGGGGCTTCGCGGCACCGTTATCCCGCGAGTGGCCGTTTTGTCCATTGAGCGCGCTCTGGCCGTTGCCATTGCCTCGGGACTCCTCGGGGAGGACGGGGATTTCGTCGGCCACCAGTTCCTCGATCTCATGCAACCCGGCCACCGCCAACGAGCGGGCAATTTCCTGATCAGTCGTGGAGGATCTGACATTCAGACCATCCTCATCCCACTCAATGACTGCATATTCGTCATGCTTCTCTACGCGCCGGTGGATAATCGCATCCTTGGCCGTGAGCTCCAGCTCCCGAATCTCACCGTCGCGGTAAAGCTGCCGTCCGGTTTCGAGCTGGGATTCGCTAAATGCCGACGCCCAATCATTTTCGAGTCGTCCAAACCAGAATTCCAACGATTGGGGAGTATAGACGCGCTTTGGGCCGTGGGACTGCATCCGCGTAAAAGGAGTCAACCTAGGAAGTGCCCGGTGCTAGGTGCAATCTCTAAGTGTAAGTCTTTTTCACTGAACGTGAATTGCCCGAATCGTCACTAAACCGACACGAGTTTGACGCTTTGATCGGCTCTACTGTTGGCGCTGGAGCACCACCTAAACATGTGAATATCGCCATCGTCACTGAAACCTTTCCGCCCGAAATCAACGGCGTGGCCATGACCTTCGGACTCATCGCCAAGGAATTGGGTCGGCGAGGCCATCGGGTGAAGGTTTACCGACCACACCGCGGCGATTTAGCGGACCGCCCGCCGGTCGCGGAGATCACCGAAGTTGACATGGCGGGCCTGCCCATCCCGGGTTATCCCCTGCTCCGCCTAGGCCTGCCCGCCCGCAGCAAACTCACCCGGCTTTGGCGCGAATCACCGCCTGATCTGGTGCACGTGGTCACGGAAGGACCGCTCGGTGCCTCCGCGATCACCGCCGCCCGCCAGCTAGGCCTGCCCGTGACATCGAGTTTTCACACCAACTTTCACGCTTACACCAGCGACTATGGCTTCGCACTCCTGCGGCGCGCGGTGCTCGGCTGGCTGCGCCGTGTGCACAACCGCACGCTGCGCACATTTGCCCCGACTCAGGAGCTCTGCGATGAATTGGCCACGCTGGGATTTCGTGATCTGGCCGTCCTCTCCCGCGGGGTGGACACCGCCCACTTCAATCCAGCCCGCCGTGACCCGGCCCTCCGCGCCTCTTGGGATGCTGATGATACCACCCCGGTCGTGCTGCATGTCGGACGGATGGCGGCTGAAAAAAACTACGGCCTGGTTTTCCGCGCCTTTGCCGCCATCCGCGCGGCCAATCCCCGCTGCCGTTTTGTCATCGCAGGTGAAGGTCCGCTCAAGGCGCAACTCCAACGCGAGCACCCTGAGTGCATTTTTGCGGGTTTCTATTCACGGGAGGAAATCGGCCGACACTACGCCTCGGCTGATATCTACATCCACGCCAGTCTCACCGAGACGTTTGGCAATGTGTTAACCGAGGCGATGGCCAGCGGTCTTGCGGTCGCGGGCTTCAACTACGCGGCTGCGCGCCAATTTATCCGGGACCGTGAAAACGGGCTCACCGTGCCTTGCGATCAGCCCGATGCGCTCATCGCCGCCGCCGTGCGCCTCGCGACCGACGAACCTTTGCGCCAGCGTCTGCGCCACGGCGCCCGGCTCGCGCTGGAGGAGCAATCCTGGGAAAATGTCGTCGGCCGCTTCGAGGCCGATCTGCTCGCCGTGGTGAACCCACCGGTCACCACCGTCGCCCTACCGGCATGAAACCACGCGTCCTCATCCTGACGGCCGGATACGGCGAAGGCCACAACGCCGCCGCCCGCAATCTCGCCGCTGCCTGTGATGAACAGGGCGGTCCCGGCACAGCGCTGATCGCTGACTTGTTCGCCCTCGGTTCGCCCCGACTCGCCGCCCTGACCCGTCGCGGCTACCTCGCCGCCATCAATCATACGCCGCGCCTGTGGAGCGCATTCTTCGCGTGGGTGGACCGCGCTCGCCCCTTCCCGCGTCATCTTTGGCTGCTGCGCCGCGAGATGCGCGTGCTTGCCGGCTTGTTGCGAGAGGAACGGCCCACCGCGGTTTGCAGCACCTACCCGATTTACGGATTCCTGCTCAATAAACTGGCCCGGGACGGTGGTCCGGCCGTGCCGCACTACAACGTCGTCACCGATTCGATCAGCATCAACTCCCTCTGGTGGCTGCCGCCTTGCGCGGGTTGGTTTGTGCCCAACGCCGACTCCGCCGCGGTCATGGCCCGGGACGGGGTGGACCCCGCCAAGCTTCACACCACGGGCTTTCCGCTTCCCGAAATTTTCGTCGCTCCGAGACCTGACCTGCAACCGCCCAACCTCGCCACCGGCCACGCACCGCGGATTCTCTTTATTATCAATTCCGGCACGCAGCACGCCGAGGCCATCACACACCGCCTGCTCGCCGAAAGCGCTTGGGAAGTCACCTGCGCCGTAGGGCGCGATGAAGACCTGCGCCGCCGTTTGCAAAAAATCGCTGCCCAACGACGCACCCCAGCGCACATCTTGGGCTGGACCGACCAGATTCCTCAACTGCTCCTCACCCATCACGTCGTGATCAGCAAAGCCGGCGGCGCCACTACCCAAGAAGCCATCGCGGCGCGTTGCCCCATGATCGTGAACCAGATCGTGCCCGGCCAGGAAGAGGGTAATTACGAACTGCTGCGTCGCCACCAAATCGGGGCCTATGCCCCTACACCCGGTGCGGTCATCACGGAACTGCACCGTGCCTTTGCTGGTCGCGGCACAGTCTGGCGTGATTGGCGCCGGGCCCTTGAACCCCTACTCCGTCCCCATGCCGCCCGTGACATCGCCCGTCACGTTATCGCTGGCTCGCCGCTAAAATCCGCGCCAACGCCAATCCTGCTGGCCAAGGCTGAACCTCGGCCAACACCCGCACTTTTCCGCCATGGATAAGAAGGTCCTGCCTGTCCGCACCGTGATCATCTCCGATGTGCACCTCGGCACACCGGACTGCAAAATTGACGAAGTGAATCATTTCCTTCGCCACATCCGCTGCGAGAAACTTATCCTCAACGGCGACATCATCGACGGCTGGCAGCTCCGCCGCGCCGGCCAGTGGACCAAGGCGCACACGCGTTTCATCCGTATCGTCCTCAAGAAACTGGAAAAGCGTGACACTGAGGTCATCTATTTGCGCGGCAATCACGATGACGTACTGACCGCGTTTCTGCCGCTGGCCTTCGAGCGGCTCTCGCTCGTCGAGGATTACATTCACGAAGGACTGCGCGGCCGCTACCTCGTGCTGCACGGCGATGTGTTCGACACCATCACCAAAAACTTCGTCTTTCTCGCCCATCTCGGCGACTGGGGTTACCGTGCCCTCTTGGGCCTCAACCGGGCCTACAACGCCTGGCGACGCTGGCGTGGACTCGAATATTGGTCGCTGAGCAAGGCCATCAAGGCCCGGGTAAAATCTGCCGTCAGCCATATCTCCAATTTTGAGGACCACATCACCCAACTCGCCCGGGATCGCGGCTGCAGCGGTGTCATGTGTGGGCACATTCACACGCCATCAGACAAACTGCTCAGCGGGATCCACTACCTCAATTCCGGCGATTGGGTCGAATCACTCACCGCCATCGTCGAGCATCTTGATGGCCGCTACGAATTGGTGCACTTCACCGATTTTACGCTGGAGCATCCGCTGCCGGTCGCTGCCGCCCACGCCCAGTCCGAGGACCAGCCGTCAGAACTCGTCGAGATCTGACTCAGTCGCCCAATTCGGCGCGAATCGCGGCCAAGGTGCGGGCGACGGCGCCGGTATTCGCCTGATGCCACGCCTGCGCCGCCGCGGCCAGCGCTATGCGTTCTGCCGTGTTTTGCAAAAGCGCCAAGGTCTGCGTCGTCAGTTCATGCGTATTGGCGATTCGTCGCGCCGCTCCGGCCTGCACCAGTTCTTCCGCGATCAATCGGAAATTCCCCATGCCCGGTCCAAAGAGCAGGGATCGCCCCAATGCGGCCGACTCGACCGGCGTCTGCCCTTCGGTATGCGGCGGCAGACTTTTGCCGACAAAGACGACGTCCGCTAATTGCAGGAATTTACCCATCTCACCCGTCGTGTCCGCGATCGAAATATCCACGGGGTTGGGCGCGTGCCCGCGGGAGCGAAAATGCCAGCTATAGCCGCTGAGACGAAGCAGCTCCTCAATCTCACGTCGCCGTTCGGCATGTCGGGGCACCACCAGCAAAGCGCAATCAATGCCTTGCTTGCGGGCCTGGCGGAGTGCCTCGATCAAGGCCGCTTCTTCCCCGGGCCACGTGGAAGAGCCCATCAGCACAAGCCCGCTGGCCGGCAGGCCAAGTGCGCGGCGAAGCTGGATTCGCACGGCTTCAGTAAGTCGGGGAATGCTTACGTCGAGTTTGATGTTCCCAGTGACGGTGATGCGCTCTCGCCCAACCCCGAGTAGTTGGAATCGCTCGGCATCATGGGCCGAAGCCGCCAACACCCGGGTCAGGGGCCTGAGCACAGGCTCCACGGCCCAGCGCAGCTTCCGCATGCGCCGAAAACTCCGGTCCGATAAGCGCGCGTTAACACAGATCACCGGCACATTGCGCAGTCGCGCTTGATGCAGATGCTCGGGCCAGCGTTCGCCCTCCGTTATAATCAAGAGATCCGGCTGCACTCGTCGCCACGCACGCACACTGAAGGGCCACCAATCCAGCGGAAAATAACCATAGCCCGCCACGTGCTGCGCGTAGCGATCCTCGGCAACCCAGCGACCTGTGCTCGTGGTGGTCGTCAGATAGACCTCCACGTCGTTTTCACTTTGCCACGCCTCCAGGATTGGCCCGATAGCCAGCATCTCGCCCACGCTCACCGCCTGCAGCCAGATACGGTGCACACCGGGACGCTTCGGCGGCAGCACCGGCTCAGCACCGAAACGCTGGGCCAGACCGCGCCGGTAGCCGCCACGGCGCCGCATCCGCCATAGGTAATAAGGGGCGGCAAACAGCAATCCGGGCAAAAACAAGAGTCGATAGAGCCAGAGCAGCATGAATTAGGCACCTAGTCCAAAATACCCAATCGGCCCGATTCCGAGCCTTTTTCCTTTTGCCCGGCAGGAGGTGGCCGCATTTTCTGATGATGATACGACGTTTTCCCCGCTTAACCGCCGGCTTGTTGATGCTGGCTTTGTTCACCGTTGGCCTGCGTGCCGCGACCGGCTTCGCCCACGTCGCCAGCGATCTGCCGCCGGACCCGGCGACGCAATTTGGAGCCCTGCCCAACGGCCTGCGCTACATCATCCTCCCCAATGCGGAGCCGCGCGACCGCGTTTCCCTGCGCTTGGTCGTCGATGCCGGCGCCTTCATGGAAACCGAGAGCCAGCGCGGTCTCGCCCATTTTCTCGAGCACATGGCCTTCAAGGGTAGCACGCATTATCCGCCCGGCACCCTCATTGAATTTTTCCAGCGCATGGGCATGGGCTTTGGCAACGACAGTAATGCCTACACCTCGTTTGACCGGACGGTCTACATGCTGGAGCTGCCGCAGAATGATGTGACGACGCTGTCCGAGGGTCTGCGTATCTTTGCCGATTATGCGGGCGGGATGCTCATCCAGTCCGATCAACTCGAACCCGAGCGTGGCGTCATCGTCGCCGAGGAGCGGACCCGCGATACGGTGAGTTTTCGTGCTTGGGTCGCCGAGTTTAATTTTATCTTTGCCGACACCCTCCTGCCACACCGCTTGCCCATCGGCCTCATGGATGTGGTCCGCACAGCCCCACGCGATGAATTCGTGGACTTCTACGACACGTGGTATCGGCCCGAATTGATGACCGTCATCGTGGTCGGTGACGTGCCTGTAGACCGCATCGAGCCCTTACTCCGCTCCACGTTCAGTCCGCTCACCGCCCGCGCCCCGGCCCGCGCCCAACCTGACCTTGGCCGTGTCAACTCATTCCAAGGCCTGCGCGTGCGCCACCATCTGGAGCCCGAGGCGGTCGCCCCTTCCGTGGCCATCCAGACGATCGTTCCCGAACCACGTCTGCCCGACACCGCTGCTCAACGCCTCGCGAATCTGCCACGCTCGCTCGCCATCGGTATCATCAACCGGCGGCTCTCCACTTTGGCGAAAAAAGTCTCCGCCCCCTTCAGTGGCGGCAGCACGGGTGTATCTACCGGCTACGACCTTTACCGCAGCAGCTCCATCCGGCTCACCGCCAAGCCCGGCCTTTGGGCCGAGACGCTGGCCGTCGCCGAGCAGGAACTACGTCGCGCCTTAGAGCATGGTTTTCAGGCCAGCGAACTACGCGAAATCACCGCCATTTTCCGCAACTCCCTTGAGCAATCTGTGCGCACCGCCACCACCCGTCGCTCCAGCGATCTCGCCACCGCCCTTATCGCGAGCATCACCAACGAAACCGTCTTCACCCATCCGGCCGACAACCTCGCGCTGTTTGGGCCGGCGCTGGCGACGATCACGCTCGAAGACTGTCTGGCCGCCTTGCGCGAGGCTTGGTCTGCCCCGGGTCGCTACGTCTTGGTCAGCGGCAACGAAGTGATCGCGGGTGACGCCACCGCGGCCATCACCGCCGCCTACACGGCAGCCCAGGCCGTCGCCGTGAACCCGCCTGACGAGATTGCGGAAGAGGCTTTTGCCTACACTGATTTCGGTCCGGCCGGTGTAGTGGTCCAGCGCGAACATGTCGCCGATCTGGACATCACTCTCGTCACCTTCGCGAACGGCGTGCGTCTCAACCTCAAGCCCACCGCCTTCGAAGCCGGCCGCATCCGCGTGAATGCCCGCTTCGGCAGTGGCAAGCTCACCGAGGCGGCGAATCAACGCGGCCTCGGATGGCTGGCCGGCAACACCTTCACAGCCAGTGGCCTTGGCCAGCATAGCTCCGATGATCTCCGCCGCATCCTCGCGGGTCGCAACGTTGGCGTGGGTTTCAGCGTGGGGGCTGATTTCTTCGCCTTGGGTGGCGTCACCACCCGCGACGATCTGTTGCTGCAAATGCAGCTCTTGACGGCTCAACTAACCGATCCCGGTTACCGACCCGAGGCTATGCGCCAAGCGCAGCAAGGCATTGAACAGACCTATCGCGGCTTTGCCCATACCTCCGCCGGGCCGCTCAATCTGATCGTGCAAAATCTCCTCGCCGGTGGCGACCCGCGCTTCGGCATGCCGCCGCTGGAGGAAATGCAGCAGCGCAACCTCAACGAAGTGCGCACGTGGCTCGCCGATGAGCTTACGGGCAGCGCCTTGGAAGTTTCTCTTGTGGGCGATCTCGACGTAGACGCCACCATCAACGCCGTCGCCCGCACGCTGGGTGCTTTGCCCGCCCGCAGATCCCGCCCGGACTTGGCGGAACTGCGCATGCTCAACCTGCCGACCACGCCGTTTAACGAAACCTACCATGTCGTCACCGAAATTCCCAAGGGCATCGTGCTGCTTTACTGGAAAACCACGGATAGTCGCGATGTGCAAGTCGCCCGCCGTCTCGGTCTCTTGGGCAGCGTGCTCAGAGACCGACTGCGCGTGAAGATCCGCAACGAACTCGGCGGGGCCTACAGTCCCAGTGCCGGCCACAGTGCCGGTGACGCCTATCCCGGCTTTGGCTGGATGCAGGCCAACGTGACCGTGGACCCCGAACAGGCAGACCTGATTCGCGAGGCCGTGGTGCAACTCGCCGCCGACCTCCACCGTGACGGCGTGACGGCGGACGAATTGGAGCGGGCCAAACTGCCGCAACTCACCAGCATCCGCGAATCCCTGCGCGAAAATGACTACTGGCTCGGCTCAGTGGTCTCCCGCGCTCAGGAAAAACCCGAGGTCCTTGACTGGGCGCGCACGCGTCTGGCCGACGTGGAAGCCATCACGACCGAGGAACTTTCCGCCCTTGCCCGGACTTATCTTGGCGCCGATCAGGCTTTCCGTGTGACCGTGCTGCCGGCGGCGGCCACCCCCGCAGTGGTGGATTGACCGTCAGCGCGTAAGCATTAGACCTTTGGCGTGAAATTCTTTCTCGCCCTCCTGTCCGTGATGGTGATCGCACTGAGCTTGTTGCTCTTCATCGCGCTCCGGGCCAACGACGCCCGTTTCGCCGCGATTGAAGCCCAGCTGAATCCGGAGCACTCAGAGGTCGGCATCACCATGGCCTGGATGCAACGTTGGACCGACAAGCTCGGCCGCGCGGCCGAAGCCGGACACTGGGAACTCGCCAGTTTCTATCTGCACGAAATCGAGGAAACCGCCGAAGGACTCGTGGAAGCCCAAGTCGTGGATGCTGGTCATGACATCAGTGCACTCGTCCGCACCCTGCTGCTCCCCGCCATCGAAAGCCTAGAGGAGGCAACGGAAGCCAAGGACGTTGCCTTGTTCACCACTCGCTACACCGCCTTGATTGAAACCTGCAACGCCTGCCATGCGAAAACCGATCACGGCGCCATCCGCATCGCTGCCCCCTCCACCGCCCTCAATCCTTGGAGTCAGGATTTTCGCGCGCCTCATCCTGTTCCTTGAGCGGGGACAGCTCAGTTGAATCCCCAAACCGCAGGTTGAACAGCGGCAGCAAACACAACAGGCCGACGAGGGTCAGACCGAGCACGGCGTAGCCAGCGACATCATGCACCGTGCCTTCAATGGCATCGGGACCATAATTGTAAGCCCACGCCGTGAGAAACAGGCTGCGCAGCAAATTGGTGACGAAGGCCAGCAGCAAAGAAGCACTCACCAAGGCAATTTTCTTCCAGAGCACGTTGAGGAACACTGCCGCGAGGAACGAGCCCGCGAAAAGACAGGCCGTGAGGGAGCGAATCCCCGAGCAGGCATCAGCCACCCCCACCCGACCGGTGGGTAGCAGCAATACGTTGCCCTCCTGCTCTACCGGCATGCCGAGCAGATCGAAAACGAATGAAACCACTATCACCACCTTCCGCAGGAGAAACAGGCTGAGTTGATTCTCCACCA
>JBDNGL010000280.1:0-3486 GCA_041689285.1 Opitutaceae bacterium
CGCCGCTGCCGAAGACGATGAATTTGCCGCCGGTTTTTTTCATGCGACGGAAGGTGATGTCCGACCATTCGAGTACGAGGTCATGGTTCGCATCCGGGCCGGTGCAGCGGAGGTGCTTGGGCCGGATGAAGCCGTTGCAGGCGAGAACCGGCAGCGGTGAGGCTGCCAGCTTCGCCAGATTTTTCTCAAAGTTTGGTTCCGGTTGATCGGGCACGAGCAAATCGCCCACGCCGACGGTTAGGAATTCCGCGCCTTGTAGTTTGAGAAACCCCGCCCTTACCAGCGGGGAGGCTAGGCCGACCGAGGCGAAGAGTTTTCCTGGATTGGCCGGAGATTCCGCGCGGAGCAACGGCGCCAAGCCGAGCGCCGCAAGAGCACCCGAGCCGGTGTGGAGGAAGCCCCTGCGGGTGGTGGGATGCTTTGAAGCCGGCATGGATGTTAGAGATGGAATATTTTTCCGCCGGCCATGACTTCCTGGGTCATTTCGTCGAAGGTGACGCGCTCGCCGGTGCGGGCGGCGGCATTGGCCATGATGGTGGCGATCGAGTGCTGATAGCCGGCCTCGACCGGGGCGTTTGGCTGCTTGCGCGAGCGGAGGCACTCCAGCCAGTTTTTCATGTGGGCGGTGGTGAGTTCGTCAGCGCCGGTGTTGGCGGCGGTGCTGGCAGCGGTGGCAACTTTGAGACTGTAATTATCGAGCAGGTTTGTCTCCATTTTCATTTCTGCGGCAAGGGATTTTTCGAGACCACCATTGGCAGTGACCTTGCCGTTGGCGAGATTGAGTTCGCCGCCGTTGGAGTAGTAAATCTCCTTGGTCCCACCGGCGGAGTTGCTGAAGCGTGAGCTGTAAGTCACTTGGAAGCCGGTGGACGGATCATCCAGCGGGCCGTAGTCGAAAACGGCGGTGAGGGTGTCGAAATTCGTGCGTCCGTCCTTCCACTGATAAATGCCACCGTTGGCCGCGACCGAGCGAGGGTGGGGGAGTCCGGTGAACCAATGGATGGTGTCGATTTGATGGCACATCCACTGGCCGGGAATGCCGGATGAATACGGCCAGAAGAGGCGGTATTCGAGGAATTTACGCGGATCCCACTTGTCGTCGGGGCGGTTCACGAGGAACCGTTTCCAATCGACATCCTGCTCCTTGATCGAGGCGACGAGGTCGGGCCGGCGCCAGCGTCCCGGCTGGTTGACATTCCAGGTCATTTCAGCTGCGACGATCGGGCCGAACTTGCCGCTTTTGAGATAGTCGTAGGCGGCATGATAGGTCGGACCGGAGCGGCGCTGTGAGCCGACTTGGAGGATACGGTCGGAGGCTTTCACCGCTTTGAGGGCGGCACGGGCGTCCTGCATCGTTTCCGCGAAGGGTTTTTCGCAATAAACGTCGCAGCCCGCTTGGATCGCTTCGATCGAATGGAGGGCATGCTGGAAATCGGCGGTGGAGATGATGACGGCGTCGAGTTTGGCCTTTTCGTAAAGTTCCTCGTTGTTGCGATAGGTCGCGATGTCCTGGTCAAAGTTCTTCTTGAAATACGCCTTCGCTTCCTCGCGGCGGACGCTCCAGATGTCCGAGACACCAACGATTTCGCAATTGAACTCAGCCGCGACCGCCTTGTAGCCCGGAAGCAGTGAGCTTTTCAGGCGGTCTGAAAATCCGACGATGCCGATCCGGATGCGGTCATTTGCACCGATGGTGCGGCTTTGTGCGCGGGCGGTTTGGAACGTTTGGGATGCGAGCAGGCCGAGGGTGCTGAGCGAGCCGGTGCGGAGAATTTCACGTCGATTCATGAGGGTGGTGTGAGGTTTATGGGTTGAGGAATTAAAGTTACATGGCGAATGCAGCGGAACTATCAGTCATTTGGCAAGGCGCGATTCGCTGACCCGCGTCTCGATGGATAATGAAAATTGCGAGCAAGCTCAATCCCTCAATTGGATTGTGTCCCCGGACCTCTCAAGTGGCGTCGCAATCCGGAATTTGATCGTTTTAACCCAAAAATCTCAAAAAAGACGACTTTGGGCTTGCAACCTCCGGCTCATCCCGTAACACCTGCCCCCCGAATTATGGCTAAGAAAAGTTGGATCGCACGCAATGCGCGTAAAAAAGAAACCGTCGAAAAGTATGCAGCACTCCGTCTCAAGCTGAAAGCTGAGAAGGATTACGTTGGGCTTTCCATGCTCCCGCGCGACGCGAGCCCCACCCGCTTGGTCAATCGCTGTCAGATCACTGGCCGCCGCCGAGCGTTCTTGCGCCGCTTCCGTCTTTCCCGGATTACCTTCCGCGAATTGGCTTCCGCTGGGATGCTTCCCGGCGTGACCAAGTCGAGCTGGTAAGCTGGCACGGATTACGCTACTTTCTGACGTGGGACGGAAAATACCCGTGCCACGTCTCACCTATGCCAATCTACGAATACGTTTCCGAAGCCTCCGATGACCCTGAGCATTCGTGCCGCGTCTGTGCCCGTGGTTTCGAGCTCAGACGCCCCATAGACCGGGAGGCCCTCGTGGTCTGCCCGCTCTGCAAGAACCCGGTGAAAAAGGTGATTTCCCGGATCAACACGCCGACGATTACCAAGCCGTTGTCTGTGACGGATGCGAAAAAAGCTGGATTCACCATCCTCCACCGTCGTGACCAAGGCGTTTATGAAAAACTCTGATACTGCTCTGCAATGACGACGTTTTTCCTCGGCCTTGAGTTCCTTGCATCCACCGCACCCACCCCGCCGACGGAATTTCCGTCGCTTGGGAAGTCGCTGCTTTACCTTGCTGGAATTACTTTTTTCCTGCTCCTGAATGCGTTTTTCGTCGCGTCGGAGTTCGCCATCGTCAAAGTCCGCCCCAGCCAGTTGGAAGCGGAAGCCAAGGCGAATCCCGCCAAGCTCAAGACCGCTTTGTATGTGGTCAACCACCTCGACGGCTATCTATCCGCCAACCAACTCGGGATCACCATCGCCTCGCTGGCCCTGGGATTTCTGGGGGAACCCTTCGTCGAGGCCTTGGTCGCCCCCTTGCTGTTGCTCGCTGGGATGTCGCCCTGGTGGGTCAAGTTCATCTCCTTTGCCTTAGCGATCATCTCCTTCACCTTCCTTCACGTCGTCATCGGTGAACTCATGCCGAAATCGATCGCCATCAGCCGCTCGGTATCCACGACCATGGCCTTGGCGACGCCGCTCCACACCTTCTATCGATCCGCTCACTGGGCCATCGTGGTTCTCAATGGCACCGCCAATTGGTTGCTGAAGCGTTTGTTCAACATCGACCCCATCAGGGAGGGCGGGCACTCTCATTCTGCGGCAGAACTCGCGCTTTTGGTCACTCAGAGCGGGAAATCGCTGGAAGTCACCGAAACCGAGCGGGAAATCCTGATCAACGCGCTTGGCCTGAACGAACTCTGGGTCCGCGACGTGATGACACCGCGCAACAAGGTGGTCATTCTCGATGCGGACGAACCCTTTGAAAAGAACCTGGAAATCGCGATGCGCAGCAAGC
>JBDNGL010000281.1:0-3931 GCA_041689285.1 Opitutaceae bacterium
ACGATCAACCACCGCTGGAATTCCCCCAAGTTTCTATTTGGACAATCCTACGGCACAACTAGGTCAGCTGGCGTGGTCTATGTGTTGCAAAAAAAAGGCGTGCAGATGAACGGGGTAATTCTGGTCGCATCGGTCCTCAATTGGGGCATCCGCGCTGACGGGTTTGAACAGAACTCTATCGCGCTGGTGTCAAGTTACGCCGCTGCCGCTTGGTATCATGATCGACTTGCCGACAAACCGGAAAGTTTACCGGTCTTCCTTCAAAAGGTAAGAGAATGGGCGGCCGGTCCCTATGCCACCGCTCTGGGAAAGGGCATGGATATTTCTGCGGATGAAGAGGATTCCGTAGCCCTTCAGTTGGCGGCATTTACCGGGCTATCGGTGGAATTTGTTAAGGAGAATAATCTACGAGTCCGGCTCGACCGGTTTCGCAAAGAGTTGCTGCGTGACGAAGACTGGACGGTGAGTCGTTTTGATGCCCGTTTCAAGGGCTTCGACGCTGACGACGGTGGGGATAAGCCCGAGTTTGATCCCGCCTCAGTCACTGCGCTCGGTTCCGTGACCTCCACATTGCATAGCTATTTTGAAAACGAGCTGAAATTTCACTTGAATCTCGAGTATCTTAACCCACGGAGTAAGATTTTTATTCATCTGGACTGGCGACATCTGGCCCCCGGCGGCACCGATTTTCGCAAGGGAGCAGGCGATGGTATGGGGCTCCAGCTTATGCCCGATACGGCCCTAGATCTGAGTCAAGCTATGCGGCACAATCCGGAGCTAAAAGTCATTTCACTCAACGGGTGGTTTGATTTGACTGCGCCGTTTTTTCAGGCCGAGTATGACTTGCTGTATATGGGTCTACCTTTGGCCCTGCGGGAAAATGTCAAATTTTGCTATTACCCGGCCGGCCATACCAGTTACGTGTATCCTGTGGCTCTGGCTCAGATGAAATCCGATTTGGCTCCGTTTTATGATGATGCAGTGAAATTAAAATCCGGGGACTAAAAATCTGGAGCAGACGACTGGCTAGCCCAGTCAATACACAGCATCAAGAATACAATTACCATAATGGAGCGACCCTACCAATTTGTTATTCCAGTTCTGAACAATAAAATATGAAAACCATGTCCACACGATTACGCCGCATTTGCTTTTTCTCTCTGCTTTCAAGTGCCAGCGTCGCCCTTTGCTTGCTGTGCCCGGTGAGACTCGCCGGACAGATTCAGGAAGCCGGTGTGACGTCATCCAGCACCACTTGGACCCTGGCGGCCACGGGCGACACCATTATCACACGACAAATTCGGCATCTGGACCAGGATACCGCGTTTATGGCTTTGGTTAATAAAATTCGGGCAGCGGATGCCGCCACTACCAATTTGGAAGGGCATCTGTTTCGCATGCGCGAATTTAAAGGTTACCCCCAAGCAGAGCGCGGTGGCAGCTATTTAGTTGGCCCCCCTGAAGCTGGAGCCGACTTGAAATGGATGGGCTTCGACCTGATCACTACCGCAAACAATCATTCCACCGATTTCGGGGTGGAAGGTATGTTGGAAACAATGGGGTTATTGGATTCACTCAATCTTACCTATGCCGGCACCGGGATGACCGCGGGTGAAGCGGCTCAAGCCCGTTACTTTGAAACAACCAACGGAAGATTTGCTCTTATTGGTATGGCCACTTCGTTTACCCCGATGTCACAGGCCGGTGATCCGCGGCCCGAATTCAGAGGTCGGCCCGGTCTTAATGCTTTAAGGATCGATTACAAGCGGCAGCTCACTCCCGCGCAGATGGAGACCCTGCGTAGTTTTGTGCACGAAGTGGGAGTTGGCACCAAGAGTCGGCATGCTGCCGTTCTCAAGCGGGCGGGTGGGCCTAAAACTGGGACGATTCGATTTGGTGGAGTGGATTTTGTGTCCGGCCTGGAAAATAGGGAACTCTACACGATCAATGCAGTGGATGAAGACCGGATTCTGCGCTCCATCCGCAACGCGTCGCGGCAGGCCGACAATGTGGTGGCGTTTTCCCACTCCCATGATGTGGGCTGGAATGGGCATGACGCCCCAGCCCCGGAGCACCTCAGAAAATTTGTCAAGCGGTGCCTCGATGCGGGTGCAGACGCTTTCATTATATCCGGTCCTCATGTTCTGCGCGGAGTGGAAATCTACGAGGGAAAACCGATCTTCTACAGTTTAGGGAACTTCTTCTTTCAGAATGAATCGGTCGATCCGATGCCAAACGATATGTTTGAAAGTTTCGGGTTGGAGGTTAATTTCCAAGCCAGCGACTATTACGATGCTCGGGGCACACCGGACCCTAAAACTGGAATACCAACCACCTATCTAGCCGCCAATCCTGCTGTATTTGAAAGTGTTATGCCGGTGTGCACTTTCACTGGAGATAAGGTGATTGAGATCAAGTTCTACCCGATTGATCTTGGTTATGGTTCTTCCAGGTCACAAATCGGCACGCCGCGTTTGGCCGAGCCGGAATTGGGTCGCACCATCATCGAGCAACTGGCCAAATTTTCCGAGATCTACGGCACGACGATCAAATATGAAAATGGCATAGGAATCTGGCGTGCTGACAAGTGACCCACTCATGAACCAAGCGCTTTTCTGCAAACCCCCTTCCCCCACTGGTTGGCAATGAACCAGTTGATGCCAATGAAAAACCTACTCTACCTGTCAGGTATGGTCACCAGCGCACTGCTGACCGGGGCAACGCCGACCACGAGGATGGATGCGGAGCTTAACCGAGATATCCTGCCTGTTCCGCCGGTCCCTTATTCCAATCAGATTGGTTTAGATTGGCGTCATTCCACTCCGCAACCACACGATCTGCTTTCACCGCCAGCAGGGGCTCCCAATATATTACTGATCCTTTTGGATGATGCGGGCTACGGTCAGACGAGCACTTTTGGCGCCCCTATTCCCACGCCAACACTTGATCGCTTGGCAGCCAATGGTCTGCGCTACACACGTTTTCACGTTACGGCCATTTGTTCACCATCCCGGGCAGCTCTGCTGACGGGACGTAATTCCCACTCGGTCGGGATGGGGGCTGTGGTGCAAAACAGTTCTGACTTTCCGGGTTATTACGGACGTATGCCGAAGAGTGCCGCGTTCATTTCCGAAACACTCCGGCAGAACGGCTACTCGACCGCGGCCTTTGGTAAATGGCATTTAACCCCGACTGCGGAAATGGGACCTAGTGGACCTTTTGATCGTTGGCCTACGGGGCAGGGCTTTGACTATTTTTACGGGTTTCTGATCGGGCACGCGAGCCAATGGAATCCAGTTTTATTCGAAGGCACCAAACCCATCACCATGCAAGTGCCGGACGGCAGGCAGGCGGATTACACCCTGAATGAAGATATGGCGAACAAGGCGATTGCCTGGATCCAACAGGTCAAGTCGGTGGAACCGGCGCGGCCTTTCTTCGCTTATTATGCCCCGGGGGCGACTCATGCCCCGTTGCACGCCCCGAAGGCATGGATCGACAAGTTCAAGGGCAAGTTTGACATGGGCTGGGACAGGTATCGGGAGATTGTCTTCCAGCGTCAGAAGGAGCTGGGAGTAATCCCGCCGGATACGGAACTTACTCCCCGTCCCCCTGAAATACCGGCGTGGAATTCGTTATCCGCTGATGAGCGGAAAATTTGTGCCCGACTGATGGAGGTATTCGCCGGTTACATGGCGCAGACGGACTATGAGATCGGACGCATCGTCGATGCGATTGAGACGACCGGCCAGTTGGACAACACGTTGATTTTCTATATCGCCGGGGATAACGGGGCTAGTATGCAAGGCGGACTCAATGGTATCTTCAATACGACGGTTCATCAGAACAAGGTTCACGAGGATCCGGCGGATTTGGTCCAACATCTTGATGAATTGGGCTCGGCCGCCTCCAGTCCGCAATACCCGGTGGG
>JBDNGL010000282.1:0-2210 GCA_041689285.1 Opitutaceae bacterium
ACGCCTGCCACGGCTAGGGGATGACCAGAATTGGGGTCGAGTTGAAACAATTCTGGATGCGCCCACACATCGGCACTATCGCGGGCCACAAAAATAGGGGCATCACCAATTATACTGACACCGACCGCAGTAGCCTTTGTGCGCACCTGCCGCCACTGGCCAAAGAAGAGATATTGGAAAAAAGCATGGGCCTCGGCGCGGGCGGCCAAGGTGGATGCAAGTGGTGACTTCTTGGCTTGGGTGTAAAAGCGTAGCTCCGCCGGCCATTCCCACCACGGCAGTCCCTTGAAATGATCCTTCAACGCCATGAAGAGCGCATAGGCGGCGAGCCAAGCGGATTCATCGCGACGAAACTGTTCGAAATCTCCATACGGCAGGACCGGTCGCGACCGGGACTTGAAATTGTCGAAAGCGGTCAGGAGCACCGGCCACTTAGTGACATAAAGCCAGCCGAAATCCGCGCGGTCGTGCGGCAGGGCGCTCAGCGGAAAAATATCAGCGCCAGTGAGCAGACCTTCGCGTTGCAGCGCGACCAGATCAATCAGGTAGGGATTCCCGGCAAACGATGAAAAACATTGATAGGGCGAATTGCCATATCCCGTGGGGCCAAGCGGACAGACCTGCCAATATTTGAAACCGGATGATTGAATAAAATGCAGCAGGGCGTCGATAGAGTGGTCGAGCACACCGATACCTTGGTCGCCGGGCAGGCAAGTAGGATGCAATAGAAGTCCACTGGAACGAGTAGCCAACCAGTTCAGTAAGCCGGCTTTCATGCACAATTAATATTAAACATAATGTTTATTGTGCGATTATAATTAATCTAACGTGCGGGCCCCCAGCGTTTCGTAAATGGATAATAAATGAACAATGGTCGGCCTACGGTTTCTTTTGCCGGGATAAAACCCCAGCTACGTCCATCCTCACTGTTGGCAGAATTGTCCCCCAAAGCCAGAAAGCTCTCTGGAGGAACAGTCATGGTGAGACTTTCGGCGAGGTCACGGTAGTTCCTATAACCAGCATATTTATCGGACTGCTGTGCATTTTTATCGAAAGCGACGGAGCCCGTGATGGGTGCGCCGTTCCGATAAAGTGTAAAATTGCGGATCTCCAGTGTATCACCGGGGGTTCCGACGAGGCGTTTAATGTAGTATTGTTCCTGACCAATTCCAGGAATCTGCCCGGTGCGGAAAACAAACCCCTGCCCGACCGTCGGTCGGACAAAATGATAGCTTATGCGATCGGCGAACAGTTGATCCCCGGTCAGAATATCAAAACGAACAATGGGTTCACCGGCCTTGACCGTGCGCCCCAACGGCAGCCGGTAGGCCTGAGTCTTGGCACCTTGGGCATTGAGTGTAACCGTAGTTTGGACGATTTTGCTACCATTGCGCTCGAGCTGGCGTAAATGCGCTGACAAGCCCTTGCGATCGCCGAAAAAGGTTTCAAGAACGACGCGGTCGAAGTCATGAAAATCCATCGGCACGGTTACGGTGGCCGGTTCCCCGTCCACGTAAAAGGTGTATTCACGCACCTGGCTTGGCAGGATAAACCAGTTCCGGCCACGCTTGACCGTATAGGCCATGGCTAGGCTGTTTCCCATACTGACAAAGTCGGCTGAAACCTCACCGTCACGCAACGCCACAGCATCACGGCGCTGGGCCCCAAAAGCAGCCAGCCGGAAGGTCTGGGCAATGAAACCTGGGGCTTGCTCGTCTGGTTTAAAATTCTCTGCGGTCATGCCGTAATAGGTCGGCCACATTGAATTTGTGGGAATCTTGAAGGGCTGCACCACATAGGTGCGGATGCCAATAATCACAATCGCCGCCACGAGGAAGAATTCGACGTTCTCGACCAGTGAACTTTTGGGATAATGGGTGCCGCCGGTGCGACGCAGGACTTCCTCCAGTGATTCGATACCCAGCTTAAGTTTTGATGGTTCGGCTCGATCCTTGAGCAGACGGCGGACGGAAGCGGTGTGGGCCTGCAATTCCGCGACCTCGCTGGCCGGCAACAGATCACGCCGGAAGTGATAAACCTTGTCGGCCAGCTCCAGCCAGTGCGTTGCGCTCTGGCGCATTTTATGGGCGGATGAAGCAAAGATTCCGAACACGGTAGTTTCCTCAGTTGGTTTTAAGCACCTTGATAAAGGCGTCAGATGGGATGGAAACGCGGCCGAATTGTTTCATCTTCTTTTTGCCTTCCTTCTG
>JBDNGL010000283.1:0-2038 GCA_041689285.1 Opitutaceae bacterium
AATTGCGACAGCGCGGCTTGGACAAGGAGATCATCTCCTCCGACGGCACCTGCCTCGTGCATGATCAATTCACGGTCGAACAAATTGAGCGCGCGCGCCCAATCCCCCGGCCTCAAAGTGGTGGCCCATCCGGAGTGCCCGGCGGAGGTCGCCACCGCCGCCGATTTTGTCGGCAGCACCGGGGCGATGATGAAATACGTGAAGACCACCCCGGCGCCGTATTTCCTGATGCTCACCGAATGCGGCCTCGTCGGTCGTCTCGAGGTGGAGGCGCCGGAGAAGAATTTCATCGGCGGCTGCCGACTCTGCCCCTACATGAAGCTGAACTCATTGGAAAAAATCCACGCCGCGCTCGTCAACCCCCGCCCTGACCAGATCATCACGCTGGACGAGGATCTGCGCCGCCGGGCCGCCCGGAGCATCGAGCGCATGTTCGAGTTGGCCCCGACCGATTGAGCCGCTCTGTCATGCTCACGCCCCGGACCGAACACCTGATCGAACTTGCGCTGGAGGAAGATGCCGGGCTGGGCGATGTCACCAGCCGCGCGATCTTCCCGGCGACGCACCGCAGTCGCGCCGTGATTGATGCCAAGCAGGCCTTGGTCCTTTGCGGAGTGGAGATTGCCGCCCGGGTCTTTGCCCGGCAGGACCCAAGCCTGCGGGTCCGGCGGCTGGCCCACGACGGTCAGCGGCTGAGGCCTGGTGACCGCGTGTTGCAGGTGGAGGGTTCGACCGTGGCCATCCTCACGGCGGAGCGCACCGCCCTCAATTTCCTGCAGCGGCTTTCCGGCATCGCCACCCACACGTGGCGGCATGTGGCCGCCGTCAAGGGCACGGCAGTGCGCCTTGTGGATACGCGCAAGACTCTCCCCGGCTGGCGGGCGCTCGAGAAATTTGCCGTGCGCACCGGCGGCGGCCACAACCACCGCAGCTCGCTGGGCGAGCAGGTGCTCATCAAAGACAATCACATCGCCGCCGTCGGCTCACTCACCCGCGCCGTCAGGCGCTGCCGCACCACAGCCGCGCATGGCGCCAAGATCGAAGTTGAGGCCAAGACACTCGCCCAGGTGCGGGAAGCGGTACGCGCCGGGGCGGACATAATCCTGCTCGACAACATGGCGCCCGCCCGGATTCGCACGGCGGTGCGTGCGGTGGCCGGCCGTGCGCTGATCGAAGTTTCCGGCGGCATCACGCTCTCGACCTTGCGCGATTATGCCCAGCCCGGGGTGGATATCATCAGCATCGGCGCGCTCACCCACTCCGCCCCGGCGGTGGATCTCAGCCTCGACCTGATCGCGCGGCTCCACGCATGAAGGTGCTGTCGACAGATTGTTTGGTGCTCGGGGCCGGGCTGGCAGGCTCCGCGTATGCCATGCACGCGGCACGCGGCGGGCTCAGGATTGAAATGCTTTCATTGGGTGAACCCCTTCAGGCCAACAGCGATTGGGCGCAGGGCGGCATCATCTACGACACCACGGCCGATGCGCGCGGACTGGCGCGGGACATCATGGAGGCCAGCGACGGCACGGCCAACCCGGGCGCCGTGGACCAGTTGGTCCAAGAAGGCCCGGCGGTGGTCAAGGAACTGCTCCTTGACGACCTGCAGGTCGATTTTGACCGCGACGCCGCCGGCGAGCTCGAATTCACCCGCGAAGGCGGGCACAGCGACAAGCGCATCATTTTCCACAAGGACGCGACCGGGCACGCCATCCTCGAAACCAGCGTCCGCCGGATTGCGGAGACCCCCGGCATCACCCGCCGCAGCGGCTGGGTGGCGCTGGATTTGCTCACGCTGTCGCATAACTCGACCCGGCCAGCCGATAAGTATGAGCCGCTGACCTGCTTCGGCTGCTACGCCCTCGACACCGCCACCGGCGAGGTGGCAGCCATCGTGGCGCGGAAGACGGTTTTGGCGACCGGCGGGCTCGGGGGAATTTTCCAACACACCACTAACCAGCCAGGCAGCGTGGGTCACGGCGTGGCCATGGCCTATCGTTTGGGGGCGCGGCTGATCGATCTCGAATACGTGCAGTTCCAT
>JBDNGL010000284.1:0-1710 GCA_041689285.1 Opitutaceae bacterium
ACCCGTAACACCGCCTTGGCGGCGTCGCAGAATCTGCTGATGCGCTTTGGCCGGGAGGTCCACGGCATCTTCGCGCCGAATGAATCCACGGCCGCAGGGATGTTGGTGGCACTGAGCAATGCCGGACTGAACAACGGGAAAGTGAAGCTGATCGCGTTTGCCAACAGCCAGAATTTCGTGGAGGCGATCAGAGCCAACGATCTGCACGGACTGGTCCTCCAAGATCCGGAGAAAATGGGCTACCTCGGGGTGAAGTCAGTCGTGCGGGTCCTGCGCGGCGAAAAGGTGCCGACGCTGGTGGATACCGGCGTGGTGATCGCTACGCGAGAAAACCTCGACGATCCAGAGATCGTGGCGCTGGTGGGGAGGTGAGGGGCTTTGGAGGGCAGGGCGCGGGGAGAACCTTAGGTGCCGGCCGGTGAGGGCGGACCGAAAACCCGCGCTACGGCGACGCGACGGTAGTCGAAGATGGCACGAAGCTGGCGACGGACCCACAGGGTGTGGACAAGGTCTCCGAGTGGACCGAAGGGCAGGGCGTAGGTGACCCGGTCGGTCATGAGCACGCCGCCATCGCGGGGCTCGAAACGGTGTTCGTGATACCAGAGCCGGTAGGGGCCGATCCGTTGTTCGTCCACGAAGCTGACCCCGGCATGCACGTAGCGAATCTCCGTGAGCCAGTTCACCCAGCAGGCCGGGAGGACACGGATGCGATAGGCGATCAGCTGGCCGGCGTGCATCGGAGCGGGGGTGCCGAGGATGCTGAACTTCATTTTCGGAGGCGTCAGGGCGTCGAGGTTATCCGGCGTCGAGAAAAAGGCCCAGACGCGGGCGGGATCGGCGGGAATGAATTGGTGGCTCTCAAGGGTGTGGATCATACGGCGGATACAGGGATACCCTGATTACGGGCGAAGACGAGCGAAGGATGCAGTCGCCTTGTCGATAACGCTGGATTCCAGCTCCGGAGTGGGCACGTTGCCGTCATGCGGAGATGCCGATCGATGGAGAGGAGCGAGGCATGAGCGGGGAGATCCTGCTCAACAATCTCGGCATCTGCCTCGTGGCGGGGGCGCTGCTCGCGCTGCTGGGCCGGCAACTGCGGATGCCGAGCATCGTGGCCTACCTGATCGCCGGGGTGCTGTTGGGGCCGGTGACCGGCGTCGTGCATTTCGGTGAAGCCGATCAACTCATCCCCAAGGTGGGCATCGTGCTGCTCCTGTTTCTCGTGGGCCTAGAGCTGAGCTTCGACAAACTCAAGGACGTGGGGCGCGTGGCCGTGGTGGCCGGGCTGGGGCAGGTGGGGTTCACCGCCATGGGCGGCTTCGCGCTTTGCCACCTGCTGGGCTTCAATTTCATGGAGGCGCTCTTCCTCGCCGTGGCGCTCACCTTCAGCAGCACGGTGGTTGTGGTGAAACTATTGCAGGAGCAGGACGAGCTCGACTCGCTTTACGGCCGCATCGCCGTGGGCATCTTCCTTGTGCAGGACATCGTGGCCGTGCTCATGTTGACCTTCCTCACGGGCGTGGGTCGCAACGAAGCCTTCAGCTGGGAGATGCTGGGGCGCGGGGTGGGGGCGGCCTTCGGCGGGACCTTGCTGCTGTTGGGCATTGTGTTGTTGGCGACCCGCTACCTGTTGGGACGGCCGTTCCGCTGGGCGGTGCGTTCGCCCGAGACCCTCTTCATCTGGAGTCTTTCGTGGTGCTTTCTCATCGT
>JBDNGL010000285.1:0-7006 GCA_041689285.1 Opitutaceae bacterium
GGGTTCCTTCGGCACTGTGCAGGGCCGGCTGATGGCCCAAGGCGAGGGCGGTGCCAACGCCTATTCGCTCTCCGTGCAGAGCGGCCACACGGACAATGAGCGCGTGAACAACGCCTTCGACAGTGCCAATGTCGTTCTTCGGCTCGACCGCACGGTGAACGACCGCACGGCGATTGGCGGCACGGTGCGGTGGTTTTACGGCGCCTATGGTTCGCCGGGACCGTCGATCGGCTTCGGCGCGAACGATCCCGACAACGAGGAGCGTGAAAGCAATTTACTCGCGACCGTGTTCACCGACTTCAAGCCGGGCACTGAATGGCAGACGCGCGTGGTGTTGGGGGCACAGCATCGGCGGTTTGTGGCCGAAAGCCCGGGTGCGGCCAGCACGTCGTTCACGGTGGTGAAGAACCGCCGAACCGTGCTCGACTGGCAGAACACCTATGCCGGCATTGCGCAGCACCGCATCACCGCCGGGCTCACGGCCGAGGCGAACCGCACGGTTAACACCGGATTCGGCGCCATTGATGAGAGCCAAGAGTTACTCGCGTTTTTTGTGCAGGACGAATTCACGCCGGTGGACAACGTGTTCCTCACCGCTGGCCTGCGCAGCGATGATTTCGACACCTTTGGGCGGGCGACAACCGGGCGCGCGACGGCGGCGTGGCTCGTGGCTGACCGGCGTTTGAAGCTGCGCGCGACCTATGGCACGGCGTTCCGTTCGCCGGGTTTCCTCGATCTTTACGGTCAGAGCACCTTTTATGTCGGCAATCCCAACCTCCGCGCGGAAATATCGCGCGGATGGGATGCGGGCGTGGATTATTACTTCACAGGCAATCGCGGCAGCGCCAGCGTGACGTGGTTTGAAAACCAGTTCCGTGATCTGATTATCTTCGACTTCGGGGTTTTCCCCGGCACGACCGACAATGTCGAACGCGCCCGCACCCGCGGGCTGGAACTGAAGACCGACTTGGTCTTGCCGGCGGCGGTGACGCTGCGGCTGGCCTACACTTATCTGGAGGCCGACAACCTCACGCAAAACATCCGCTTGTTACGGCGGCCCCGCCATAGCGGTAGCGCCGATGTGTGGCGCGATTTCGGCGGGGGATTCAGTGGCGGCGCCGGTGGGCGTTGGGTGGCGCAACGCCAGGACGTGCATGCGGCCACCTTTGCAACGATCGACGCGGATGAATATGTGGTCGTCCGGCTCTATGTGGCCTGGCAGGTCAACGACCGGCTGGTCCTGCGGGCCCGTGTCGAGAACTTGGCCGACGAGCGCTACCAGGATGTGCACGGCTATCCCCAGTTGGGCCGGGGCGGCTTTGCCGGGCTGGAGTGGCGGTTCTGAGGGATGCCGCTGGCCGGCGGGTCAACTGATAGGAAACAGGCTCGGGCGGCAGGGGGTTAGTTGGCCGGTCCAGAGTCAGGGGCGTGACGTCCTCACCTCGGCCCTGTTAGAGCCTAGCTGCGAGCGCAGTTAATTAGATGGGTGAAATGTAAAGCCTCGATCCTCTTCTTCTGCCCTCAGTTTGCTTTGATCGCGTTGATCAGGGTATCCGGATAGTTGCGGCGTTTCATTTCCGATTCGGCAAAGGCGCGCAACTCGGGGTGAGCGCTGTGGTAGAATTTCCTGAGATAGTTCCGCGCCGTCGCTTGGACGACCGGCAGATCCTGATTCTTGGCCTTCAGTTCCTCTAGGAAGACATAAATCTCCTTCGCCTCTAGCGGGTTTCCATTCACCAGTTCCCGTTCCAGCGTCATGAGCAGAATCTTCGCGGCGCCCGTGCCGGTAATATTGTAGCTCGCGACGAACAGCCCCGGGCATCGGCAATATTGACGATGCCAGGCTCGTTCCCCATCGACCGGTCCAGTTTAATTTCAACATGGCGAAAGCGGCACTTGAGGTTCCGGTATTCCACCACCCGGAGGTCATCCTCCGACAAGGCCGTGAACTCGCCGCGGGCGATTCTGTCCTGATTCTCCGGCGTGTTTTTGATCAGTCGGACGGCATGAAGCAATTAGGTCCCGCGACTTACTCGCACGATCGCTTCCACGCCCGGCCGCTCAGTGGTGGCCGTTCTTGCGGCCAGCAGATCGGGGTAACCTTTGAGCGGCCCCTGCACCGCACCCAACATCACCAGCGCATCCACCGCGCCGGCCGTGCTGTCTTGGTAGTTCATAAGTTCCCCGACTACCGCTGATTCCGTGATGGGCCTTTCCTTGGCCCACAGGGGAGGTCCGACGACCCCGGCGGCCACCAGCAATGTCGTAACCGTCATTGTCAGAAGATTGAGCGCCAGTCGGCGGGGAGGATTGATCATCTGCGGATTGACTGGAGCGTTGGCGCGAAGGCCAAGGGTTGAGGCATTCGGTTGCGGCAAAAAGGAGGCACGGCGCTGACGCAAAGTGACGGGGAACAGCACGGTGCCTTTCAGGGGCTGTACTGATAAGAAACCGGCTCGGGCGGTAGGGGGTGTGAGGCCGAACTTCCTGGGCCGCCCGCACCCTGACCTCGGTCTGATCAGACACGGGTGGCCCGCCAGCCGGGTTGCCACGCTTGTGAACTGGACGACGATCAATCCCGCGCACCCGCCCTTAACGGCTGCCGGAAACTGTTCGGGGAACTTTACTCGGAGGTTCGCCTCAATTGCATCAAGATCATCCTTCGACTCTTTCAACCCGAGCCCGGTCGTCTCGCGGTAGATTTTGATCGCTGCGATCTTCTCTCTCCCCTTGAGGGCCTCGGCGATTGCGTGGAGCCGGGCATCTGTCAGCGGAGTAGCCTTGTGGAGAAATTAGTGTAGCCGGTTCCCGCCGAAAGCGAATGCACCACGATCGGGCGGCTTAGCGCTGATCGCACCACCAATTGACAAGAAACCGGATTGAGTGGGAGGGAGACAGCTGCGGGTCGGTCCGAAGTCGGCGATCTTGGCGGTGGCGGAGCGGCGGAGTTATCGTGCGGATTTGTGGGCGAGGTATTTAATGACGCGGATTACTCATAGGAAACTGACTAAACTGATAGGCTTGGTCAGGGTTGGGCGGGCCAGCGCTGAGGGACCTTGCGGAGTTTGGAGAGATCGTAGCCTTGGGCCTTGAGCTCGGCGACGATGCTTGCGTAGTCCGCTGCTGTCATTTCCGGGGTGCGCGCCATGATCCAGACGTAGTCGCGTTGGTTGCGGCCGATGACGGTCCGGTTGTAGCCGGAGTCGAGGTGGGTGATGAGAAACTCGGCCTTGAAGGGCCAAATGAAGCGCATGCCCCAGGTGGAGTTATTGACGCGATCAGTGACAAAGCCCCGGGGGTTATAGCGTTTGGGCGGGCCGTCGAAGCCGCCCTTGTTGAAGGTGAACACGGTGTCGATGGAGCCGTCGGGCCGTAGGGTGTAGTCCTCAATGGCGTTGTAGGCCTCGGTCTCGATGAAGGTCGGGATGTGTGCGATCACATACCACGGCCCCATGAAGCGGGCGAGATCGACTTTCTCAACGGTCTGGAGGCGCGGCAGCGGCGAAGCGCAACCGACGAGGAAGAGTAACGGTAGGAGCGGGAGGAGGATTTTCATAGCTGGGAATAGAGATCTTCGCAAAAATGGACCGCAACTGCGGGTAGGGGTTCACAAAGATCGTGTGGGCGTTAGTTTTCGTTGATGACCCGAAACGCGAGCACGCACAGAACGGTGCCGGCGAGAAGCAGTGTCCAGAGCCCGGCGGTGGTGCCGGTCCAATCGAGCCGGTCGAGGAGCATCCACGCGCTGCGGAAGACGAGAATGGACGCGAAGAGCAGCAACATTTCCCAAAGGACGAAGCGTGTGGGTGGATTCATGGTCGTGACGGTGGGTGTTTTGGGCGGGACGGCGAGACCGGATGCCATGCAACGACTGATCGGAAACTGGGTTTCGCCGGGAATCGTGCCGAGACGGGGTTGCTTGCTCAGGTATCGTTGAGCAGGCGTCGCCGCAGGCTGCGCAGGCCGGGAATCAGCCCGCGATGCACGGCGAAGGAGAACGATGCGAACACGGCTGCGAAGATCGAGGGCAGGATCGTCCCGACGCCGACCATCATCCCGGTGAGGAACCCCAGCACGGTCTCGCCACGCCAGACAGGGAAGGCAAGGGCGAGGCCGAGTAGGCTGCCGAGGATAAGCGTGCCCTCAACCTCGGGCCTGCCCATCACGATGGCGGCAATACTGCCACCCACCGCGAGCCCTCCGACCAGCCCCGCGACGATGACCGGCCGCCACTGCGCGCGCGTTGGCCGCTGCCCGATGGCACCGCGGCGGATCGACGGTGCCTAGAGATAAGCGAGTAGCGGCAGCCAAAGCAGGCCCCAGGCGTTCGGCATGGCCGGCATCGATGGATCGGCGAGCAAATGGTGGCTGATGATGCGCCCTGCGACCATTCCCAGCCCAAAAGGACCGTAACAAGGCCGGCTGCGAGGGCGGAGAGGTGCCAGCGCCATGCCTTGATCGCGACGGTCATCGGCTCAGGCTTCGAACTGAGAGGAAACTTGATTTCGCCGGGTATCATGCCGGGAGGGGTTTAAGGGGAGCGCGACGGCTTATAGGGGGTGAAGGCGGGCGTTTATCTGATATGAAAGCGGATCGGATGGGAGAGGGTTAGCAGAAAACGGCGTTGCGCACGAGTCCCCATTGAAAGGTGCTTTTGACGACGCAGGTGAAACCGATTGAGGTGATCAGCACCTCGCTTGGCGGAAGCTCGCGGGTCCGCCGGCCGGTTTGCCAACGGAAGAAAGTGTAGCGCACGGTCAACCAGACTTGCGCGCGCCAGTGTGCGAGCCCGCAGGGGGGCAGCACAAAGTCAGCCCAGAGCCACTTCGCCGGAAGGCGCAGACTCGTGGCGATCTTTTTCACCGCGAAGCGGGCGTCGGTTTCGGTGAAGCAATCGAGGAGGAAGCATGTGATGACGGCATCGTAGTGCCGGATGGGCAGTTCAGCGGAAAGGAGATCAGTCTGAATGAAATGAACGCGATCGGCGTTTGCCCCACTGCGTTTTCGGGCGCGATCGAGCATGACGGCGCTCACGTCGAGGCAGTCGATGGACGCGGTCGGGTTGATCGCGAGGAGTTGCTGGAGACAGCGGCCATCACCTTCACCGACAATGAGGATGGCTTGCGCGCCACGCAGGTGGGGAAGGAGCTCGAAGCGGGCGCGTTCGAGATCGCGGCCGAAGGCGGCCAGCTCGAGCACGCGATAGATGCGGGCGAGCCTGTCGAAACTGCGGGACGACGTGCTCATCAGCGCCAGCTGGTTTGAGCGGCCCAAGGGACCAATGGGGTGAGTAAAACGAAATCGGCCAGCACGCGTGCGAGTTGGCGGCCGCTCCGTGCGTGAGCACGGTCAACGAGTCCGAGTAGCCCACCACTGGCGGCGGCACAGAACGTGGCGGTGCGGAGCGTGCCACTTTGACTCAGGGCGAAACTTAGGCCGAAAACGGCGATCAACCAAGGTAGCAAACGCACCAACCGGAGTCCTCCGGGATATTGCAAAGCCAGCGAAGTCTGCCTGTGTCGGCGGTCCACTTCGTCTTCCCACACGGAAATGAGCGCGCAATTGGTGAAGCAGAGCAGGCCGAAGAGTGTTAGCGGCACGCCCAGTTCGTTCCACGAAATTGGGATGCGCACGAGGGTGAAACACGACACGCCGGCGGCGAACAAGAGGCCTACACAAATTTCCTTGGGCACGCGCATCGGATGGTGGCGGTGCACAAGCTGGTGCGAGAGCAGATACACGATAACCGGGGCGAGCAGGATGAGACCGGCCTCAAATTCATGGACTTCGAGCCGGCCGAAAGCGGTGCTGATTCCTGCAAATATCACGATCAGCCAGATCGAAAAAGACGACCAGCGGTGCCGTTGATAAAACAGATGACGATGGGTCTGCATTTTACCGGGGTCCAGAAACCAGCCCTCGATCCAGCGATCAGCGGAATAGGCGAGCCAGACGGCGGTAAATAAAATGAAATGATGATGCCACCCGAGCGTGTCACCGGTGCTGCGGGCTATGAGCCATTGCCAAGCGACGGCCACAATGGGCGCATCAAGCGAGAGAATGGTGGGCCACTGCCACCAAGAAGGTTTCCCCGGCGTGAAGGTATCCATGGCTTCACGCGTTGGCGGAAGGCTCAGTCCTTGCGCAAACTGAAGTTTTTTTGGCCGAGTTATACGGTCGTATAGGGCGAAGAGACGCTGAATCCTTAGACAACCTTTAGGCATGACGCCGAGAAAGTAGAATAATACTGATGGGAAACGGGATTGGGCGGGAGGCGATTATGAGGCTATCTACTCTAAAACCAAAGAGATCGGGAAGAAACCTGCGATGCGGGATGAATGGTTTCTGGGCGAGCTTAAAGGAGCCGAGGTGAAGCGCCGCTCGACCAAGCCGTATCCATGCAGTGAGAAACCATGAAGGGACACGCCTGCACGCGAATCCTATGGCCAGTCTGCTTTGATCGGCCAGCCCTGATCGTGCCACTGAATGGTGATCGGGTTTGGGACCTTGGTTTCCATTCGGGTCGCTTCGTGGCCAGATCAGGCCGCCGAGGCCATCCCACAGATCGTGGTGGTGACGAGAACGATGTTGAGAATATTGGACCCTTGGTCTCGGTTGCGGGCGTGAACTGGTTGCTTGTCCTGCTCCACTAGATCCGCGCCGCTTGCGTGGCGACGCTCCTGCTGGTGTTTGTCGGCCTGACCACTACCGGGTCGTGCGCGGCGCTTTTCCTAGCGTTGGCCCATCTTCGCCGCCAGCGTGCCGGGCACCAGCGCCCCTGACCCGCCTCAGCCCGCAGGCCAGAGCCCGCGCTGCCGCATCACCACACGCAGCACGCTCGGCCGATCGGTCATGATGCCGTCGACACCGAGGTCGATCAGCCGTTCCATCGTGCCCGCGTCATCCACCGTCCAGACATGCATCTGCACGCTGCGGGCATGCGCGGCGCGGATCAGCCGCCGCGTCACCACCGGCATGCCGCGGAACCGCATCGGCACCTGCAATA
>JBDNGL010000286.1:0-5044 GCA_041689285.1 Opitutaceae bacterium
TATCGCCGCCGACTGGATCGGCGTAGGTTCACTATAGCCCTTCTCCACCACCGCCCGCAGCAGCGGGACGGAGAGATTCAATTCGTTGAAGGCCATGGGAAGCAGAATAGAAACCGGCGCGCGGCCTCGCTTCACCCCACGCGCACGACGATGGTCTGGCCGGCCACCGTGACTTGGTCACCGGCGAGCAGCTGCTTGCGCTTCCGCGTTTCCAATGCGCCGTTGAGCAGCACTTCACCTGCGGCCACCCGTTGCTTCGCCGCGCCCCCACTGTCGGCTAGGCCGCCAAATTTGATGAACTGACAAAGTTCGATCGGCACTTCGCGAACGCGCACCTCCCGCAGTGCAGTGGATTTAGTTTGGGCCATGCACCATGGTCACGGCCCTCCGCCGCTGAGTCGAACTCACAATTAACCCGCATATTTCACACCCCGAGGTGCGAAACATGCGCCCTCGCCCCGATGGAGTCGGGGCTGTCGGGGACTTCGCCGGGGTTAATCGCGACGAAATCGCTTTTGCCGAAGGCAAAACGGATATTTCAGATTCCAAGGTCCACATCGTGGCGAAATATCCGGGATCAGCCGTCCACGGGTGGTGACGACCTTGCCACTTGCCGGCTGTTCGTCAGCCTGCCGCTGGATGAACTACCCGCCCGCCGTGCTTTTTGAAGACGAGCACCTGCTTGCCCTCGACAAACCAGCCGGCGTGCTGACTGAAGGCGGCGCCACCCGGGAGGAAGATTTGGAGCAAATTGCGCGGCGCATGACCGGCAAGCCGACCTTTGCCTGCCACCGCCTCGACCGGATCACCAGCGGTGTGGTGTTGTTGCGCAAGGGCAGCCGGCACAAGGCCGCTTGGGCGGACCTCTTTGTCGAACACCGGGTGCGCAAACTCTATTGGGCCATCGTCACGGGCAGTTGGCCCAAGGGACTGCATACGGTGGCAACCCAGATCGCCCCCGCCGGAGCAGGGCGCTGGGCCAATGTCACACAGGGCGGGAAGACCGCCACCTCCACTTTTCAGATCCTCGGTGCTTTGCCGAAACAAAATCTCTCTTGGCTTGGAGTGCTCCTGAAAACCGGTCGCACTCACCAAGCCCGCCTCCACTGCCTGCACGCCAGCTGCCCAATAATCGGCGACCCGCTCTATGGTCCGAAACCATCGGCGGAATTTTTCGGCCTGCACGCGAGCGAGCTGCGTTTCCGTCATCCGGTGACCGGTCAGGCGCTCACTCTCACAGCACCTCCGCCGGTCGCTTGGCACAGCTTGCTCCAAGAGTTTGGTGCCCCGCCTGATCTAATCACCGAGTCACGCGTGTAGAGGCTGTTGCCCAAATCGAATTCCAAATGTGGGAGCTTGCTTACGGGCGATCTTAAAACGCGCGCCAAAGATTTGCGCGTCGAATCGCTCCTACAACCAGACAAGACCACCCAGGCAGCCTTTGGGCAACACGCCCTCTCGGCCGGCCTTCAGGCTATATCCGCAGCGGGGGTGCCGCGGCTCCCGATTTCAACTCGTCAGCCTTGGGTTCTGCATGGGACGCACGCCCTCGATGTGTCAGACTAGCGTGTGAACCTAAGTGGCACGAGACGCGGACTTGCATGGCGCAGGGCATGCAGCCATGTTCCCCGCCCAATGGCAGACGGCACATCCAGCCCCGAGATGAGTCCTTCTCCCGCCGAATCGCGCAACGCCCGCGGTGAATGGCGGCCATCCTATCCCATCCGCTACGCGCCGCTTTTCACACAGCCCTCGAACCTGAAGGCGTTGTTCAAATGGATCTTCGGCTGGCCGGGCTTTTTGTGGCCCGTCAACCTTTCGCTACTGCTCATCTCGACGGTGTCGTGGTATCTCACCCAACCCGAAATCGCGCGCTGCACGGAGTTTGAATTTGGCTGGATCGCGCAGATCTGGCTGCGCAACCAGGTGATGATGTGGCTCTACTACGGGTTCTTTCACTACTGGCTCTACATCCGCAAAGGCGAGGGCCTGCGAAAGAAATACGACTCGCACTGGCCGGCGACCAAGAGCCGACTGTTTCTGTTCGGCGACCAGGTTTACGACAATGTATTCTGGACCGCCGGTGTGGCCGGACTCATCTGGACGGGCTACGAGGTCGTCACGATGTGGCTCTACGCCAACGGGCACATTCCTTGGCTGCAGTGGGCCCGCAATCCTGTGTGGTTCATCGCGTGGTTCTTCGTCATCCCGCTTTGGCGCGAGTTTCATTTCTATTGGGTCCACCGCCTCATCCATTGGAAACCGCTCTACAAGCACGTGCATTACCTGCACCACAAAAATAATAATCCCAACGCTTGGTCCGGCATGGCCATGCACCCGGTTGAGACGATCTTATATCTCAGCGTATGCCTGATTCACTGGGTGGTGCCGTCACACCCGATTCATTTCCTTTTTGACCTGCAGCATGCCGCGCTCGGCCCGGCCAACGGCCACCACGGCTACGAGGGTCCAATCATCAAGAACAAGGTTCCCACCGGCTCCTATTTCCACTATCTCCACCACCGCTATTTCGAGTGTAACTACGGCGAGAGCACGATTCCCTTGGACCGCTGGTTCGGCACCTTCCGCGACGGCCTACCCGATGGTGAGGGCGCGAAACTGGCCGGGGAGCAAAAGAATTGAGTCGAGGCTGCCCCGCCGCGCACTTGGGGTGCCGACATGCGCGGGCAACCCAAACGCCGCCGGCAGGCATCGTTGTCGCCGGGTTGTTTTGGGGCTGGTGAGTTTGCTCGCCTCGCGGTTCAAAGCCTGAGCGATGCGCTTAAACGGGTGCCCTCAGGGCGCACTATCTTAACCGCAGCACTTCTTGTATTTTTTCCCGGAACCGCAGGGACAAGGGTCATTGCGACCGACCTTGGCGGCGGCCACAATCGGTGCCGGACCTTGCCGGAGCGTGCGCGTAAAAAACCACTGCCCGCTGATCAGCTCGAATTCGGATTTCTCGTGCATGATGCCCGCCGTGCCGTTTTCGGTAAAATGCGCGGAGAAATCCACCTGCGAGACGCCCGGGCGGATATTCGCGTCGTGCTGGTTGATCACGAGCTTCACCCATTTCGTCACGGGCGGAGCGATGTCCGCGGACGGCGTCAGCTTGGCGGTCGGCAGATAGGTGCGGTCAAGGTAGCGGGTATCACCCACGACGTGCGCCGTGTAGCGGGAGCGCATCAACGCCTCGGCATTAGGCGCGGGCGTGGTGCCGGCGATGATCGGCGCGCAGCAGTCGCCATAATTGCGCCCGCTGCCACAGGGGCACGGGGAAGTGAGGGTGAGAACAGGTTCGGATGGAGAGGGAATCACAGACTGCGATTAGACGATGCCGCTGCGAATGGCGAGAGCTCACGTGAGAGCCTCTCGCAAAACGGGGTCGGGCTCGGAGTTATCTACCCTCACCGCCGTCATGCGGAAGCGAGTCATCCTCCTAAACCATCTAATAAAACATCCTGAATTTAAGCTCGCCAGAAAGACCGTTGTTGAGCCCATCGGTTTGACCGCTCGTGACAGCTCGGAGTCCGCGGAGAGCTGGCGCGAGACGTGCCGCTGGTTCTGGTTCGGTTGTGAGCGTGCCGCTATCCGATCACCTTCGTCCACACGAGCAGAAGACCAACGAGTGCGAGCGGAAGCAGCAGCGTTTCGACGAATATGATCGCCCCGGCACGTGCATATTTTCCCTCGTTGCCTAGCTTCTCGAACGAACTGATCACGCGGTGCCCATTTTCTTGCATCACATAATGCCAGAAGAAAAAGACCATCGTCAGGACCATTACAGCCACGCCAACTTGCTTCAATGGGACCGATGCCGCCATTTCCACACCAGCAATCCGGGTTAACATAAAGTAAGCGGTCAACCCATGGATCCACAGAGTCAGCGCAAGAAACGCAATGGGCCACGCGTCTGCGTAAGACCGAGTCGGCGTGTTAAGGACAAATCGATAAATACAGTAATAGATGTAGTCGGCCCATTTCATTGTTCGCACTCAGCCCCCACCTCCGGGCTGCCCCGGCCGGTTCCCAAATCGGGGCGTATCGTCGATACGATTGTAGAGCCAATCGAAGCCCCCAGCAGCGTTGGTGACACTGATTCCAACGGCAACAAATGGACCGACCATGGGAATAAATGCCGTCGCAGTTCCGATGACGCCAACTGCTCCCCTTGCAAGACTCTGATTCGATGCGCCGCCACGATACACATCGACGCCAGCCAATCCGACGCCTAAGGTCACACCACCTGCGGCCAATACCTTGCCTGCTGTGGCAATTTTGGCTGCATTCGCTCCGCCGGTTTGTGCCATTGTCCGCAGCTCCGTGGCACTCATCCCCCTATACGGATACTGAGCTCCTCCCAAAGCAGCTTGCCGTGCCGCCACTTGAGCTCCAGTGCCAGTCAGAACACTGGCGGCAACACCGGCGGCATTGCTACCCACATTGATGTATGCGGTAACATTTGAACTGCCGTTCGTTGCCGAGGTCCCTTCACTGTTTGGGGCATTGTGCCAAATAACCCGATAACCATCTGCGGTAGGACCGTCGGTTTGATAGCCATTAGGATTATACGTATATCCGCCTGGTTTGTTTGGGGCAGTAGTATGGGTAATCGGCACACCACCCAGCCAGTCATAGTTTTCACTCCCCATGATGTTCTTCAGAAAATCGAATCCCCAGTCGACGACGTCGAAAGGATCCGGGGCTTTATCTCCTCTGATTTCAACTGGGGGTAGCTTAATTGGCTTTTCCCTCCAATCCAACCCCAGCACATCCCAGCGATTCACCGGATCATTCCCCACAAACGCATACAGGTTGATACCGCCCTGCTCCCCGATCGGATCGCGGTTGATGAAGCGGCCTAGGCGCGGGCTGTAATGCCGGTAGCCGTAGTTGATCAGCACGGATTCCTTGTCGGTATATTTGGTGGCCTTGCGGAAGGGGTTGTTCGCCGCATACGCGCCTGCGGCCCGCAACGGTTCGCCGAAGGGGCCGTATTCATAGGCGGCGACGATGTCGCCGTTGCTCTTCATCATCGCCGTGA
>JBDNGL010000287.1:0-14578 GCA_041689285.1 Opitutaceae bacterium
ACCTGCGCAAGCTGCCCAACGACGAACCGGGCATGTCGCCACTCGAAATCTGGTGCAACGAGTCACAGGAACGTTACGTCCTGGCCATTCCCGCCGACCGCATCGAAACCTTTGCCCAGCTCTGCGAGCGCGAGCGGGCCCCCTTTGCCATCGTCGGCGAGGCCACCGCCGAAAAGCACTTGCTCGTGGAGGATCCGCATTTCCAAAACACGCCCATCGACCTCCCGCTCGAGGTCCTGCTCGGCAAGCCGCCGCGCATGCACCGGCAGGAACAGTCGCGGCCACGTCCACAGCAGCCCCTTGATCTCGGACACCTGACACTCAAGGAGGCCGTCCGCCGTGTGCTCTCGCACCCGACCGTCGCCGACAAGACCTTTCTCATTGCCATCGGCGACCGCACCCTCGGCGGCTTGATCGCCCGCGACCAGATGGTCGGCCCCTGGCAGGTGCCCGTCGCCGACTGCGCCGTCACCGCCGCGACCTTCGATGTCTATACCGGTGAGGCCATGGCCATGGGCGAGCGCACGCCCGTCGCGGTGAATAACGCCGCTGCCGCCGCCCGCCTCGCTGTCGGTGAAGCACTCACCAATCTCGCCGCCGCTCAGATCGGCGATCTCGGTAAGGTCAATCTCTCCGCCAACTGGATGGCTGCCCCGGCTGTTCCCGGTGATGCCGCCGATCTCTACGCCGCCGTGCAGGCCGTCGGCATGGAGCTCTGCCCCGCGCTCGGCATCACCATCCCCGTCGGCAAGGATTCGATGAGCATGTCCACGGTCTGGTCGCAAGACGGTCAATCGAAGCGCGTCACCGCCCCCATCTCACTCATCATCTCGGCCTTCGCACCCGTCGCCGACATTCGGCAGACCCTGACGCCGCAGCTTCGCCACGATCCTGTAGGGGCGTCGCTTGACGACGCCCGCGCGCATGGGCGCACACCCAATGCGCCGCTACAAGAGATCGGGGATACCGTCCTCCTCTTGATCGACCTCGGCCGCGGCCAGAATCGTCTCGGGGGTTCGATTCTCGCGCAGGTGGTCTCGCAGATGGGCGAAGCCACGCCCGATGTGGACAGCGCGACCGACCTGAAAAACTTCTGGAAAGTCATCCAAAAACTGGGTCGCGAGCGGCAACTGCTCGCCTACCACGATCGCGCCGACGGCGGCCTGCTGGCCACGGCGGTCGAGATGGCCTTTGCCGGTCATGTCGGTGTCGATCTGGAGCTCCCCAACGGCCACGAGGCCTTTTCCGCGCTCTTCAACGAAGAACTGGGCGCCGTCATCCAAGTGCGCGCGACCGACCTTGACGACGTGGTGCTCGCCTGCCGCGAGCACGGCCTCAAGGCCTGCGTGTCCCGCATCGGCCGGCTCAATGCCACGCATACTTTCCGCGTCACCCGCAGCGCCAAGGTATTGTTCGAAGAAAATCTCTTCACCCTCCGCGCCGTCTGGTCCGACGTCACACACCGCCTCGCGCAAATCCGCGACAACCCCCAAGCCGCCGATCAGGAGCACGCTCTACGGCTCGACCCCAAGAACCCGGGCATCACCCCCAAACTGACTTTCGAAATCAAGCCCTCAACGTTCAGTATTCAGCCCTCAGCCCGCCTACCGAAGATCGCGATCCTCCGCGAGCAGGGCGTCAACGGCGAGGTCGAGATGGCCGCCGCGTTCACCCGCGCAGGTTTCCGCGCCGTGGATGTGCACGTGACCGACATCCTCAGCGGCCGCGTGAGTCTGCAGGCTTTCCGCGGTCTGGCCGCCTGCGGTGGTTTCAGCTACGGCGATGTGCTCGGCGCCGGCGAAGGCTGGGCCAAGAGCATTCTCTTCCACGAACGCGCCCGCGCGGAATTTGCCGCATTCTTTGCCCGGGAAGACACCTTCGGGCTCGGCGTGTGCAACGGCTGCCAGATGATGAGCAACCTCAAGTCCATCATCCCCGGTGCCGAAGCCTGGCCGCGCTTCGTGCAAAACCAAAGCGAACGCTACGAAGGTCGCTACGTTTCCGTGAAAATCGAACCGAGCCCAAGTATCCTCTTCAGAGGGATGACCGGCGCCGTCATCCCGATCGCTGTCGCGCACGGCGAAGGCTATACGGAATTTGCCGGGCGCGCCGCCGCCGAGACCTTCAGCACCTCCGGATTGGTCGCCGGCCGCTTCGTGGACAACCACCACGCCATCACCGAGCACTATCCGCTCAACCCCAACGGCTCACCTCTCGGCATGACCGCCCTGACTACCACCACCGGCCGCGTCACCATCATGATGCCGCATCCCGAACGCGTTTTCCGCAGCGCGTGCATGAGCTACGGCCTGCCCGCGTGGGGCGAAGATTCGCCGTGGATGCAATTGTTCTACAACGCTAGAACGTGGATCGGTTGACCACGGCCCTACCTGACTTTAGGCGTCCGAATGCAGTGTCGATCAAACCGAGGAGCCAGCCCGCGACGATCAAAGTAACGACGCCTTTTACTAGCGGCCTCGTGACCGAGTAGCCGAGAGCCGCGCCCAAGCACCCATGCCCGCGCTCGCGCTGTGAGTGGCCCGAGGCCTTGCCAAAAAATCGCTGCCGCGCCTGCAACCGGCATTGCCTTGCGGCCCCGCCCGCCCTGCATTGGGGCATGCTTACGCACCGTCGCCCGCACCGGCTCCATCGGAGTTGGTTTATTGCCGTTCTGACCTTGCTGGCACTCTGCAGCGGCTGCAGCCGCTCGGAGTCCAATGCCGACAAAGCCCTCCGGGAGGGGGTCCTGCTCATCGGCAATGGCACCGAGCCAGAGGATCTCGATCCGCATATCACGACCGGTATGCCGGAATACCGGCTCACCAGCGCGCTGTTCGAGGGCCTGACGGTTTACGCCCCGGAGGACCTCACGGTCATCCCCGGTGTGGCCGAACGTTGGGAAATTTCCGACGACAGCTGCACCTACACGTTTTACCTGCGTCGTGATGCCCGGTGGTCCAACGGCGACCCTATCACCGCCCACGATTTCGTTTACAGCTGGCGCCGCGTGCTCTCGCCCAAACTAGGCAACCGCTACACTTACCTCTACGAACCCATCCGCCACGCGACGGCCTTTCACGCGGGCACCAAGCCTTGGGAGGAGGTCGGCATCCGGGCACTCGACGACCACACCTTCCGGGTCGAACTCGAACACCCGGTGCCCTATCTACTCGGCCTGCTGACACACAACACCTTCAGCCCGGTCCACCGCGCCACCATCGAAAAGCACGGGGAAATGGACCAACGCGGCACCCAGTGGACGCGACCCGGCAAACTCGTGGGCAACGGCCCCTACATCCTGACCGAGTGGCGCAGCAACAGCCACATCGAGATGAAGCCAAACCCTCACTACTGGGATCGCGCGGCGGTGAAGCTGAACGGCATCCGCTGGTTCCCCATCGAATCCGCCGACACCGAGGAGCGCGCCTTCCGCAGCGGCCAGTTGCACGTCACCAACACCGTGCCCTCGCACCTCATCCCAAAGATGCAGGCCGCCGGGTCCCCCGAACTGCGGGTCGCGCCCTTCCTCGCCGTCTATTATTACGAGTTCAACGTCAATCGCCCGCCGCTGAACGATCCCCGCGTGCGTCGCGCCCTCAGCCTAGCGGTAGACCGCGCCGCCATCGTGAAGAGCGTGACCCAGGCCGGTGAGACCCCCGCCTACAGTCTGCTGCATCCCGGCACCTTGGACAACCGGCCCGCCCCCGCCTTCACGGAGGATCTGGCCGAGGCGCGTCGTTTGCTGGCCGCGGCTGGCTTTCCCGAGGGCCGTGGTTTCCCCCGCCTGGAAATTCTCTACAACACTCTCGAGGCACACCGGGCCATCGCTGAAGCCGTGCAACAGATGTGGCGCGTCAATCTCGGCATCGATATCCGCATGAGCAACCAGGAGTGGCAGGTTTACCTCGGCAACCGACGGCAGGGTAACTACGATATCTCCCGTGCCGGCTGGGTCGCGTCCTACAACGACGGCACCGTATTTTCCAATCTGCTCCTCACTGGCGCGGGCAACAACAACTCCGGTTTTTCCAACGCCCGCTACGACGAGATCGCTGCGCGCGTGGCGCGCGAGGGCGACCGCACTACGCGGGTAAACCTGTTCCATGAACTCGGGGCCATCATCGCGGAGGAGATGCCGATCATGCCGCTCTATTACTACACTTCCAAAAACCTGGTCGATTCGCGGGTCCGCGGCTGGCATGATGTGCTTCTGGATATCCATCCGTTGAAGGGTGTGTATTACGCCACCGATTAAACCGCTGCCCGCATGCCGCCCGAGCCGATCACCCGCACCCCCGACGCCCTGCTGATCATCCTGGCTGTTCTGCTGCTGGCGGTGGGGCTCACCTGGATCGTGCCGGCGGGCGAATTTGAGCGCCGCGAAGAGGGTCCACGCACGGTCGTGGTGCCCGGCACCTACCACCCCGTCGAGGCGAGCCCCGTGCCATGGCACGGCTTTTTCACCGCACCACTCAAGGGTTTCACCGACCCCCAAGCTGCGCTCATCATGGGCTTCGTGCTGCTCATCGGCGGCGTCTTTGCGGTGATCAACGCCACCGGCGCCATCACGGCCTTGTTACTCTGGGTCGTGCAGGTCGTGGGCGATCAACCCGCGCGCAAGCGTCTCGTCATTCCCGCCTTGATGGTCGCGTTTTCCCTCGGCGGAAACACCTTTGGCATGAGTGAGGAAGTGTTGGTCTTTCTGATGATCACGATCCCACTCGCCAAGCGTCTCGGTTGGGATCCCATCGTGGGTGTCGCCATTCCGTTCATCGGCGCCGGCGTCGGTTTTGCCGGTGCGGCCTTCAATCCCTTCACCGTCGGCATCGCCCAAGGCTTGAGCGGTTTGCCCGTCTTTAGCGGCTGGGGTTTTCGCATGGTGCTGTGGGCCGCGCTCACGCTCATCGCCATCCTCTACGTGATGCGTTACGCCGCGAGAATTGAGCGCACGCCGGAGCTCGCGGATACGCTCCCCGTGGCAATTGACGAGGGCGATCACGCGCTCACCGGCCGGCGGCTCGGCGTCCTCGCCCTCTTCATTGCCGGACTCATCGTCCTCGTGGTCGGCGTGACCCGCTGGGAATGGTATATCGAAGAGATCGCCGCGCTGTTTTTGGGCATCGGCTTCGCCGCCGTCATCATCGGCGGGCTCGGGCCCAACGCCGCCGCCCGCGCCTTCAGTAGCGGCACGCGCGAGATGGTCGGCGCCGCCATTCTCATCGGCCTGAGCAAAAGCATCCTTCTGGTAATGCAGGAAGGCCGGATTGTGGACACCGTGCTGCACGCCCTCAGTCAGGGTGCCGGCAATCTACCAGCCATCGTATCGGTGCAGATCATGCTCGGTGTGCAGTTCTGCCTGAATTTTCTCGTCCCCAGCGGCAGCGGTCAGGCGGCGCTCACCATGCCCATCATGGCCCCGCTCGCCGACCTGCTCTCGATCCCGCGGCAAGCCGCCGTGGTTGCCTACCAGTTGGGCGACGGCCTGTGCAATTTCGCGACGCCCACCAGCGGCATCCTGATGGGCATCCTTGGCATCGCCGGCATTTCCTTCGGCGCTTGGTTGCGCTGGATCGCGAAACTCATGCTCCTGCTGGTCGCAACCGGGATGGTTTTTCTAGTGCTGGGCGTAACTGTCGTCAAGTGGTGAGGCCGTGGCCAAACTTTTGTGGTTCACGCACCGCCAGTCGCAATTCCATGCGCTTGATCTCGCGGAGCAGGCGGTTGGTTTGCATCTCGGTCCAGAACCAGACCTTGATGAAACTGACCATCAGCACGAGCAGCAGCGTCAGTCCACCCCAGCGCAATTGCAGGGTCAGATCCGGTGCGGACTCATAAAACTTCATTCCGGCCCACACCGCACCGAGGAAGAGCACGAAGCTGAAGATGAAGACCAACGTGGTCAGCACACGGTGCCGTCCACGGAAGGCGCCGAGCACTTCCTCGGCGATGTTGGGCACGTCGGCCCCGCTGTTGTCGCCGCGCAGGGCGGCCTGAATCTGTCGGTCGATGTCATTCATGGGATTTTATTTCGAGTTTTTGTTTCAGGATTTCACGGACGGAAAACAGGCGGGATTTCACTGTGCCGGGTGCGAGCCCGAGGATCTCCGCGATCTCGGCGACGCTGCGCCCGAGTTCGTAGAACAGGTGCAGCAGCTCGCGTTGTTCCACCGGGAGCCGGGCGATGGCGGCACGCAGCCGTAGAATTTCATCCGCCGGTTCGGCCAGCGGACTCTCCACCGCAACCGGCGACAGTGTCTCGGCCTCCTTGGCGACCGAGGCCTCGTGCCTTCGCTCCCGACTGCGCCGTCGCACCCAGTCGGTGCCGCGACGTTCTACGATCCGAAAGGCCCAGGCGGGAAAACGCGCGGGATCATCCAGCCGGTGCAGCCCGCGGGCAATATCCAGCCAGACCTCCGCCACCACCTCATCGGCCACAACCGGTCGCTCCACGCGCACCAAGGCCAGCCGGCGCAAATCCGCTCGCCAGAGCTCGTGCAATCGCCGGAAGGCGGATTCGCTCCCGCCCTGCGCTTCTAACACCAACAGCTCGGTGAGGACTTGTTTTGGCTCTGGGTTCATCGCTTGCACCCACAAGGTCGCACGTCAGGTCGCTTCGGTTCAAACATTCGCCCCCGCACCGGGCGCAAATATTGTAACTTTGCCGTCTTCGCCGGGTTGTAGTGGTAGCTTCTCCATGAAAACCGTCGGTATATTCCTGCTCTGGTGTCTATTGCTCGCCGTCTCATGGCCGCTGGCGTTGCTGGCACTTATGCTCGCCCCGCTTGTCTGGCTGCTTGCCCTCCCTTTCCGTCTGATCGGAGTTTGCTTCACCGCGTTGTTCGCCTTCGTGAAAGCCCTGCTTTTCCTCCCCGCTCGTCTGCTGGGCGAACGAATCCCGGCTTGAGGCTGAAATCGAAGGGTAAAAGACCCGCTTGAATCGCTCACGGAACTCCTGAATGAAGGAGTCCGTTAATGCCGCATTCCGACCCGTCAGCTTCCTCACTCCTTGAGCGCGCCCGGCAGGCACAAGCCTTGGTGCGCAGCGATTCCGCCACCTCGCGACGGTTGGCGGATACAGTCTTGGCCGAAGCCGGTCCGGAAGATCGCCTGCCGCGGTGCTGTGCGTTGCTGGCACGCGCCACCCACGCCCATCGGGATTCCCGCCACACGGACGCACAGCAGGATACCCGCACTGCCCTTGCCTTGGGCCGGGAGATCGCCGATCAGGAGACGATCACGCGCAGCCTCAACCTGCTTGGCCTGATCCACCACGCACTCGGCGACGACCGGGCCGCGATCGAATATTTTCACGACTCCATCCGCAATGCCGAGGCGAACAGTGACGAACGCGGCCGCTGCGGGGCCACGGCCAACATCGCCATGGTCATGCACTCGCAGGGTGATCAGGAAGGCGCGCTTAAAGTCTACCGCGATCTGGTGACCAAACCGGGCATAATCTCCAACCTGCAGTTTTTATCCCAGAACCGTCATAACATCGCCCAGACCAGTTGGGATCTCGGGCGCGACCTGCCGGCAAGCGCCGAACTTTTCATTCAAGCCGCCGCCGGTAAAAAGGAGCTCGGTGACCACTGGAGCCTCGCCCTCACCCTGTGCAGCCTGTCGGGCGTGCAGCGCGATTTGGGCCGCTTCCCCGAAGCCAAGGCCACCCTTGATGAGGTTGCCACTTTGGTTCACTCCGAGGCCTCGCATGAGCTGCGCTTTTTCCACCGGCTAAATCTCGGCATGTGGCTGGCTGCTGAAAAAAATCCTGCGCGCAATCTCGATACCGCCCAAACCGAACTTGAGACCGCCCTTACCTTCGCTATCGCCACTAAAGCGCCTGATCTCGAGGCCCGCGCCCGTGAATATCTGGCCGGGGTGCGCCAAGCCGCTGGGCGGCACGCCGAGGCCTATGACGAGCTCAAGGCCTCCGCCAAGTTGCAACAGCAGGTGCAGAAGGATGAATCCAAGCGACGTATCGAGCGCCTGAAAATCGCCTTTGATGCGGAGCAGGCCCAACGCGACGCCGCCCATGAGCGGAAGCGACGCGAGGAGGCGGAAACTTATACCGCGGAGATTCAGGAGCAGAACCGCCGTCTTGAAACCCTGAACCGCCAGAAATCCGACATCATCGGCCTTATCGTCCACGACCTGCGCGGTCCGCTCGCCACCGCGCTAGAGCTGACGGAAGAGCTCGCCGCTAATCCTAGGGATTCAGCTAACGTCACACAGCTTGCCAATGACCTCCTGAGTTCGCACCGCCAGATGCTCGACCTCACCCGCGCCATTCTCGATTTGGAGGCGATAGAAAGCGGCACGCTGTGGTCCAAGCTGGCCGACGTTGATTTCGGCGTCCTGTTCGCTGCCGTGCAGCACGCCCACGCCAATGATCTTGAGGCCAAGGGCCTTCGTGTGGAGGTCACGTTACCCGCGACCTCATGCGGTTGGCACGGCCCGGTTCTGCAAATTGAACGGGCCGTGGAAAACCTGTTTTCCAATGCCGTGAAATACACCCCGCGCGGCGGACAGATCACCCTTACCGCCGCACCGGTGAATACTGGCGTGGAAATTCTCGTCAGCGATTCCGGTCCGGGCATCGCACCGGCCCAGCGCAGTCGCCTTTTCGATAAGTTCGCCACCCTCGGCACGCCCGCCACCGGCGGCGAATCGACCCACGGACTCGGTCTCTATCTCGCCCAATGCTGTGCCCGGCACGCTGGCGGAGAAATTCGCTACGAAGACGCCCCCGCTGGCGGCGCCACCTTCGTGCTCGCACTCCCGACACGCACGACTGGCTGAGTCTCGCTACGCCGTAGGCTTCGCCTTTGCCTCGTAGTAGGGGATGATCTGCTTGAGATGACCCTGCACGATGGCACCGACCGTGGAGGCCGGCAGATTGCCCTTGTGCAGCTCAAAGACGGCCACCAGCAGCGCGAGCTCGATGTCATTCTTTTTCGCGCTCACGGCCTGCATCGCCCGCATGAGCTCAAGCGCTTTAATCTCGGCCTGTTTGTAGTCGTTGAAGTTTTCCTCGGTGGGCGTCGCCATGCTTAACAGGCCTTCGTTATTCCGGCCCGCCGTCAAGCGCGCAATATTCAGAACCCGATGCTCGCGCCGCCGTCCACCGGGATGATCGTGCCGGTCACGAACTTTGCCGCCGGGGAACAAAGCCAAGCTACGGTCCAGCCGATGTCGGTCGTGTCGCCGAGTCGCCCCAGTGCGGTGCGCTCCAGAATCTTTTGCTTGCGCGCTGGGTCGCCCGCGAAGGCGCGGCGCGACATCTCGGTGTCAATCCAGCCGGGTGCGACCGCATTCACGCGGATATTGTCCGCCCCCAGTTCCACCGCGAGTGCCCGCACCGCCCCGGTCAGCGCCGCCTTCGAAATGGAATAGGCCGTGACCTTCGGGATGCCAAACAGCGCCGCCATCGAGCTGATGAACACCACCGAGCCCGTCCCGCTCTCTCGTAATTGCGGTAGCAGCGCATGCGTCAGTGCATTGGCGCCCACGACATTCGTCTGCAGGATAGAAATGAGCTCCGCATCATTGGTCTCAACGAACGGCTTTTTGAGATTTATACCGGCGTTGTTGACCAAAATTCCCACCGGACCATGGGCCGCGCGGACTTTCGCCATGGCTGCGGGGATGGAAGCCAGATCTGTAACATCAAGCACCTGAGCAGAGGCCTGCGGCCCGATCTCGGCGACCGCGTTGGCCAGTTCCTGCTCGCGCCGCCCGGCCACAATCACCCTCGCACCACCGGCGACGAGACACTTGGCCACCGCTAATCCGATGCCGGTGCCACCGCCAGTAACGAGGGCCGTCTGGCCTTGGAGTGAAAACATTGAGGGTGGGCTCATGATGCAGTGGCTTTGCTGTCTTGCGCGACGGTTTGCAGCGCCGCGCGCATGTAACCGAGTGCGAACGCCATACCAGCGTGCCAAGGCGCGGCGCAGGTCATCTGCGGGGCATGGTCGGGAATGATCACGCCTTGAAAATTATTCCGGTGCAGGATCCGCACGATGCGCAACATGTCGATGTCACCATCGTCCACGAAGGTTTCCTTGTAGGTGGGCACCTTGCCGCGGACGTTGCGAAAATGCACGTAACCAATGCGCCCCTGCCGGGCGTAATTTTCGGTGTGCTCATAAAGATCACCCTCGGTCATCTCCGCCAACGAACCGAGGCAATACTCGAGCCGGTTGGCCGGGCTCGGCGCGAGGTCGATGAGTTTTTGGTAGAGCTGCGGCTGGTAAACCAGTCGCGGGGTCGAGCGGATCGTCGGCATCGGCGGATCGTCGGGATGCGCCGCCAGCACCACGCCGCTGGCCTCTGCCACTGGCAGCACCGCCGTCAAAAAATCCTGCAGGCGCCGCCATAATTCTTCGGAAGTGCAGGGCCGCATCGTGCCGGGCCCCACCCGCTCACCCAGTCGCATGTTCCACACCATGCCCGCCGGCACCGGATCGTCCACCGGGCCCTCCATGCCCACGGCCTCGGCCCCCCCGCGTGCGAAGGTCCCGCGCACCCGGCCGGCCACCCCCGCGAGACTGAAATTGTAACCGATACACGGGATACCGGCGGCGCCGACCCGCCGGATGATCGTCTTGATGTTCTCAAGGTGCTCCGCCTTGCGCGGACCGTCGAGGAGCACGTCCGACCAGTGCGCCGGATCAAGATTCTCAATCGCCGCGATCTTCAAGCCATACGCGCCGGCGCGCCGCACCACCTCGCGCATATAATCCTCTTCCCAAAGCTTGTCCGGATCACCCGCCCGACCCCAGCCAGCGAGGTCGCCGGTTGGCTGATCTTTCGCGGTGTTGACCCCGCCTTGGTTGAAATAATCCACCAGGTGGATCACCAGCGCCTCGCAGCCGGCCTGCGCGGCAAAGCGAAAATAGTCGTCGTTGAGCTGGTGGTGATAGAGTCCGAGGCCGAGTTTCATCGTAGGTGCGGCCATCCAATCGGCCTACCCGCGCTTGTCCAAACCCAATCCTTCCAATCGCTCAATTTGTAAAATCAGGCTGCGCGGCAGGTGGAAGGGATCCTTCACCGGCAAGGCGACCACTCCGACCATCGGCGTGAGGTCTCGATGCAGTTTTTGCCGCCACTCGCCGTGCTCCCAGTCCACGTAATGGTCGCGGCACAACCGCCACACTTTTTCATACCAATCCAAAAATACGATCTGCCCCGTGTCCTGCCAGCCGCGCAGGACGGAAATCATAATTTCGGTGTGCGGCCACCAGAGCTTGGTGTCGGCAAAGTTCCACGCCACCGGCTCGCTGGCATCGAAATTCACGGCCAGCCGCAGGCCGCCAAAGTCGCGATCCCAGCCGAGGTCGAGATGCCGCAGGGTCAGCCGGTGAGCCTCGACCGCGCGGGCCGGCTCGCCACCGGCTTGCGCCAGCACATCGAGCTGGAACCACATATTCTCAATCACGTGACCCGGCACCACAACTTTGCCTTCTGGCCCCTCATAGCGTCCACCGGCCTGCCGCACGAACTCTCGCACGCAATCAGCGGTCGCGTCGTAGTGATGCGCAAAAAACTCATCCGCGAGTTGCCGGGCCGCTTGGAGATATTTCTTCTCACCAAGAATCGTGCCCAGTTCTGCCAGAATATGAGACCAAACCATCGGGATGCCTTGTGGTTTCGCCCCGGCCGGGATCGGATACGGAAAATGCGGCAGCCGGTCGTAAGACTGTGTCAATCGTGTGAGCGTCGCCTCCGCCGTGCGCTGTGCCCAATCGCGGTGGTGCGCCGCGCCGGTCGCACGGTAAAGCTCCCCGAGCCCGTAAACCGCAAAGGCATCCGTGTAGATGCTTTCATGGCCGCGCCGCACGCTGCCGTCGCGTTCAAGTAACAGCGCCCAGCCTTGTTCCTTCTCCAGCCAGCCATGCGCGAGACAGAACTCCGCGATGCTACGAGCGCGCTCCAGCCAGACGGGATCGTGGTCCAGCGAGTTGTAAATCCTCGCAAATACCCAGACCGCGCGCCACTGACTCCATAGCCATTTTTCATGGCTAAGAATCTCCCCGGCATCGCTGACACAGGTGCAAAGCCCGCCGGCCGGATCGAAGCCATGCTGAGTCCAGAAAGGCAGAATATGCCCGAAGAGATGCCCGCGCAGCCAGACCGCCAGCGCCGCGCTGTCACCAGCACGATGTGCACCGAGCGCGGCATCCAAAGAACGGCGGACGTCGGGCGGTTCGCTCACTGGTGATGCTGGATCGGCGCAAGCTTCGGCACGCGGCGCGCAGCAAACGGAGCGAGGATCTGCATGACTTCCTCGTTGTTCGCTGGGTTGCGGCTGTGGATGTCCCACTGCGGAAACTGCTCGCCGGGCTTGTGCTCCTCGTTTTCCCAATGCTCACGCAGCCAGCGGGCCGTGCGACCGCCGTCCCACGAACCCGTGCCGGTCTGAAGGTCATAGTCGAGGGCAACGGCTTCGGGCCAACCGTGCTGGGCGATCCACTGAGGTAGATCCTCGCCCTTCCGGAGAATGACCCAGTTCTGTTGGGCGGCTTCGGGTTTCAGCGTGCGGGTATCGTCAACGAGGAGTTTCATGCGGGTAGTCTGTGTTCCTAGCTGGCAGGCTCAAACGGAATCGGTGGTTTAGAACCTATCCGAATAACCGCCACCCCAAAGAGCGGCCTGAGGAATTTGGAGGGCCCGCGTCCCTGCGGGCCGGGGCGCAGTTCGCAGGGACGGGAACCCACCACGAGCAAGGTTTTCGGCCAGGTGCTTAGCCAGCGGCCATCAAATTTAGATAAACCTTCGCCGCCAAGGCGAGCTGCTCCTGCGCCACCCATTCATCCTTGGTGTGGGCCTGAGCAAAATGCCCCGGGCCCAGCACGATGGAGGGCGCACCGGCCGCCCCGTAATGGCTCGCGTCGGTGACATACGGCGCGCCCTGCGGGGTGCCCTCAAGCCCTTGCGCCTGCAATACCGCCTGCAGTCGTGGCAGATAGTCGCGCGAAAGTTCAGCGCCCATCGCCGGCACCACGTAGAGATCGGTATGTTCGACGGCCTGGCCTTGCAGGACCGCATCGCGCTCCGCGAACACCTGCTCGGCTGTCTCGCCGGGCACCGTGCGCCGGTCGCACTCGATCTCGCAATACTCCGGAATGATGTTCACCTGCGTGCCACCACGGATGACATTTACGCTCAGCGCCGCACGCCCGGTCAGCGGATGGCTCTTGGTCACGGTCGGCACATAGTTCGACTCCAAAGCCTCGACCACCCGCAGCATTGCGGAAATCGCCGAACGGCCGTTAGTCGGCACCGACGAATGCGCGGCTCGGCCCCGCACGATGGTTTTCCAACGGATGACACCGTTGGAAGCCGTGACCGGTTTCATCATCGTCGGCTCGCCCACGATGACGCACCGCAGTTGCGGCAGAAACTCCCGCAATTCACCCGCCGCGAAAGCCTGCGCCCCGGTCATGCGCGCCTCCTCGTCCGCAGCAAAGACCATCGCGACATTGTGCGGTCGGGACGGACCTTGGGCATATTCCTGTAGCGCCCAGAACATTGCAGCCCCCGAGCCCTTCGTGTCGCATGTGCCGCGGCCATAAATCCGGCCGGCCTCCACCTTCACCTGGAACGGATCCACGCTCATCCCGGCCACACTCACAGTGTCGAGATGGCTCTCAAAGATCAGCCACGGTGCCGCCGACGATGCCTCGCAAGTGATTAGCAGATTCTCCCCGCCGCCCGGCACGGGACAGCGGCGCGTCTTCAGTCGCCACCCCTGCGCCAGCGTTTCCAGATGCGCGATCAGCGCGGCCTCGCCACCCGCCGGCCCGCCGAAAAACGGATTGACCGTATTATGCGCCACCATTTGCGCGAGCAGTTCCTCGTAGGTGGAAGGAGTGGGAAAACGTTGGGCAACACTCATCGCATTTTATTCTGTCATGCGGAGCGCAGCGAAGAAGCCACGCCCGAGTTCGGCGGTAATTTTCCTGAATGATTCTTCGCTGCGCTTAGAATGACACTTCATCGGATCAGGCCAGCCAGCGGTCGCGGTTGGCCGCCACAAAATCATCGTCGATCAGGTGAGGATAGGCCCGGCAAACCCGCGTGAGTTCTTCGGCCTGCCCTGACGAAAGCACCTCGTGCGGATTGAGACAATGGACCGAGGGCACCAGCCCCTGCCGACGCAGGATTTCCAGGATGCCCGGGATGCAGCCGGCGAACTTGTTGGCAGAATCGAACAGCGCCGCGTTCATATCCGTCACCGCGATCGCCGTATCGAGCCACTGCACGTCGAGCTGTGGGTTTTGCCGCGCCGCCTTGATGTCGTTGAGTAGCTTCACCGCTGCCTGGGTCCACACGCCCCAGTGACCGAGCAGCCCGCCGACGATGCGCCGCGTGACTTTCTTCCCACCGACGTCGAACGTGAACGGCGTGAAGAGATCCACCACGATGCTGTCGTCGTTGCCGGTGTAGAGCGCGATATCATCACGGCCCGCCTCGGCCACCGCGCGCATCACATCAATCGTCTGGTAGCGGTTGAAGGGCGCCAGCTTGATCGCGACGACGTTGGGAATCTCGGCAAAGCGCCGCCAGAAGGAGT
>JBDNGL010000288.1:0-9035 GCA_041689285.1 Opitutaceae bacterium
CCGAGACGATGTCCTCACGGGCAACCGGTTCGACCTCAGCCATCGCAGGACTCTCGCCGGTCGGAATAACCGCTTCCTCATCGGCGGCTTTTACGAGCGCAACGACCTCACCCGCGGCGGCACGCCATTTGGCTACGTGACCACCGCCTCCAGTGTGAGCCTCATCGATCCGAACCAGGCCACTGGCCCTGGGGATCCGAACCGCTTTGAGAAACACTCGCGCATCGTCATCCAGACCGGCGCCCTCTACCTTGAAAACGCCCTCGACCTGACGCCGGAGTTTAAGCTCATCGTCGGTCTGCGCCGCGACGAGATCAACCTACAGCGCGACACCCTCGTCACACCCACCACGACCTTCGCCACCTACAACAAGCGCGATACGCCTTGGACCGGGCGCGGCGGCCTCGTGTGGAGCGTGACCAAAGACGTCAACCTCTACGCCAGCTACAGTCGCGCCGCGGAGCCCACCACACAACTCGTGGCATTCACGGCCTCGTCGAACGACTTCGCGCTCCAGACCGGCCGCCAGTTCGAGGTCGGCGCCAAGGGCACCGTCGCCGCGGGCAAGGTCGATTACACCCTCGCGCTCTTCGACATCGAGAAAAACGATATCCTTTCGTCCACGCTCGACCCCGCCACCGGGCTCCGCATCAGCCAACAGATCGGCACGCAGAACTCGCGTGGTGTGGAGTTCGCAGTTGCGATCCTGCCCGATCCGACTTGGCGGATCGAATTGAACCTTGCTTGGACCGACGCTTGGTATGGCGAATTTGCCCAGAACCTTGGGGTCGGCATCATCGACCGCACGGGCAACCGTCCGTCGAACATCCCTGAGTGGGTCGGTGGACTTTTCGTGCACAAACGCCTGCCGGGTGGCTTTGCGGTCAACGCGGGGCTGCGTCATGTCGGCGACCGCTTCGCCAATATCCACAACTCCGTCATCACCGACGCCTACACCACCTTCGACGCCGGCGTGAGCTACACCCGCGGTCGGACTACCTACACCCTACGCGGCCGCAACCTCAGCGATGCGGTTTACGAGCCCGTCGCCGGCACCACGATGGCTCGCCTCGGCGATCCGCGCTCATTTGAGATTTGCGCGAAGTGGAGTCTATGATTACCTATCCTACCATGATTACCCGACTGTTATTAATGCTCGGTTTGTTGACCCCGCTGGTCACCACCGCTGAAACCGGCCACGCGCTGCGTGGCGAAGTCACGCGCGTGCTGGAGGACCGCAAGCTCGTGATGGTCCGCCACGAGGAAATTCCCGACTTCATGAAAGCGATGACCATGGCCTTTACCGTGCCTGAAGCCGACTGGCCCAAGCTCACGCCCGGCACCTTCCTCACCGCCACCATGTATGGCAGCCGCGGCCGCTGGCGGCTGGAGGACATCGTCATCACCGACCAAAACTACCAACCACTCCCGCCCGGCAAGGAGACGCCTGCGGAAACCCATGCCGCGCGGTAAGCACCAGCATCCGCACACCGCACCGGCCTGTCCGCCGGAGGCTTCGTCATGTGGCTCTTTGGCAAAGGAACCATTCCTGCAAATCTTTTAGCCATGACACGTCGCTTGTTTTGCGGGCTGGTCTTGGCCGTGACCGCCTGGTCAGCCCCGGCGAATACCTCCTACCCGCTGCAAAGCACCCCCCTTCACACGCCCGCCGGCCACGCTGCCAGCGGCCCGGGGCTGACCCGCGGGGCTGATGGCTCGGTCTGGCTAAGCTGGCTGGAGCCGAAAACCCCGGGCGAAACCGCGCTACACGCGGCGAAATTTGATCCAGTCACGGCGGCTTGGGGTCCGGTGCGCGCAGTCGCTGCTGGACACGATTGGTTCGTCAACTGGGCCGACACGCCCGTCTTAGCCGCGCAGCCTGACGGTCGGCTCACCGCCGTCTGGTTCGTTAACAACCCTTCGGATGACCACGGCCACGGCGAACATCACCACCGCACCGGTTATCAGGCTTGGTTTCGCCAGAGCAATGACGACGGCGTCACGTGGAGCGATGCGGCACGATTGACCAGCGAAAGCGACAAGGTGGAATTCGTCTCCCTCCAGCCAATCACCCATGGCAGGATCTTGGCCGTGTGGCTTGATGGTCGTGGCAAGCATGAAGCTAACGCCCCGATGCGACTCTACGGTCGCGTGCTCGGTGGCACGGGACCTGACCAATTGATTGACGGCTCCGTGTGTGACTGCTGTCCCACCACCCTCACGGCCTTCCCCGACGGTAGTGTGCTCGTCGCCTACCGCGCCCGGCGCGAAGGGGAAGTGCGTGATATCTATAGCGCACGGTTCCGCAGCAACGCCTGGGAAACACCTCACGTGCTCAGCGCGGACGACTGGCGCATTTATGGCTGCCCGGTCAATGGCCCGAAACTCACCAGTGTCGGGGGCACGGTGGCCGCAGCATGGTTCACCGCCGCCGGTGACGAGGCGCGCGTGCTCGCCGCGCTGTCACCCGATGCCGGCACGCGCTGGCTCCAGCCACAGCGGCTCGATCTGGGCGATCCCGTCGGGCGGGTGGACACCGTTTTGCTGCGCGATGGCTCACGCCTCGTCACTTGGCTGGAAGCCGCGGGTGACAAGGAAGCGGGAATATATCTGCGCCGGATTTCTCCGGCCGACGCAATCGGCCCGCCGGTGCTCCTCGCCTCATCCAGCCAGGCCCGAGCCAGCGGTTTCCCGCGCCTCGTGCTCCTCAAAGACTACGACGCCACACCCGCGCAGCTCCTACTCGTTTACACACGGGATACCGAACCCTCCGCCCTCGAGACGCAGCTCCTCACCCTGCCGGATCTCTCCACCCTCGCCGGCCGCAAACCGTGCCTACCCTGCGACGAGGACGACGCCAACGCGGTGCGCGGTTATGCCATGAAGGGCGTGGTCTCCCAAGTGCAGACCGGCCGCCAGCTGATCTGGGTGCGGATCGAGGAAATTCCCGGCGTGATGCGCGCCAATTCGCTCGCCTGCCGGGCCGAGCCCGCGCTGTTCGAGCAGTTGACCCCGGGCCAGCAAGTGCTCGGTCGCATCGAAAAACGCGGCCGCGACTGGTGGCTGTTCAACGTCAAATTGCTGGGCAAAATAAGCCCCCCTTGACGAGTCTGCCATAATGCCGATCTTCAAGCCCTCGTGAGCACTCGCCAACCCAACCTCTGCGCCCAACGCCTTCGCCAAACTTTGGCGGCAGGCGGCGCGCTGCTGGTGTTCGCGCTAGGGCTCATGGCAGTGAATCCGGCGCTACATGATTTGGCTCACGGCCACGCGAGCGACGATGCGCCAGCCTGCTGCGCCCGGCATCAGCACCCGGAAAAATCCGCCCCCGACCAGCCGGAGGAAGACCTCCTCTGCGCCGTAGTGCTTTATGCCCAGGGCGTCACCTTCGCGGTCGAGACTGTCGCGCCCTCCACGCGCCCGGCCGTCTGGCACGAAGCCGTTTTTTTCGCTGCCGAGGAGACACTCCTGGCGGCCCCGCGCTACCTGCATAAGCCGGGCCGCGGCCCGCCGGTCGCCTGACGAACCCAACGACCACCGGACGCCAAACGGCGCCGGTTTTGCCCATCCGCACGCACCGCGCTGCGGATTTACCACGACGCCTTCGGGCGTCCCCAACCTTCGTCAAGCCCGACACCATGCCCAATTTACACTCGTCCTCACTTTATCTCCTCACCGCCGCGTTCGCCGCAGCCCAAACCCTGCCACCGGCGGAACATAGTCATACCCATGACGAGCCGCTCGCATTGGAAAACATCGTAGTCTCCGCCTCGCCCTATGCGCGCAGCCAAGCCGATCTCGCCCAACCGACCAGTGTGCTGGCCGGTCGCGAACTCAATCTGCGCATGGTGCCCACCCTCGGGGAGCTCCTCGCCGGCCAGCCCGGTGTGAGCTCCAGCTATTTCGGTCCCGGCGCGAGCCGGCCGGTCATCCGCGGGCTTGCCAGCGACCGCATCCGTGTGCTGGAAAACGGCCTCGGGACCACCGATGCCTCAGTGATCAGTCCCGACCATGCCGTATCGCTCGACCCGCTGCTTATCGAGCGCGTCGAGATCGTGCGCGGCCCCGCCGCCCTGCTCTACGGCGGGAACGCTGTGGGTGGCGTCGTCAACGTCATCACTCATCGCATCCACACCTCGCTCCCCGACACCCCGTTGCAGGGCCGCGTTGAAGTGCGCGGCAACTCCGCCGACAAGGAGGAATCCACTGGCCTCGTCCTCGAGGGCGCCGCCGGCAGCGTGGCTTGGCACGCCGATTACTACCGGCGCCAGACCGCCGACGTGAAAATTCCCGGCTTTGCAGAAAGCGCCCAACGCCGAGCGCTCGAAGAGGACGAGCATCATCACGACGACGATCATGACGACCACGAAGAGGAGCCGGTCTTTGGCCGCATCCCCAACACTGCCCTGCGCAACGAAGGCGGCGCCTTCGGCCTGACCTGGATCGGCCGTCATGGCTACTTCGGGCTCGCGCACAGCGGGCATGACTCCCTTTACGGCATCCCCGCCGGCGCGCACAGCCACCGCGGCGATGAGGAGGACGACCACGATGTTGATCACGATAACCACAGTGAGGAGGAGGATGGCGTAAGCATCGACCTGCGTCAGCGGCGCTGGGAATTCCAAGGCGAAATCACCGAGCCTTTCGGGGCCTTCCGCAGCGCGCGCTTCAAACTCGGCACCGCCCGCTATCAGCACACCGAGCTGGAAGGCGACGAGATCGGCACCATTTTCCGCAACCGTGGCTATGACGGCCGCATCGAGCTGCTGCACCAGCCCGTCGGCTTCTTCGCCGGCTCGATTGGCTGGCAGGCTGGCCGCAGTGACTTCGAAGCAGAGGGCGACGAAGCCTTCGTGCCGCCCTCGCGCACGACAACTCACGCCCTCTTTCTCTATGAAGAGGCGGCGCTGGCACCCTTCACCTGGCAGGTCGGCGCCCGCATCGAGAATCAGGATCTTGCGCTCCGTGACGGCTCCGGCGCCCAGCGCGACGACACCCTGCTGAGCGTCTCGACCGGCCTCGTGTGGAAACTGGACGACACGTGGATCCTCGCGACTTCTCTCGCCCGTACCGAACGCGCCCCCAACGCGCAGGAGCTATATGCCGACGGTCCGCACCTCGCGACGGCCGCCTACGAAATCGGCGAACCGGGACTCCGCCGCGAACGCTCGCTGGCACTTGATGTGACCCTGCGCAAACGCGCCGGCTTCGTCACCGGTGCGGTCACAGTCTTCGCCAACCGCTTCAGCGGATTCATCTTCGAAATCCCGACCGGCGAGACTGCGGTGCCGCACGATGATCACTGGGATATCCACGATCATCATGACCACGATGATCATGACGAAGAGGGCGGCCTGCCCGTTTACCGCTTCATCCAGCGCGACGCCCGCTTCCACGGCGCCGAGCTGGAGACGGTATTCCACCTCCATGGCAATGGCGAGCGTCAGCTCGACTTGATCGTCGGCGCCGATTTCGTGCGCGGCCGCAATCACGAAGACCGTGAGCACCTGCCGCGCATCACCCCCACGCGCACCAAGGCCGGCCTGGTCTGGAGCCAGGGACCGTTTGCTCTCGGTGGCGAGGTGCAGTGGGTGTCCGGCCAGCCACGCACGGCCCCCACCGAACTGCCCACTGATCGTTACGAACTCGTCAGCGCCTACGCCAGCTACCGGCATGTCGTCGGTCGCACGGTGTGGGATCTCTTTGTCCGCGGCACCAATCTCGGTGACCAGGAAGCGCGGGTGCACACCTCCTTCCTGAAGGATGTCGCCCCGCTCCCCGGCCGCAGCATCACTGCCGCAGTTCGCCTTAGCTTCTAACTAAGGGGGTTAGCCTCTCTTATTTAATTTTCGAAGTAACGCCGGTAAAACCACCCTACATCACGGGACTCAATCCTTAGCCGGTGAGCACAGAAAATTAAGTTGGCGCGGCCTAGCTTCTTAAATCGAGGCCGGGGGACGGGTGTTCGTCTGCCCCAAACTAAGCGAGGACTAGGGGTGACGCCCCGGTATCGTCGGGTTCGGGGCAGACGAAAATATCCGAATGCAGCTGAGTCGCGGCCATGCGCAGGACACTGCTCCAGCTCTCCGGCGCCGGGGCAGGGTCATCGGACGCATCCACCAATGCGATGAGCGCGCGGGGCGGCGTCCAGCTGGCCTGTCCCTGCCCGCCCTTCCAGCGCTGAAACGCCGTTGGACATGGCTGGCGGCCGTTGACCGCCAAGATGATCACATCGGCCGCAGCGATGTCGCGCTCGGCTTCTTCCGCAAAAGCTGGTTCGAGGGCGATATCAATACGCCAGACGCGAAAGCTGGGTGTGAACTCGTCAGCCACTGCCCGCTCGGAGCGCAGGTAGGTGGCCATGGCCCGGCGCATGTAGTTCAGGTGGTGATAGAGAATCACCACATTTAATTTTTCAGCCGGTGCATCGTGGGGCATGACGGGGGCCTAGCGGCAGATTTTTAGGCGGGTTGGAAACAGTAACTGCCCGGATGCTATCGAGGAAACGGATGAAAGAAAGGTCTGAGCGGACATGATAAGCGGAGAGCGGAGGACGGCTTTATCACCGACCGATTTTGGCCTCAATGGGTTGAACACCTACCTTGGATACTTGGTGAAGAAATTCCCGTCCCGCGGCTGCGGCAGACTTATGCGCTCCATCTGCCCGTACCTTTTCCCCGTGCGCACGTGGCAAATCATCAACTCTGCGGTGTCGAACGCGCTCACCGCCCGCCCCATGTCTTCTTAGTCGAGACCGAAAACGGCCTTGGCGTAGCTCTCCGCGCTGAAGGGCTGCAGGTCCTCCGGCTGTTCACCCAAGCCGATAAAGTAAATCGGCAGCTTCAGCTCGCGCCAGATGCCCACAATCGCGCCGCCGCGGCTGGTGCCGTCGAGCTTGGTAACGATAAGGCCGGTCAATCCGAAGCTTTGGTGAAACACCCGGGCCTGTTCGATGGAGTTGCTGCCCAGCGATCCATCCACCACCAGCCAACGGTGCTGCGGCGCCGCGGCATCATGTTTTTGCAAAACGCGGCGGATCTTGGCCAGTTCCTCCATCAGGTTGCCCTTGGTGTGCAGCCGCCCGGCCGTGTCCACGATGAGATAATCCCGGCCGCGCGTCTTCGCCGCCTGCCATGCATCATAGGCCACCGCCGCAGCATCCGCCCCGGTGTGGCTGGCGACAAGGTCGAGGTCGAGCCGGGTGGCCCAAGTTTTTAACTGCTCCACCGCGGCAGCCCGAAAGGTGTCGCACGCCGCGACGGTCACACTCCGGCCCTCCTGTTGCAGCATCCATGCAAGTTTGGCTGTCGTGGTGGTCTTGCCCGAGCCGTTGACGCCGATCATGGCGATGACGGTGGGTGCCACCGCCGCCGGCATCAGCCGCCCCTCGGCTCCGGCCAGCACGCGCCGGAGCACGGCGGCGCCGATCTCCGCGGCTTGCCGACCCTGCAAGTCGCGGTCCGTGGCGTATGCAGCCTTGATCTCGCCGAGAATCTCCTCCGTGGTCGCGACGCCAAAATCGGCGGTGTAGAGTGCCTCCTCCAGTTCATCGAGTGAGGCGGCGTCGATTTTCCGCCCGCCAAAGAGCCCGTGGGTCTTGGCCGCGATGGCGGACACCGTCTTGGCGAGACCGTCTTTGAATTTTTTGAACAAGCCGAACATCGGATTTGAAAATGTGGAAATCAGAAAGACTGGAAAATCAAGCAGAGGTACCGAGGCCAGGACCAACGCGTTTGATGGTCAATGGCATGCTGGCGAAATTTAGGATAAGACCGCCACCAATATCCGCGGCGCGCATTTGAGCCCGGGCTACCGCAAAGAAAACGTCCTCCAAGGCGCGCACGGCCTTCAGCTCGACCAGTAATACCCCTTCCACGAGCAGATCCAGCCTGTGTTGGCCGACCACTTCACCTTGATAAAAAATATCCACCACTTTTTGTTGCTCAAATGTGATGCCCATCTGACGCAGTTCGATGCAAAGAGCGCTTTCGTATACCGATTCAAGAAAGCCGGGGCCCAATGATTTGTGCACGGCAATCGCCGCCTCAATGACGCGGCTGCTCAACTCCCGCTGCCCTAGCTCGCTCATTTTCCTACTTTCCTGATTTCCACATTCAGTTGGCTCACTCCGCCTTGCGGGCGTCGCGGCCGAGCTGGTCTTTCAGGCGGTCGAGGATGCCGTTGATGAAGCGCTTGGCGTCGGCGTTAGAGAACTGCTTGGAGAGATCGATGGCCTCGTTGATGGAGACAATCGGCGGGATATCCTTGCGATAGATCATCTCAAACATCGCCAGTCGCATGATCGCGAGATCGATGCGGGCGATCCGGTCGAACTCCCAGTTATGAGCCAGGCCGCGGATGCGGGCGTCGATCTCGGCCACGTTGGCGATGACACCGTGGATCAGCTCCTCGCCGAAGGCGTAATGCTCGCGGCGCTGCTCCAAGTTCTCAAAGAACAGCCGCAGATCCTCCATGAGGTTGGCCGGAGCGTTGAGGCTCCAAGCATAGAGATATTGCATGGCGGCGGCGCGGCCGTCCTTGCGTTGGGCGAACTGGGCTTTGCTCATGCGGAAAAATTCTTTTTTAAGGCGGCCATCTCCAGCCCGGCGCGGGCGAACTCGGCGCCGCGATTGATGGCGCCGGTGCAGCGGGCCTCGGCCTGGGCGCGGGTGTCGGCCACGATGACGCCGTTAATAACGGGGATGCGGCTGGTGAGAGCGATGGTCTGCAGGGCTGCGGAAACGCTCGCGCCGACCATCTCGTGGTGGTTCGTGTCGCCGCCAATCAGCACGCCGAGGGCGAGGAGGCAATCGTGCCGGCCGGTGTCGGCTAAGCGTTGCACGGCAAAAGGCAATTCGTGCGAACCAGGCACGCGGACCACCTCGACCCGCGCGGGCGCCACGCCATTCTGGGCGAAAGTCGCCTGCAACGAGGCCAGCAGCCCGTCCACCAGCGTGGCATTGAAGCGCGCAGCGGCGATCCCGAAGGAAAATCGGGCACCGTCAACCAACGGAGATTCGGGCGCGTCCAAGCTC
>JBDNGL010000289.1:0-2809 GCA_041689285.1 Opitutaceae bacterium
ATCCCAAAAACGGCGGTTGCCGACTTGGAGCGGGCGGCCGTCGCGATGAAGTTGGTGAGAAGTTTCCTCCCATGCTTTTGCTCCTGCGTTGATGACTTCAAACTCGAACCAAATCCCGGGAATCAGCCCGCGCTCTCGGATGGCGTCGGCAGTGGCGCGGAGGCCGTTAGGAAATTGAGCTTCTTCGATAATCCAGTCACCATTTTGTTGGATTCCCGGCCCGGGCTTCACCGCCCAGCCATCATCGATGACCAGATAGCGGATGCCGGAGCCTTGCAAGCGGTCGGCAAGAGCGATGAGATTTTCGTGATTCGGATTTCCCCAAGTGGTGCACCATTCGTTGAAAATGACCGGTAGGTTGAGCTCACTCTCCGGCGTCAAGGCAGCCACCTCGGCGTCGAGATGGGCGGTGATGCGGTCGCAGGCGGGATCGATGCCACCGCATGAAACGGTGAGGATGGCCTCGGGTGTGGTGAAACTTTCGCCCTGCGCGAGGGTCTTGGTCCAGTGGCCAAATTCGCGATCCGCGAGCCCGCCTGAAAGTGCGACATGATCGAAGCGACGGTAAATTTCCATTTGCCAAGATCCGGGACACGCGAGCTGAGCCGCCCAAGTCACCCCTGCAGTGCGATCCTCCAATCCCACCCGTGCAAACCATCCGTTGGTCGGCAGCGACCCGACTTGGCCGAAGCGCTCGCAACGAATGCCGTGCACGCCCCAAGATGGCTCCAAATGTAAATCCTCGATTCGCTCACAACCTGCCCGCCCTTCCGCACTCCAATTGCTGCGGAACCGATGCAGCCACAAACGCTCCGGCGCATCGTCCGCCGCGAAGGGCGTGAGTCCACCGAGCGAAAATGAGGTGAGCAGCCCGAGTGAAATCGGTGCAGTTCCTGCATTACGGGCAGTGCTGCGGACCCGCACGCAATCCGAACCAGCATTGTGACGCAATTCATGCACACATTCCAAGCCCCGGCCATCCGCGAGGATTGTTTCGATCAACGTGCGTCCATTTTCGATCGTGACCTCTTGGTTGACCCATTTCAGCGCCACAGTCGATGGCCCGCCACGCAGCGTCCGGCCTTGGGAATAAGCGCCGTTTGCCGGATCGTCCAGACGATGCACGTGAACCAGCGGGTCCACTTCCCACGCCCGCACCGGCAGCCAGCTCGCCGGAAGATTCGCGACCGCCGGGGCATCGAGATGCTCGCGCGGCGTCACCACCGAAGATGCCATCGCGGCGGGCAACAAACAAAGTCCGACGGCGGTGATATCGTGCTCAGGCGCTTGATAGCGCACGAGCAGGTCACCAAGGAGAAATTCAGAGCGGGTCAGGATCGGCATTGCGAAATCGGGTAGAAAAGTAGGCGAAATTTTAATAAACGACAGGCGCTGACTAGCCGCCGATGGGAGGTCACGACTAGACCCTCCATGATTCGTCGGTCACAGGAGCTTGCCAATGTGGCGGTGGTTAAACAGGTTAAACAGGGAAATGTGACCCGCTCAATGACCCGATGGCGATAGACCGGTGAGACGGCGATGGATGCGATAAAACTGGGCGTAGCTACCAAGGCCCGCCTCAAGCGCCGCCTCCAATAACGTGCGCCGTTTCCCATCGCCATAGTATACGCGGAAACGCTCTAAGCGCTGGCGGTGCCGAAAATCTAACAAGGTAAGGCCGGTTTGTTCGTGAAAAAGGAAACCCAATCGCGACGCGCCCAGTCCGGCCCGACGCGCAACCGCCCCTACGTCCAGAGTCGGATCTTCGCGCAGCGCCGCAGCCGCGCGTTCCACCGAGGGATGCACTTCTTTTCCCAAAATAATTCCAGCCGACTGGCTATGCCCCGCCCACGCGCTCAACAGCAGATAACTCAATCCCGCATTGAACCGGGGAGGGTCGTCCATTGAATCGCTCAACGCCGCTGCCAGAGTCGCCAGCCGGGCCGCCGGAGCTTGACCTAGGACTTTGCAAAAATCACCATCCGGTCTGGACTGCCTGAGCTGCTGACATGCTTCATTCTTGGAAGTCGCACGCACCAATTTCGGCCGGAAAACCACGATCCACATTTCGTGATCCTCAGATTGTTCGAGCAATACATGATTCTGCCCGGGAAAGAGCCATACCAGGCTGCCGCGCGAAAGCTCGTAATGTCGATCCTCCACAAGGTAAGTCGCCCGGCCGCGAACGGATATGTTGAGTTCCAATTCTTCATGCCGGTGCGGCGGGATCGAGCGTAGGAAATTGGGACGATGGTGCCACACCGCTCCTTCCAAGGCAGTGGGCACGGGCAATACTTGTAAGACGGCTCGCATGACAGTGGAAAGTGATCACAATACGCGAGACAATGAAAAGACATTTTCGCCGCCTTCCACCATGTTGACGGGACTATGTTCCAGCCAACTCCAATATCCCAACAAGCGATTGATCAATACAACCAAGAGGGCTGGTGTATGCTCGGTAAACTCATGGACGATGAAACCATCGCCCGACTCCGTGAAGAGGAGTTGAAATTCCGCGCCCGCCCACTGCATTACGACGATCCGAACCCGAATCCACCCACGCTTTTCCGCAGCCAGATGTCTGCGTATTCCGAGCCTGTGCGCAATTTCGGCCTGAATGGACCGCACCTGCCGCTGGTGCAGCAAGTGCTCGGACCGAACCTCGCTTGGATTTACACCCAGTTTGTGACCAAGTTCCCGGATGCCAACCTCGGAAAATCTGAGTTCCCGTGGCATCAGGACAACGGCTACTCCAAAGTCCTCCCGGAAAACAATATGACCATCTGGATTCCGCTCGATGATGTGAACG
>JBDNGL010000290.1:0-1774 GCA_041689285.1 Opitutaceae bacterium
CCGATAAGACCGGGGCAATGCGGCAGGTCGTGTTTAATGGCCCGGTGCAGTCGCGGCAGATTGTAGCAAGGCACCGCCGCATACATGTGATGCTCGGTGTGGTAGTTCATCTGCCAGTAAAGGAAACGCACCGGCAACGGCGGCATGATGGTGCGGCAGCAGAGCCGGAAGTCGGGCACATTATCCACGCGTCCTGTGTGTTGGGCATTGTTACAAAGAAAAAACAGCCAACCGCCGATGAACGGCGCCAGTGACACGATGACCGGCACCATCCATTGTCCAAAATAGAACGAGACGGCCGCGACCAGCAGGTGACCGCCGAGCACGACTCGCGCCCAGCGAATCGGGATGCGCCGCATGTGCAGTTGGTCCGGCGGGAAGCAGATCGCCTCCCAACCGCCATCGACGCCGATGCGCCCCCGGGCGATGCGCCAAGTGTATTTCATGGTCCACCACCAACCCTTCGGATTGATAATCGCCTGCTCGATGAAATTTTTTACCGTCAGCTTCACGGGCAGCACCACTTCCTGATCATCGGGCGGATGCAGTGTGTAGCGGTGATGGCGCTGGTGGCTGGCGTTGAACATGTCCGGATGCAGCCAGGCGAAAAAGGACAGCACTCGCACAAAAAAAGCATTCAGGGCCTTGGTCTTGAAAACCGTGCCGTGTCCGAGCTCGTGCATACCGTTTATATGGAAATGCGAAACCGTGCCATGCAGGAACAGGCAGAGCGCTGTCCACGGCCACGCCCAATGTGCCCAAGACCACCAAGTCAGCGTCCCCGTGCAGGCGACAATGGCGAGAAACCCGCCCGTCTGTCCGCAGGCCCGCCAGTCGCTGCGCTCATGCAAGCGCTTAAATTCCGCCGTAGGTATCGAGCTGCGATACCAATCCACGATCGCAGTGTTTTTATGGGGTTCAGTCATGCTCTCTCCCGGCTAGGGAACGACGCAGGGCATGGCAAGCCCGATGCAGACCTGTTAATCATGTGAGCACTCCGACCGCCCCAGTCAGATAGGCGAGGGTAACTCCCGGCGATTCCGCAGAGCCTAAATGGTGCCCAGGACAGGACTCGAACCTGCACGCCTTACGGCACACGCCCCTCAAACGTGTGTGTCTACCAATTCCACCACCTGGGCAAGGTAACGCGGAAGGCGGACTAAGTGAAATCCCGCCCACCTTGTAAAGCCCCGAAATGCACGCCGCAAATATTGAGCACCCACACCCTCCCGGCGCTCACTTCCGCTGACGGTCCGACAGGGCCCGGGCGAGGCGGGCGGCAAAAAACGGTCCGCGATAAATCAATCCGCTATACACCTGCACCAAGGTCGCACCCGCATCCAGCTTCTCGCCCGCGCTCGCGATATCGGTGATGCCGCCCACCCCGATAATCGGCAGCCTGCCTTGGGTCGCCCGGGCGATGTAGTTGATTATTTCGTTCGAACGGTGCCGCAGCGGCGCACCGCTCAGCCCACCCGCCTCCCCCACGTCGGCAAACACCCCGGGTCGCGCCAAGGTGGTGTTGGTCGCGATGATCCCATCGAGGCCGAATTCCGCGATCACCCCCAACACACGGTCAATCTGACTAAAATTCAGATCAGGCGCGATTTTGAGCAACAGTGGCTTGCGGAACTTGCCCGGCCGGGTTGCTCGCGCGCGATTGGCGGCCGTCGCCTCGCCGAGCAGGGCTCGCAGGCGGTCTTCATCCTGTAGTTTGCGCAGGTCGGGGGTATTGGGACTGCTGACGTTGAGCACGATGTAATCGGCGTGATCG
>JBDNGL010000291.1:0-2982 GCA_041689285.1 Opitutaceae bacterium
CCGCCCGCTCGGCAGCAAGGCGCTCGACGCTGGAAACATGGACGGTTTGTTCTGCCAAGTGCCGCTGGCCGAGTACGCCCACCACTGCAACACCGAGAAGTTCGTCATCCTCCAAATCGAAAGCCCCGAGGCACTCGAATTCGTCGAAGCAATTGCTGCCGTGCCCGGATTCGACATGCTGCTCTTCGGCGCGGGCGATTTCAGCCACCGCATTGGCAAGCTCGGCCAGGCCACCTGCCCCGAAGTCGTCGCCGCCCGCAAACGCGTCCACGCCGCCGCCATCAAGCACGGCAAACACGTCGCCGCCGCTTCCCTCTTCGGCCAAAAAGACCAACTCATCGAAGAAGGCACCCGCGTCTTCACTCTCGGTGCCGATGTGATCGAACTCGGCAACGCTTTTCATAAACTCATCGGCGACTTCAGCGGTGGTGCTGCCGCCACGGCAAGCGATTCGGTTTACAAATCCAAGTAAGCACCATGTCCGCCGATCTCTTCTCCCTCCAAGACAAGACCATCTCCTCACCGGTGGCGCAGGTCTCTACTAAACTCCTCCCATCCGGCTCCCTGAGAATCCAGTTTCCTATCAGTTGGCATAGGTATCCTCGGCCATTAACTCCGGCCGGCGCTATCTTGGCCTTCGTTTCCCACTGATGCATTCTTTTCTTATTATCGGTTGCGGCAGCATTGGCGAGCGCCATTTGCGCTGTTTCCAAGCGACCGGCCGGACAACAGTGACCGCCTGCGACGCCAATCCTGCCTTGCTTGAGGCAATGGCAACGACCTACGAGGTGCCGACGGTTGCCGACTGGAAAGGAGCGATTCAACAGGGGGGCTTCGATGCCGCAGTAATCTGCACCCCCGCGCATCTGCACGTTCCGATGGCCACCGAAATATTGCTGCGGGGCATGCATGTGCTGATCGAAAAGCCCCTTTCCCAGTCCCTCACTGGGGTAGCCGAGCTGTCGCGCGCGCGTGACACCGCAGGGCGGCAGGCGGTAGTCGCCTACGTCATGCACGTTAATCCGCTTCTGAATGCCGCCCGCGAATTTCTGGAAAGCGGCGAGTTCGGACCAGTAAAGCACGCCACGTCGACTAGCGGCCAGTATTTTCCCGGCGGCCGGCCGGCGCATGCAGTGCATTATTCCAAGACCTATTACCGCGACCGCAAGACCGGCGGCGGTGCTATCCAAGACGCCCTCACCCACACGGCCAACTGGATGGAGAGTGTGCTCGGACCGACCGACAGCGTGCTCTGCGACTGCGCGCACCAAGTCCTGCCGGAAGTCACGGTCGAGGACACCGTCAATCTCAGTGCCCGGCACGGCGATGTCATGGTCAATTACACCATCAACCAGTTTCAGGCCCCCAACGAATCCACACTGCAGTTCAACACAGCCACTGGCAGTGTGAAGATCGAATTCCATAATCGTCGTTGGGGCACCTTTCGTCTGGGTGACTCCGACTGGTCTTGGCGTAATGTCCCTTCCGGAGACCGCGACGCGCCGTTTGTCTCGCAGGCGAACCGTTTCCTCGATCTGCTGGAAGGCAAGCCCGCCGGCCTTTGTTCGCTTGATGCCGCTATCCACACGCTGCGCTTCAATTTAGCCGCGCTGGCGTCGGCGGACACGGGTGCCCGTGTCCACTGTGCCGCGCTAAGCGCCTGCCCCGGTTAACCTCCCCCTGTCCCATGAACGCCCGCTCCAGCTCCGCGCTGCAGAACCCCCGCCGCACTAAGCCGCGCGTTTCGGCCACTCGCCGGGTTTCCCGCACTCACAAGGCAGGCGAAAGGCTCATTGAGATTGATGCCAATCGCCGCCTGCTGAACCGCTACCGTTATGTGGAGCACGAGACCATGCGAGTGCTCGCAGGTTGGCTGCCAAAGGTAGCGACTTTCGAACTCAAATGCGAAATGGGACGCACGCTCTGGGAAAACGCCCAGCACGTTAACGCCCTTTACCTGCGCTTGCGGGAGATCCAATCACCGGCCTTCCAGCAGCCAGACGACGAAGCGTTGGTCATGCTGATGCGAGAGTTGCTGCACGCTCCCGACGAATTCGCCCTCGGTCTGACACTCTATCACATTGTCACCCCGGGTTTGATCCGCGCACTCGAAAACCACGAGACCGCCACCTTTCCGAACAGCGATCAGCCGAGCGTGCATCTCATTCGGCATGCGCTGCTCGATCTGCACGCCCAACTCGAACGCGTCGAACCCCTTTTGGCGCAAGCCAAGCGGAACGCGTTGATCACGCCTGCGACCCGCACCTGGGAGAAATATGTCCGCCAGCTCCTCAGTAATGCCGGCGGCATCAGCGGTCTTGAACCGCGGGGCCGCGTGCGGGCGGTCGTGCCGGCGTGCCGGACGGAGTTCACCGCCCCCCGCGAGGCAAAACGCGATGGGCGTTTCACGAATCTCGCGGCGGACCGCAAGCCGATGCCTGATGAAAAGGATCATCGGGAGCATACGATCGAGGAGTTCGAACGTTATTCCACCGAGATGCTCGCCGCCGAGACCGTCGCACTCGTGATGTATTCGGTCCCCGGTATGCCATGGGAATTTCAGTTCGACACTGCCCGACATCTCTACGACGAAGTCCGGCACTGCCTGATGGGCTATGAATGGATGGGGCGGCACGGCATGGATCCGTTCCAATCACCCCAGTATCTTCACATCTACAGATGGCGCAGCCAGTTCCCTCCCGTCATGCAATATGCCATGCTCACCATGGGCAACGAAGTGCACGCCTTCCCTTACCGCCACCGTCGCGTAGAGGCGCACAAGAAATCCGGCGACACACTCAGCGAGCAGTGCGTGCGCTACGATATAGCGGACGAAACGCAGCATGTGCGTTTTGGCAACCGCTGGCTGCCCGAACTGCTGAAACACATCGGCGAAAAGCGTCCGGTAAAAGCATACGCCACCGATATCCTGAAGGTGTGGCAGGAGCAATATCGGACAGGCAAGCTGACCATCAATGTCGA
>JBDNGL010000292.1:0-3055 GCA_041689285.1 Opitutaceae bacterium
AAAAACTACACCGGCGACCGACTGAACTTCGGACTCGCGGCGGAGAAGGCGCGGCAACTGGGATATCAGGTTGAGCTCGTTTTTGTGGCGGATGACATCGCTCTGCCGGACGCACCGCACCCGCGGGGCGTGGCGGGCACCCTGTTCGTGCACAAGGTCGCGGGAGTGGTGGCCGCGCGCGGCGCTGCGCTGGCGGAAGTGCAGGCGGCGGCGGAAGACACCAGCCGGGCGGTGGCCTCGCTCGGACTCGCGTTGAGCACCTGCACGCTGCCGGGGGAGGCGACGAATCATCGCATTGCCGAGGGCCAGGCGGAACTTGGCCTAGGCATACATGGGGAACCCGGGGTGAAGGTGATCGCGGTAGCCGAGGCGCGGTCGCTGATGACGACGATGGTGCAGGCATTGAAAACCCGGATACCCGACGACCCGCCGCTGGCCGTGCTCGTTAATAATCTCGGCGGCACGACGCCGCTGGAGATGAACGTCATCGTGAAGGAGCTGCTCGCCTCCGCCATCGGATCGCGGGTCGAATTGCTGGTGGGACCGGCGGGCTTGATGACCGCGCTTGATATGCGGGGTATTTCGCTGTCGGTCCTGCCGCTCACCCCTGCCCGCCGGGCGGCGTTACTCAGCCCGGTGCAGACGGCGAGCTGGCCGGGCGCCATACCGGTCGGTCCCATCGTGGTGCGGCCCTTGCCTGCGATGGCGACAAAAACTTACCGGGGTTCCGCCGCGCCGGGTCTGGCGAAGCTCATCCAGGCTGGCAGTGCCGCCCTGATCAAAAACGAGGCCGCGCTCAACGAGCTCGACCGGCAGATTGGCGACGGGGATACCGGCACGACCTTTGCCACGGCTGCCCGCGCGCTGTTGGCCGCGATGGAACGCGGCGAGTTGCCGTTGGCGGAACCGGATCAGCTCTGCCTCGCCGTGGGTGAGCTGCTCGGGAAGATCATGGGCGGATCCAGTGGGGTGTTGCTGTCAATTTTCTTTACGGCGGCCGGCACGGAGCTCGGCCGCATGGAGCCACTCGCCCTTGCTTGGGCGCGCGGTTTGGCGCGCATGCAAGCGTATGGTGGGGCCCAGCCCGGCGACCGCACGATGATTGATGCGCTGGCACCTGCGATGGCCGCGTGGACGGAAGGCGGAATCAAGCAGGCGGCAGCCGCAGCGATGCACGGTGCGCAAGCCACGGCCACGATGATCAAGGCCCGGGCGGGCCGCTCGTCCTATGTCAATGCGCAGAACCTCGCCGGCGTGCAGGATCCGGGCGCGACCGCGGTGGCGCTGCTGCTCGCCGCGATCGCGAACGCCGACTGACGCGGGCAGGCTCTCGACAATGAGTATCCCTTTCCTCCATCAGGCCGACCTCTTTCGTCCGCATGCCGATCCCGATGACCACTGGGACCTCGCCTGTGTCTATGCGCTGGCGCACGTCGGCGACTACGACTTGCGCGGCGTGCTGATTGACTATCCGCCGCCGGCGTTGGACGTGACGCCCGATGTGATGGCCGTGGCGCAATTGAACCACCTCGCCGGAATGGCCGTGCCTTGCGCGGTGGGTTCCTCCGTTCCCGTGCGCACGCGCGGCGAGCAGGCGGCCGACCAGCCAGCCGAGGAGCGGCACGGCGTGGAGTTTTTGCTGCGGATCCTGCGGGAAGCACCGGCACCAGTGGTGATCACGATCGTGGGTTCGTGTCGCGATGTGGCCCTCGCAGGGGCAACGGCACCGGAGCTTTTTCAAGAAAAATGTCGGGCCGTCTACCTCAACGCCGGCTCCGGCACACGCCAGCCCGGGCTGCTCGGCGAGTTGGAATACAACGTGAACGTCAACCCGGCCGCCTACGGCGCAATCTTTGACCTGCCGTGCCCGGTTTATTGGATGCCTTGTTTCGAGCTGACGCCGCCGACGTGGACCGTTGAGGAGTTCGGCACCTTCTATCGCTTTGCGCAGGGGGAGATTTTGCCGCACCTGAGTCCCCGCCTGCAGGCCTATTTCCTCACCATGCTCGGGCGCTCGCCAAGCACAGACTGGCTCAAGGTGTTGCGCGAGCCGGCGGACGCCGCGGAACTCACGAAGTTTGGCGCCCTGCCGCGCAACATGTGGTGCACCGGTGGATTCGTCCACGCCACCGGTCGCACCGTGACGGGGGACGGCGACATCATGCCGCTGGCGGCGGCGGGGGAGCGGGCCGTCTTCGGCTTCGAGCCCATCCGCGCGACGTGCGGCGATGATGGGATGGTGTGGTGGTCGCCGGACGCCTCGCCGACCGGCCCGCCGCGTTTCATCTTCCGGGTGCGCGACCGAGCGCGCTACCCAGCGGCGATGACCCGCGCAATGCGCACCCTGTTGGCGACGCTGCCGTGAGCCTGCATGCCATAAGATGGACTTGCCATCAGTTGTTGACTTCGCCAAAATCATTACTGCTCTCAACTCACCAATGAAATTACGCATTCTACTCCCGTTCCTGGCTTTCAGCATGGCAGTGCCCGTGTCTTTCTCCCAGACAGTAGTGCAACATTGGCGCATGGGTGAAATTGATCCCGGTGCTGTGGCCGGGAATGCGGTGAATGCCACCCTCACCGCCTCGATCGGCAACAACCTCACCCGGTTGGGCACTTCACTTTCCTACACTGCGGACACCGCCCCGAATCTCGGGGGCCTGGCAGTGGATTTTACTTCCGCCGGCAACTACACCACCGCCAGCAATCTCGGGTTAACCAAAAATTTCGCGATGGAGACCTGGGTAAACTTTTCAAACTTCACGGGAAACCAATGGGTGGTCTTGGTCGGCAACGGTGCCAGTCAAGGTGTCGGCATATTCTATCTCGTAGCCGGTCAAAATGTGGGCGGGGCCGTGGCCGGGGTCGGTGGATTTGCCTCCAGCGGTGTGCTTACCCTCAACACTTGGTATCATGGGAGGTCCTAAAATCGTTTTCCCGGTTTGATTCCGGCCGGTCGAGGATTGCCGAACGGGATGCGAGTTAGTTTGCAGCGCGAGCGTCCGCTCTAAGGTTATGTTTTCAAGGTGTTTGAAGGGGTCAGGGAGTCGTCAGG
>JBDNGL010000293.1:0-8534 GCA_041689285.1 Opitutaceae bacterium
AACGGCGCGGGCCGATTTGGTAGCCGTAGTCGGCGCTGCGGGCACCGAAGGAGGCGATGAGAGTCTTCGCGATTTGGTCGAGATCGTAGGTCGAGATGCCGGGACTGACGTGTTCCTTTAGCTTGGCCAAAACCGTAGCGGCGATGGCACAGGCTTCGCGCATCCGGAGTATGTCGGCTGGTGATTTGATCGACATGGCTCAGGCGGCGAAGGCCGCGGTCTCCCAAAGGAGACCGTGGGTCCTGTAGTGCTGGACGACCGTGGCGGAAGCACCCGCGCCGACAAGGACGCCTTGCAGCGACTCATCACGGGCTTCGAACCATTCGTCCATCACTTGGGCTTGGAGCAGCGTAGCCGGGAAGTCCGTGAGGACAAATCCCGCATCAGGTTTACGCGCAAAAAACCACCGCCGCATACTGGCGAGGATGGCTTCAGCCGCAGCCACCGGGCTGCAACGACGCGAAATCTCCGACCGCATCAATATGGCGGGAGAGACGTGCTCAATATTCAAAGAACGCGCCTTGAAAAACAGGCCAGAAGCCGGTGTTCCTAGGCATAACAACTTGACCTTGGCCGGAGGGCCGCAATCAGCGAAGGGGTCGGAGATGCCAGCCATCACGACCAGAGTAAAGAACTAAAGTGCAAAGTTCTGAATGGCCCACGCAATCAGGCCAATCACGAAGATGATTAGCATCGGCAGGGCAATCTTCATGACCGCCTCGGAGCTGAGCGCCTCGCCGGACATACCTTGGGGATTGGCACTGCGGGCACGAATCCGGCCTTTTTTGAGGAAACCGTCGTAGTGTCGCTGCAGCAGGAAAGTTTCAATCTGTTTCATCGTATCGAGTGTCACACCCACGATGATAAGCATACCGGTGCCGCCGAAGAAGATCGCAATACGCTGCGGCACATTGAGTTCAAACAGAAGGAAGTCCGGCATTACCGCGATGACAGTCAGGAAGACCGCGCCGGCCAGCGTCAGGCGGGTCATGATAAAATCGAGGAATTGGGCCGTCGGCTCACCAGGGCGCACCCCGGGAATATAGCCCCCGTATTTCTTCAAATCGTCGGCGATCTGGATGGGCTTAAACATCACCGATACCCAGAAGTAGCTGAAAAACAGAATCAGCATGGCCATGATAATGTAGTAGGTCCAGTGGCCGCGAAGAAGATTCTCAGAGAACTCGACGAGAAACTTGATGTTAAACGCCGCCCCTAACTGGGAAAAAATCTGTTGTGGAAAAAGCAGGATCGCACTCGCGAAGATCACGGGCATCACACCGGAGTAGTTAACCTTGAGGGGCAGAAATGAACTTTGGCCACCCATGATCTTATTGCCGACGACACGCTTGGCGTATTGGACGGGGATTTTGCGCTGACCCTGGACAACCATGATGATGCCCATGGTAACGAGAATGAAGAGCAGTCCCATCACAATGCCCTGCGGCAGACCGAGCTTAGCCACGCCCACCGGGGCAAAGAAGAGCTGGTAGGTCGCCGCCGCCGCGCCAGGCAAATCGGCCAGGATGCCGACCGTGATGAGCAGGGAGACCCCATTGCCGATGCCGCGCTGGGTGATCTGCTCGCCCAGCCACATCAAGAGCACGGTGCCCGCTGTCATGAATATGACCGACGTGATTAAGAAGGTTAACTTGCCCGCGATGACGATATCGCCATAGAGGGCGACGTCGTAACCCTGAAAGAGTCGGGCGGGATTTTCCAGCGCGAGAATCAACAGGGTGCCTTGAATCAAACAGATCACCACAGTCGCATAGCGCGTGTATTGGGTGATCTTCTGACGGCCCACATCACCCTCCTGTTGCAAGCGACTGAGCGCGGGCACCACGGCCGTCATCAACTGGAAGATGATCGAGGCGCTGATGTAGGGCATGATGCCCAGAGCGCCAATGGCGCCCTTCAGGAGCGCACCGCCGGTGAACATGTTGAGCAGACCCACGGCACCACCGCCGCCCGCCGCAGTCTGGTCCGCGAAGAACTGGAGCAGAGGTTTCGGATCAATGCCGGGGAGCGGGATGTGCGCCGCTACCCGTGCGACGAACAGCAGGGAAAGCGTGTAAAAAATCCGAGAGCGCAGCTCAGGGATTTTCAGGGAATTGGTGAAGGCAGAAAACACAGGGATGTTTTTACGATTTACGGATTGCGATTTCGAGCATTTGACCGGTTCGCCATCTGAAATCGAAGACCAAGGTGACGATCAACCGACGATCGCCTCGCCTCCGGCTTGCTCAATCTTGGTCTTGGCCGAACCGGTGAACTTGGCCGCCGTGACCTTGAGGGCGCGGGTGATTTCACCATCGCCGAGAATCTTGATGATTTTTTCGCCTTTGCGGATCAGCCCGTGGGCGGAGAGCACTTCAGCGTTAACCTCGGTGATCTTGGCATCAAGGCCGGCAAGTTCGCCGACGTTGAGCACTGCGATTTCTGTGCGGAACTCGTAGTTGTTGAAACCACGCTGAGGGAGCTTGCGATAGAGCGGCATCTGGCCGCCTTCGAAACCAGGGCGAATGCTGCTGCCGGAGCGGGCGCTCTGACCTTTACCACCGCGACCAGAGGTCTTGCCGTGGCCGCCGCCTTCGCCGCAGCCGACGCGTTTTTTGCGGTGCACCGCACCGGCGACGTTTTTGAGTTCGTGAAGTTTCATGGTTGTTTCCTCTTAGGGACGCCCCACCCCGCGGTTGCGGCGTGGAACTCGGATTTTGTTAAATAATTAGCTGATCTTGCGAGCACTGGCGAAATCTTCCGCCAGGCGGAGTTTCAGCAGACCAGCGAGCGTCGCATGCACCACGGCGATGTGGTTACTGGAGCCCATTGACTTGGTCAGAACATTCTTGACGCCGGCCGCTTCGAGCACGGCACGCACAGCGCCACCAGCGATCAGGCCGGTGCCAGTCGTGGCTGGGCGCAGAAGCACGCGACCGCCACCATATTCGCCGAGCACTTCGTGGGGGATGGTGTCGCCCTTAAGCTTCACGCTGATGAGATGCTTGTGGGCATTGGCGGTGCCTTTCTTGATGGCCTCTGGCACTTCATTGGCCTTGCCGTAGCCGATGCCAACCTTCCCCTTGCCATCGCCAACGACGGCGAGCGCGGAAAAACTGAAGCGGCGGCCACCTTTGACGACCTTGGCGCAGCGGTTGATGAAGACGACCTTTTCGATCATCGTGGGCCCGTCGCTGGGCGCCGCTTTGCGGTTGCGATCATCGCGGCGGGGGCCGCGGCCAAATTCACGCCGGGGCGGACGCGGAGCGCGTTCTGGCGCCGGAGTAGCAGCAGTCTCGGGAGCGGTGGTGGTCGGAGTGGTATCAGTGCTCATGGGCGATAATTAGAATGCGAGACCGCCCTCACGAGCGGCGTCGGCGAACTGTTTGACCTTGCCGTGATAGCGGGCACCGCTGCGGTCGAAGACGACCCCGGTGATACCCGCAGCTTTGGCCTTGGCGGCAAAGGCGGCGCCAACTTCCTTGGCACCGGCGAGGTTGGCGAGGAGCTTCTTGGCGCGGAGACCGGCATCGAGGCTCGAGAGAAAGACCAGCGTCGTGCCAGTCTCGTCGTTCACCGCTTGGGCATAAATATGCTTGGAGGAGAACTTGACACACACGCGTGGGCGCGCGGCGGTGCCTTTGATTTTTTTGCGGATTCTCCAGCGGCGTTTCTGGAGAAGTTTGGCTTTGCGAATGGTGTTCATGGGTGGGCCCCGGTGAATGGGTTTTACGATTGGCGTCAGGCGACGGTCTTGCCTTCCTTGCGGCGGACGCGTTCGCCAACGATACGGACTCCCTTGCCCTTGTAGGGCTCGGGAGGATAATAGCTACGGATCTCCGCAGTAACGGCTCCGACGAGCTGCTTGTCTGCACCCTCGACCTTGACCTTTGTTTGGTCGGTGACGGTGACTTTGATGCCCTCGGGGATGTCCATCAGAATGGGGTGCGAGTAGCCGAGCGCGAGGTCGAGTTGTTTACCTTTGAGGTTGGCCTTGAAACCGACGCCTTGGATTTCGAGTTCCTTGACGTAGCCTTCGCTGGCGCCCTTGACCATGCCGGCAATGATCGAACGCACGGTGCCATACATGGCCCAAGCGAAGCGACTGTCGTCGGCCGAGGGTGAAACGGTGACAACTTTGTCGGCCACGGTTATATTGACGACGGGCGCGAAAGTTTTCGCGATTTTACCCTTAGGACCCTCGACATTTACGGTGTGGCCTTTGACTTCGACCTTCACCTTGTCGGGAATGGGAATTGGTTGTTTGCCGATGCGACTCATAGTGCGGGGATCCTTACCAAACGTTGCAGATGAGCTCGCCACCCGCCTTGTTGCGGCGGCAATCCTGGTCCTTCATGAGACCCTTGGAAGTGGAGAGGATGGAAATGCCGAGGCCGTTGAGCACGCGCGGGATCTCGGTGTAGCGGAAATAAAGACGACGACCTGGAGTGGAAGCGCGGTCGATGCCGGTGATGACAGGTGCCCGGTCCACATACTTCATCTGCACGACGAGGGTTTTATGGCCTTGGGCATCGGTGCCATCGGCATAACCGGTGATGTAGCCCTCGGTCTTGAGGATGGCGGCGATGGCCTCCTTGAGTTTGGAATGCGGTGAGGCGCACTCGGCGAGACGAGCCTTCGACGCATTGCGAAGGCGGGTCAGAAAATCACTGATCGGATCTGTCATGGTGGATGTTGGTTGATAATTGGCGGGTCATATCCGACTCCCGCCGAAAGTGGGTCACCAAGACGACTTCGTGACGCCGGGGATCTTGCCAGCGAGGGCGAGTTCGCGGAACTGGATGCGGGAAACACCAAACTTGCGGATGTAGGCACGCGGACGGCCACTCATCGAGCAACGGTTCTTAATACGCACAGCCGAGGAATCGCGTGGCAGCTTGGCTAGCTTCTTCTGGGCGGCAAAAAACTCGGTATCGCCGGTCTCGGGATTGGCGAGGATGGCTTTCAACTCGGCGCGCTTGGCTTTGTGCTTCGCGACGAGGAGATGGCGCTTCTTATTGCGTTCAATGGCGGATGTTTTCGGCATGGCGGGATCAGGCGGCGTTATTCTTGGCAATCTCGGTGCGGCGGAATGGCATACCGAGGTGTTTGAGGAGTTCACGGCCCTCATCGTCCGATTCCGCGGTGGTCACAATCGTGATGTCGAGACCCATGGTCTTTTTGACGTTCTCGATGGTAATTTCAGGAAAAATCGAAAAATCGGTGATGCCAAGGTTGTAGTTGCCCTGACCATCGAGTTTGGCAGGGATACCGCGAAAGTCGCGGATAGCGGGCAGCGACACGGCAACGAGGCGGTAGAGAAACTCCCACATGTTCGCGCCGCGGAGGGTGACGCAACAGCCCACGACTTGGCCTTGGCGAAGCTTGAAATTGGAAATGGCCTTCTTGGATTTCGTCAGCACCGGCTTTTGGCCGGCGATGAGCGCCAAGTCACGCTGGACGTCGGCGATCTGGTTCTTGTCAGCATCGGCATCAATGCCGGTGTTGAGCACGATCTTGGTGATTTGCGGCACTTGGTGCTTGTTCTTGTAGCCGCGGCTTTTCACGAGTTCAGGGGCGACCTGCTCGATGTAGATTTTTTTGAGAGTGGGAATGTAGCTCATGGGAATAGTCACCGGATTACCGACCCGGCGACAAAGTGGTGAGGATTACGTGGGAAAAGGGTCGATGAACGCATGCCCGCCAAACGGTGGCAAGCGAACTTTGGTGCAGAATCAGGCGGTGGCGGCGACTTTCTTGCGTTTGCTGGCGTCGTAGACGGCCTGGATCATAAGATTGGAGACATGCACGGAACCCTCCCGCTCGGCGATGGTGCCCTGCGGATGTTCCTGTGATTTCTTGAGATGGCGCTTGATCATCGCCACGCCCTCGACTCGGACCCGCTGCTTTTTGGCGAGGACCTCGAGCACCTTGCCGGTCTTGCCCTTGTGGGAACCAGCGATCACGACGACTTGGTCGCCGCGTTTGACATGAAATTTAGTGGCCATGTTAGAGAACCTCCGGAGCGAGCGAGATGATCTTCATAAAGTTCCGGGCGCGCAGCTCGCGGGCGACGGGACCAAAGATCCGGGTGCCCTTGGGATTGTTGGCGGCGTCGATGATGACGATCGCGTTGCTGTCAAAGCGCAGGTAGCTACCATCAGCTCGACGCACCGCAGCCTTCGTGCGAACGACGACAGCTTTAACAACCTCGCCTTTCTTGACGGAGGCGTCGGTGGCACTGTCCTTGATGTGCACGGTGATGATGTCACCGACGCCGGCGGTATCGGTGATCTGCCCCTTGCGGCTGATCATGGCGGCGCGGCGGGCGCCGGTGTTATCGGCGACCTCGAGAATGGAGCGCAATTGAATCATGGCTGACCTTCTTTGGTTTAAATTTTAAAATTACTGGAAACTTGGCGATTACGCCTTGGCGGTCTTAGTCGGAACCGTCGCCGCCACATCAGATTCGGTGATGGCTTCATCGCTGGTGCCGACCACGCGCTCAATCACTGAAATGATGCGCCAGCGCTTGAGGCGGCTGAGCGGACGTGTCTCCATGATCTCGACCTTGTCTCCGACGTGAGTCTCGTTCTTTTCGTCATGCACGTGCACGACGGTCTGGCGATTCACGATCTTGTGGTAGAGCGGATGCGGCGTTTTGTAAGGAATGGTGACCTTGATTGACTTGTCGCCAGAACGGCTGGTGACGAAGCCGATCAGGATTTTGCGGCGGTTGTGGCGGGCGTGGGTGGACATGGCTTAGGGCGCCTCAGGCGGTTTGGCTTTTCTTTTGGACAAGGATAGTCTCAAGACGCGCAACATCCTTACGGAGGTCGTGGAGCTCGTGGGTTTTCTCCACCTGGCCGGTGTGCTTGCGCAGGCGTAGCTGGGTGAGCTTCTCGCGAGTTTCGCGGAGCTTATTGTTGATCTCGGCAGGCGAGAGTTCGCGGATTTCTTTCGAAGTCATGACGGGCAAGGTTGGTGAGTTCAGGATTGGGAACTCTCGCGCAGGATGAAGCGGCAATGAAAGGGCAGTTTCGCATCGGCGAGGCGGAAGGCCTCCTTGGCAATGGTGGCGGAAACGCCAGACAGCTCAAAGAGAACGGCGCCGGGTTTGATGACGGCCACGTAGTATTCAACCGCACCTTTACCCTGACCCATCCGGGTCTCGGCAGCCTTTTTGGTGATCGGCTTATGTGGAAACACGCGGATCCAGAGTTTGCCCTTGCGCTTCAGATGGCGCGAGATCGTGACGCGAGCTGCTTCAATCTGTTGACCGGTCATGGGACCACGAGTCAGGGACTGGAGGCCGAATTCACCGAAGGCGAGCGTGTTGCCGCGCTTGGCATTGCCGGCGCGCGAGCCCTTCTGGGATTTACGGTATTTGGTGCGGGAGGGAGCTAAAGCCATGGAAGTGTCTCCTAGATACGGGAAGATCCGGAGGGATCAGTTGTTGTCGGACTCCTTTTTGCAGATCCAGCACTTGACGCCGATCTTGCCATAAACGGTCAACGCCTCAGCGAAGCCGTAATCAATATTTTCGCGCATGGTGTGCAGGGGCACGCGGCCCTTGCGCTGCCATTCACGGCGGGCGATATCGGCCCCGCCCAAGCGTCCGGAGCACTGGATACGAATGCCTTCGGCGCCCAGCGCCATGGCTATTTCGACGGCCTTTTTCATAGCGCGCCGGAAGGCAATCCGGCGCTCTAATTGGAGGGCGACATTCTCGGCCACGAGAGCGGCCTCGATCTCAGGCTTCTTGACCTCTTGGATATCGAGGAGGATCTCCTTGCCGGTGAGCTTGGCGAGCTCCTCCTTGATCTTCTCGATCTCCTGCCCCTTGCGCCCGATGACGATGCCGGGACGGGCGGTGTAGATCTTGACGCGCACGCGGTTGGAGGCGCGCTCGATAAAGATACGTGGCACGGAAGCTTGTTTGAGCTTCTCCATGAGTTTTGCGCGGATCACCTGGTCCTCGAGGAGGAGCTTGGGGAAGTCCTTCTTGTTCGCAAACCAGCGAGACTGCCAGTTGCGGTGGACAGCGAGACGGAAACCGATCGGATTGGTCTTTTGGCCCATGGTAAAGTTAGTTGGAGTTGCCGTCCGACAGGACGATCTTGATATGAGACATTTTCTTACGGCGGGGCATCGCGGTGCCGCGGGCGCCAGCTTTGAAGCGTTTGAGCACGGGGCCGTTCTCGACGATGGCGCTCTTCACGGTAAGTGTGTCAGCCGAGAGATTGCGGTTATTCTCGGCATTAGCGATGGCGCTCTTGAGGGTCTTAACGATCAGGCGCGCGGATTTACGCGGGATGAGGGTGAGATAATCGACCGCTTCGGCCGCCTTGCGGCCTTGAATGGTGCGTGCCACTTCGCGCACCTTTTTAGGTGACATGCGCGCGTAGCGGGTAAGGGCTTGAACTTCCATGATATTGATTCCTTCGGAGGCGACAGCAGGACTGCAGGTGCGGTCCCCTGCCCTTTTGAGTGTTAGGACGGGATTAAAGTTTAGACGGCCTTGGCGGTGTGGG
>JBDNGL010000294.1:0-4204 GCA_041689285.1 Opitutaceae bacterium
CAGCTACTACGACACGACGCTCGGCGTTTATTTCGGCAGCAATGTTTCCGCCCTGACCACGATCGCCTCCAACGACGACATCAACTCGGGCATCATCCAGGCCAGTTTCGTGTCTTTCACCGCCATCCGCGACACCACCTACTACATCGGCATTGATGGCTGGGATCGCGATACCGGCGGCATCACGCTCACGCTCAACTTCACGCCTTCGGCGAGTGTGATCCCGTTCATCATTTCCCCGCCCGCCAGCGTCGTCGCCCTCCAAGGCGGCAACGCCACCTTCGCGGTTACCGCCGAAGGAGCCAGTCCGCTCAGTTACCAGTGGTCTTTCAACCATGCCGCCATCAACGGAGCCACCAACTTCACCTACACGCTCGCCGGCGTGAGTAGTGTCAACGTCGGCCAGTATCGCGTCACGGTCTCAAATGCCGTCGGTTCCGTCACGAGCAACCCCGCCACGCTCACCGTCACCACGCCGGCCCCCCCGCCACCACCAACCGGTGGTGGCGGGGGTGGTGGCGGGGGCGCGCCCAGCGGGTGGTTTTTGGGCGCATTGCTGACCCTCACGCTCGGTCGGCTGCTGCAGATTCGCGCCCGCCGTGCTTGAGCCCACCAAAGAAGCGTGGTCGGCTGAGGCCCCCGCTCTGCCCCGCCCCGCGATGCCCGCATCACCCTTCGCCCTCCGCCATTGGCCCTGGCTCTGGCTCTGCCTTGCCGTGGCCGCGGCCACGCTCTGCCTCCAACTTATCCCCGACAGCCGCGCGCGGTTTATCTATGATCGCGCCGCCCTAGCCGGAGGCGATTGGTGGCGTATCTGGACGGGCCACCTCATCCACTTCGGCTGGCCGCATTGGATCGCCGATGTCGGCCTGTGGCTCATCCTCGGTTTCGTTTTGGCAACCCGTCATCCGGTTTTCAGCTATCTGGCCGTAGCGCTGATGCCCCCATTCATTTCGGCGATCATTTTCTGGGCTGAACCGGACATGCTCCGTTACGGAGGCCTGAGCGCCGTCAATCTTGGTTTGCTGCTCTATCTCGCCTTGCAGGGCTGGCGCCGGCAATGGACCGACTGGTTCTGGCCTGCCGTGCTCCTGGTTTACATCGGAGAGATCGTTTTCGAGCTCATGCACGCCGGCCGCGGCGGTGGCCTGATCCGGTTCGATGAACCCGATATCCGCATCGCCACGGGTGCCCATCTGGCCGGTGCCGCCTACGCCGGCTTGTCGTTGGGGGTAGCCTGGCTATTCCAGCAGCGGTCAGCACCAACGTGTCATCCCAAGGTTTAGCCTTGCCGCAGTCCGCGCGGGCACCTTTTAACTCTCCGGCAACAGGGGGTTTTCTCCTTCGAGATAATTTCGGTTGCCGCGCCAACCATGTCTCTCACTCCCTTTTCCAGCCAGCTGATCGCGGATGTCGGCATTTCCCTCGGTGACGAAGGTAAAGGCCGCCTGATTCCCGAGATCGCCGACGAACTCCGCGGCACGTCCGCCCCCATTTCCGTCGTCCTCAAAGTCAACGGTGGCGCCAACTCCGGTCACACCGCAGGCGGCATCAAGCTCAACCTCCTGCCCGCCGGCGTGGTCATCAAGGATGTCGCCCACCTCTGCATGGGCAGCGGCGTCGTGGCCGACCCGCGCAAGATCTGGTGGGAAGCCGCCCCGCTCGAACGCAAAGGCTACGCCATCCTCGACCGCCTGCTCATTGACGAGCGCACGATGGTCTCGGATGTGACCCACCGCCTGCTCGACCTCGCATGGGAAGACTACCGCGCCAACATTCTCAAGGAAGAGCCCCGGGGCTCCACCGGCCGTGGCATCACGCCGGCCTACCACGACGAGGTCGGCCAATGGCAGGTTACCTACGCCGATTTTCTGGGTGGTGCGAATTACTTTGCCCGCAAGCTCGCCCAACGCGCCGACCGCGCTGGCCGCACCATCCAGCACGTCTGTCAGGTTAGCGCGACCACTTGGCACGAGTTTTTCGACAAACTCACCGCCGCCGAGCGCCGCGCTAATGCCGAGGCCATTGCGGCGGGCGTATTCAGCCCCGATGATTTTGACTTCACGCGTTTTCGTGGGGCCGCGCCGTTCACCTTGAACTTGGAAGCCTTGACGGCGACCTACTGGCAGGCTGGCACCCGGCTGGCCAAAAACATTGGCGAAGTGCGCGAACTCATCCTGCGCGAAGTCGCCGCCGGCCGCACTATCGTCGGCGAGTTCGGCCAGGCCTACTGGCTCGACAAGCGCCACGGCTTCTCGCCCAACGTCACCGCATCGCACACCTACACGCCTGAGTTTTTCGAAAGCGGCGGCATTCCCGTCCAGCGCATCCATACCATCGGCGTCGCCAAGGCCTACGATACCAAGGTTGGCACCCACACCTTTATTACGGAGATGGCTGACGCCCACCCACTCGCCGTAAAACTCAAGAAAATCGAGTTCGGCACCAGCACCGGCCGACAGCGCATGGTCGGTTGGTATGACGCTGTGGAGAAGGGCGACGCCCTCCGCTATGGCGGTTTTCAGGACCTCATGATCAACAAGCTCGACGCCCTCACCCATGCCGGCGAGTGGCGCAGCGACCTGCTCATCTGCACCGCTTACGAGGATGCCGCGGGCAAGCGCCACACCCACGTGCCGCGCAATGAAGCCGTGCGCAGAACTCTGCGCCCCGTTTACTCGCAGCACCCCGGTTGGAGCGAGGACATCTCCGGCGTGCGTACCTTCGGCGCCCTGCCACTCAAGGCACAGCGCTACGTCGCCGCCATGATGCGCAGCCTCCTCAACGTCGCCTACGCCGACGGCGGCCGTCCACCACCGGATAAACTCCCCAATCTCCGCTACCTCGGCGTCGGCCCCGAGCCCTCCCAGATCATCAAAGACCTCCCCGCCACCGCGGATTTGATCCAGCTCGACTGAAAGATGCCGTCGTCGCTGCACCGCTCGGCAGGCACCGGCGGAGTGCGCTTCGGTGACGTGGATATTCACCACCACACTGGAATCGAAATCAACCTTCAGCAATCGGCCCCGCCCGGTCAGGATTACATCCGCTGCGCCGGACTTCAGCACCCGCCGTCCCAGCACACCAGCGGCCCCCGTGCCTGCATGTCCCACCTAGGCTTGGCCGCACCGAAAACCGGGGTGGGCCTTGTGCTTAAAAATCCTGCAGCCGGCCTTCGCCGGCGCCCCGCTCGGGCGCCAGCCGCGTCATAATCTCGCCGAGGAGATAGATCGAGCCCGTCACCACGAGCACGTCATCCGGGCCGCCAGCCGTGCAGTGGCTGGGTGCCGGGAACAAGCCTGCCACCGTCGCCCGTGACACCGGACCTGTGAACGTGCGGGGCACGATCGTTTCCAAATCGGCGTGCGTGCAGGCGCGGGCCTGCTGCGGCACGACCAGATGAATTTCCGCCGCATAGCGGGACACAATCTCCAACAAAGGCCGCGCCCTGATCATGCCCAAAACGCCAGTGATGATCACCGGCTTTCGGCCCGTCTCCGCCACCAGTTTTTCCAGATTGTCAGCCAGCACCTCCGCGCCCTCGGGGTTGTGTGACGCGTCGAGCACGAGCAGACGACCGCCCAGCCGCACGCGCTGCCAGCGACCCGGCCAGTCCACGCGTTTCAGCCCGGCCGCGATGGCTTCATCCGTAATCCGCCATTTTTTCGGTAAAGTCCGCGCCACAAGCATCGCGGTCGCCGCATTCCAGCGCTGATAATCACCTTCGAGATTTGTCTGCGGATACTTTTCCACCTCAGCGCCACACTGCTCCACCACGGAGACTAAGGGCGCGTGTAATTCCTTCGCGCGGGCGCGGATGACCGCCTCAGCTTCAGGTGGCACCCGTCCCATCACTACCGGACAGCCGGGCTTAATGATGCCGGCCTTCTCCGCTGCGATGAGTTCGATCCGGTCACCGAGCTGTTCGGTGTGATCCAACCCGATGGACGTGATGGCCACCACCACGGGTTGCACGATGTTCGTCGCGTCCAACCGCCCGCCCAGTCCCACCTCCACAATACCGATGTCGGCCCCACGCCGCTGGAACTGCAGAAACGCCATCGCCGTCATAAACTCGAAGAAGCTCGGTTGGTCATCATCGTTACCGGCCCCGATCCGGGCTGCGATGGGTCGCAGTTCGTGCGTGAACGCGGTGATCTCCGACTCAGTCAACGGCTCCCGGTCCACCTGCACCCGCTCGCCC
>JBDNGL010000295.1:0-4654 GCA_041689285.1 Opitutaceae bacterium
ACCCAAGCGGAGTTGGTGCGAGAAAAGCAGAGTGCTCACCTTGCAGTTCGGAAGCACCGAGCGGCCGCGATTGATGAGGAAAAGACTTACGCCTACTTCCACGCCTACACCGCCTACCGCCACGGATTCCGTGCGGACGCTGTGACCTCTTGGAGTCTGATGGTAGAGCTATTTGCCGGAGACCCAAAAAAGACCAAGCACGACTACTACGTGCTCCTGGAGGACATGAGCCTCAACTTCCCGGATCGAAAAGCGCATACTCGCCTGCTGAAACTCGAGCAATATGATGACGAGAAGGAGCAGAAGCAGGGCCGCGCAAAACATTGCCCAAAGTTAGATTCACTCGACGAGACGATGGAGAGGTCCACGCATCGCATCCTGATCACCACTGGACACTCCGGTATCGGGGAAACCACTTTTCGGGAGAACGAGGATTATCTGAAACGAAAAGTTCATGGGCGAGGCGCAATCATCTTGAAGCCCACCGGAGGTATGCTCGATCTCTGGCGCAAGGCTGGACTCTTTCGACATCTCCAGAACGGGCTCGCTCCCGGATTCCACTGGTTGTCGTCTTCCGACGATGACGCCGACAACCCGCAGGGGCATGGAGCACCCGGTAAGCTGATGCTCATCGCGGAGACACTGTTGCGACGTGCTGAGGTGTTTCGCGATGACGCCTGCACGGTAAAAGATTTCATCAAGGGGGCAGTGCTGGCGACGGATGCCGCGGAACTTCTTGGAGGGCGCACGCCGACACTCACGCTCGCGGCGATAACCCTTAAGCACGAATACGAAGCACGCGCAGAGTGCGCGTTCGTCGGCGTGGGGTATCACTTCGACGTAGCTGGTAGGATCGCGGAGATCGGCACTCAGTTGCGCACTGTCTGCAAATGGTTCAGTCGCACGAACGAACGCTTTTCGGCGCTGGATGCCACGGTGGTGATCACGAATCGCCTGGCGATTGTATTTCGGAATTCCGGGCAATTTGAGGAGGAACAGATTTGCCTCGCGTCTGTCCGCCGTGCGCACCGACGGTTGGTGATGCTGCAAGCGGCAAATCCGCTCGCTTGGTTGGTGAACGGGATACTCCTGTATGCGGAGTTTCTACTCGTGTCCTTCCAGCGGTTCCTTGGGGCAATTGCGCTCTGGCTCACAGGGCTCACAGTCGGTTGGTTTGCCGTCGATGCGACTGCCCAAGGATGGCAGGCAGCCATGGTCGGCGTGTGTGGCGCGTTTTTTGGCGGTAGTCCGTACAATTCAACGAATCCGAACTGGCCGCTCGCATTTCTCTCCTGCACGGCCGTGGTGGTAGGTATCTTCCACCTTGGTGTCTTCGTGTCCTATCTGTATTCCATCGTCTCAAGAAAGTAGCCGCCATGGACGACCAAAACGGAAACAACCAGACAAAGGTGCCAGACTGGGATGAGAGGGCGAAAGTGTGGAGTAAGAAGGCCGACGGCCTGATGAAGAGCAAAGAGTTTCGGAGCTTCTGTATTTTGTTGATTCTGATCATCCTCCCTACCGTCTTAGCCGTCTTTTTTAGGAAATCGGTTCAGCCCATACACATTGTTCTGGTCGCTGCCGGCATCGCAGCGATCATTTGGAAAAGGGCCCGCATTTGCTTCGGCCTGCTTGCTGCGATCGGTTCGACGTTTTTCCTCGTTCAGCGAGGTTTCCAGTCGGTAATAGCCACTCCTGCGTTGAGCAATTCCCAAGCAGGCGTTCTCGCAGCCATGGCTATCGGTTGGGTGATCGTTATTTGTTACGCAATCTCCCTTCTTGGTGGCGGACGGGACGACTAGGCTCCGCAACCGTCGACTCCATCTGGTGTGTCGATGGCGTGCTTCATTTTCCACGACCTGAGGCTGGCCGGGGTCTACGGAGGAGGAGAAGTCATTGCTCTGCTCCTAATCCATCCTCTCGGGTCGGAACGGCATCAGATCACCTTGCTGACACCACGAGAAGGAACCATGAGTCCGTCGATTGCGTTGTTCGTTCACGGAGGAACACCCGTCGTCAAGGTTGTGGCCTTGGATGCCCCGACGAAGGTGACGTGCCCGGACTGGGTTGGATGTGGAATCGTGGCCCTTATGGGCCCGACCCGTCCCGCGGCCATGCGGAGTTTGGTGACGAGTGGACTGCTGGGCGGGCCGTCAATGTCGACCCGAGGAAAGACCACTCGTCGCTCAAGACCGTGGTCGAGTGGACGCAGCAGATGTCTCCGGCGGTGCTGAACCGCATCCGCTGGGAATCAAACCTGCTGGAGGAGAAGCTGCGAAAGTTGGAGCTCCGCCGGGATGAGACGGTCAAACTATGGGTGAGCTTGCTCGATTTCCTGCGCTCGTTGGTTCCAGCGAACCAAGACAAATGGGACGCCAAGCAGTTTGCCCCCATCAAAGAGGCCTTGTTGGAAGCCCAGCAGGCGGTGGAGGCCCGCTTACAACAAGCCCAGCGCAGTTGATGGCGACGCTCCATGTCATCGCGGCGGACGCGGACAAGGCGGAACTACGGGAGAGCCTGCCGGTCCAGTTCCGGCTCGAAGCCGACCCGTTGGCTGCTCCCGACGGGAGCGTGGTCTGGCTGCGCCCCGGGGAGATGAACCTTCCACCAGCGGAGGCATCGCTCACAGCACGGGAACACTGGGAAAAGCTCATTCACCGGCTCTCCGTGCGGGGCACCGTGGTGCAGTTGGTGCGGGCCGCTACGTTTGATGAGCTGCTACACCAATTGGACTCCTTGTCCAGCTGGCAGTCCGAAGTTCGTCCGCGGGTTCAATCGCAGGCGCGGGGGCTGGACTTGATTGTCATCGTGGCATTGGGTTGGGAGCCGACGGAAGCCGAGCTGCGTCAGCTCGCCGAGATGTGCCACAAGGAGAGCTTTCCTCTCCGGGGGGCGACTGTTTACTGGTTGGGAAGCCAATTGCGCGTCTCGTGGAGCGAGGGAACCTTGATCCATGCCCGCTCGGTCTGGTCGCGTCTGGTTGCGACGCTCCTGTTTCGGCTGCTGCTGCGAACGGAATCTGGAGACGGTCAAGGTCCGGGCTGGTTTGCCTGGCGATCGCTTGAGATCCGCGGTTCGCTGGCATCGTCGCCGGCGAGGCAGGTAGTTGCCGGACGCAAGGGCGGCTTCGCAGAGAGGTTTTTCGATTCTCCCGGCGATGCTGCGCCGCCAATGTTCCATCTAACCATCACGCCGCCGCGACCGGCGGTCGAAGATCCGGGCTCAATCAACCAGAACCGGTTGGCGGCATTCACTGCCCTTGGCGAAAGCAGCGCCGCCAACTGTGTGAACCGTGACCTTCACGAGGATCAGTTCGAGGCGTGGCGACAACAGACGGCCGTGTCATTCCGAGGCCAGTTGTCAAAATGCCACCGGATGCTGACCTCGGTTTCAGCCGACCGTGGGCAGCCAGCCGAAAACGTGGGCTGGTCCCTGAGGCGACAGTGGGAGATCGCTGAGGAATGGCGCCCGGACGGCAATCCACCGGGTGGCCCGGGATATTTTGCAAGGCTGGCCACCCGACTAGCGGGGCTGGCGGAGAACGAATGGAACACCACGGAGTTGGCACGGACCCAGTTTCGCGACTGGCAGAAAAGCCAGTCACAAGACGAATTGTTCAGGCACCGTGCCGCGCTGCTAGCCAAAGCGGCGCAATTGGACCTTGCTCACAAGAGCTTTGTGGGTCTCCGCAGCCGCATCGTGTTTGCGACTATCGCCGTGCTCATCGTTGCCTTTGGGGTAGCAGCGCTGGTGGATGTCTGGGCGAGCTTCTGGCTCCAATCGGGGGCGTGGTCCGGCGGCATCAAACGTTGGAGTTTGCTGAGTGCCACCTTAGTTTTCTCGGTGGTGGGCTCTGTGCTGGGCGCACTTCTGCCGTATTGGCTGGAACTCCGGGCGGGCCGAAGGGGAGGCAGGGAGTTGGCCAATGACCTGCGCCGGTTGCGCGAAACTCACCAGGCGCTGCTTGCCGCCCGGGCCGCTCTTTGTTGTAGAGCCGCCGAGGTTGCCTTGAAAAACCGAGCGGCGGGTATGGTTCGCCATGCCAAAAGTTTGGTGGAACGGGCATCTTCGGTGGTCGCGCCGGTCATCCAGGAAATTCGTTTGCGGCTGACCGGCGCGGACGGATCTCAGGACGGAAGTCCTTCGCACAAGGGACCGACTGAGCGAACGGGAGATTGGGCCGTATACGAACATCGGACGGTCGTTGTTGTTCCGCTGCTCCCACAGACCGACGAGCCGAAGTATGCCGACGAAGAGGCAGAGGTTGCACGTCCGCGGCAGGCGGCGGACCAATGGGGGGAGCTGGGGAAACGGATGGACCCTGAGAGGACAGGGCGTCTGCCCCACCTTGAGCTGAGCGAGGGGGTGAGGGGCGTCGTGACGGCCTACGAGAAAGCGCTCGGCGACACCAGGGAGAGGGCTGCTTTGGATCGGCTGGCATCCCCTGACCAACTACGTGAATTGGTAGGCGGCCTGGCCCAGCGCCTTGCGGACTGGATGCCTGCGGGCAGCCCTACTGAGGAGTCTTTAGTGTAGACTACACTCCGTATTACTCTATAGTTCCGCCCATGGCGAAAATTGACGGACGGACTCTTGACCACACCACGTGCGAGCACCTGAGGGGACATGCAGTGAGGCGTGTTCGGGAAGATGG
>JBDNGL010000296.1:0-2153 GCA_041689285.1 Opitutaceae bacterium
CTGTGGGTGGTGCCACTTGCGCTGTATCTGCTCACGTTCGTGTTTGTCTTCGCGCGCCAGCAACTTTTCTCCACGCGGCTGCTCTCACGGGCTTTGCCCATCGGTGCGTTGGCGCTCGCCTACCAGATGTGCGCGGGCCTGAGTGAGCCGGCTTGGCTGGTTCTGGGCCTTCACCTCGGCGTGTTCTTCATCGCCGCGATGGTCTGTCACGCACGCCTCGCGGCTGGCCGACCGAAGGCGGAGCATCTGACAGAGTTTTACTTGTGGATGTCGCTGGGCGGCGTATTGGGCGGACTGTTCAACACGCTCGTCGCGCCGATGGTCTTCAACTCCGTGGTCGAGTATCCGCTCGCGCTCATGGCCGCGTGCTGGCTGCGGTGGGAAGCGAAGCGCACTTTGGCGCAAAAGGACGCAACTGCATCCGCAGCCGTTCTCCCTCACCCTCTCCCGCTGGGAGAGGGGACCGCCACGAGCACGCCTCGCGGCACTGAGTGCGCCGGCTTTGGCCCACCGCTGAATACGTCTCTCCCTCTCCCAGCGGGAGAGGGTCGGGGTGAGGGAGAAGGCGCCGTTCAGCGGATACTTCCCCATCCAGCATCGGACCTCCTCTGGCCCTTCTGCCTCGCAGTCCTCACCGCTGCGCTCGCAGCCTTGCTGCCGCCGGCAAAGCTCATCCCCGCCCAACTCCAGTCCGTCGTCATCTTCGGCCTACCGGTGCTGTTGTGCTTCCTGCTCGTGGACACGCCGCGACGGTTTGCGCTCGGGTTGGGCGCGGTGTTTCTCGGCGGTGCGTTCTTCACTGGCGGTTTCGGGAAGACGCTTCATGTGGAACGCAACTTCTTCGGCGTGACGCGGGTAACGTTGTCGCCGAGCGGCGATGCGCGGCAGATTGTCCATGGCAGGACAATTCACGGGCGGCAGTTTCTGGACCCGGCGCGCGCAGCGGAGCCGCTGACGTTTTATCATCGGGATGGGCCGCTGGGGGATGTGTTCCGGGTGTTCGGTGCGAACGCAGGGCGGGCGTCTCGCCCGCTTGGCGAGCGCGACAGCGCGAGCACGATTCACCCGTCGGCTGCGCCGACGAGTGCCGAGCGGGACGCTCGCCCTACGTTGGTGCGCGGGAGGAGCATCGGTGTCATTGGTCTGGGCGCGGGTTCGATGGCGCCTTATGCACAGGCGGGGGAGCGGTGGACGTTCTACGACATTGACCCATCGGTGCTGCGCATCGCACAGGACACGAACTACTTCACCTTCCTCGCGCGCTCGGCGGCGGCGGAGACGCAGCTCGTGGAGGGCGATGCACGGTTGCGACTGCGCGAGGCTGCGGACGGCGGCTACGACCTGCTCGTGCTCGATGCGTTCAGCTCGGATGCGATTCCGGTGCATCTTATCACGCGGGAGGCGCTGGAGTTGTATCTGCTCAAGCTCGCGCCGGGCGGGATGCTCGCGTTCCACATCTCGAACCGCTACCTCGACCTCGAACCGGTGCTGGCGAATTTGGCGCAAGAACTCAGGCTCGTCGCGCTGGGCTGCGATGATATGTCGCTGACGGAGGCGGAGTTTGCGACGGGTCGCGAGCAAGCGCACTGGGTGGTGATGGCGCGCGTGGGCGACGGACTGGCTGGCTTTCAGCGACGCACGCGCTGGTCGCCGCTCGAAAGGAATCCGCGCGTGGGTGTGTGGACGGATGATTTCTCCAGCCCATTGAAGGTGTGGCAGCGGTGAGTGTCGTAGGAGACGATGTGACGAGTCTCACTCTCTCGCAGAAAGTTAGAGACTCCTCACGTCGCCTCCTACGGAGCGGAGTTCACTCGTCGCTCACTTCGCCACCGCCCCGGCGCTCCCACGAGCGGCGCGGGCGCTCGGGGACGGTCGTGTCCACCTTCGCGTAGTAAGTCTCCTCGCCGAGCAGGTCGTCCACGGCTTGCTGGAAGGCGACGGAGGGCGTGACGGCGTAGCGCTCGTGCGTCTCGATGAAGAGCGGCGGCGCATCGGGATAGCGGAAGCAGAGGAAGAGCGGGCATTTGCCGCGATACGTCTCGACGAGCGTGCGCGTGGCTTCGAGCTTCGCGTCGTCCATGTGCGCGGGATAGAGACTGATAGGAATTTGCTTTTGACGCTCCGCGGTGAGGGAGATTTGGTTTGATGAAAGC
>JBDNGL010000297.1:0-4872 GCA_041689285.1 Opitutaceae bacterium
ACGCTGGATAACTGGATCTGCCAGCCGGATGGTATCGTGACCCGCCAAGGAGCCGCCAATCACGCCACAGGCTTTACGCAGGCTCCTCGCACCCTAATGACGTACTCCGCCGGGGCTGTTGCCCAGATGTTTGCGGCAGCCTCTAACGGGATTTTCAACGTGAGCGCAGCCGGCGCTATCGGAGCCTCTGTGGCTACGGTTACAGTGGGGGATGGGAAAAGCGTAAACTTTGCTACCTCGGCCGGCCAGTTCCTCTACTTCGTCAACGGCACGGACAAGCCGCAGCTTTACGACGGAACTACCTGGATTGCAGTGGATGGGGTTTCGGTGCCTGCCATCACCGGCATCACTACCACAAGCATTGCTGACGTCGAAACCTACCGACAGCGGCTGTACTTTCTCCAGCAGAACTTCCTGGGGTTTTGGTACCTGCCCGCTGACTCTGTGGGGGGAGCAGCTGCGGCCTTCCGTGTAGGGTCGCTGTGCCGTCTGGGCGGTCGTGTGGTAGCCCACGGAACCTGGTCTATTGACGGCGGCAGTGGTCCTGACGACCATTACGTACTGGCGACCAGCGAGGGTGAGGTTCTCATATTCCGCGGCAGTGACCCCGGCGTAACCGCAAACTGGAACTACATAGGCACTTACTATGTAGGCAAACCAGTCGGACAAAAGTGCCTGACGAAACTCGGCGGGGACCTGCTTTTTCTTTGCGAGAACGGTCTTATCCCGCTGTCAAAGCTCCTCCAATCCACGGGGCTGAACTATACACAGGCTCTTACATCCGTTATCAATCCTGCCATCACAGCCGACGTTGCCTCGTATGGGACTGTAAATGGCTGGAAGGTCCACGTAATTCCGCGCTATGCTGTGGTCTTGCTCAACATCCCCCAAAGCACCACAATATCCAGCCAGTACGTGTTCAGTACCCGATCGCGGGGTTGGAGCACGTTTTCCGGCTGGAATGCGGCGGACTTCATTGAGTTCAACGGCGAGACTTACTTCACCACTGGCGTGGTCGTAGCCAAGGCTTTTTCCGGAACCGCCGATTTTGGAGGAAACATCACGGCAATATGCGACACCTCCTATGCTCGCTTTAACACGCGCAAACAGCTTTACCCGGCCAACATGAGGGCCTTGTTTGCGGCCAATGGGCCGGTTGGATATATTCTGGGCATTGCGCAAGACTTCACCAACGTATACGCGCTGAACTCCTTTCCTGCCGGGGAAGCCGCGGGAGGCCTTTGGGACTCAGGTCTCTGGGACACAGCTCTCTGGGGCGGTGGATTTGGCCTGCGTAATGAGTGGGTTACAGTGGCCGCCCGTGGGGGTATCGCCCTGTCTACTCGCTTTCAGATCTCCTCTAAGTACGCCTCCGTCGTGCTGCTTAATCTCGACTTCAACTTGCTCGAGCAGGGCCTGATCTTCTAATGCTAATCCTCGATCGAAAAGTCGAGGTTTGCGAGTTCCTCCGGCAGCGCAACAACGGCACTGAGCCTCCGGAGCTTTGTGCCACGTTTGGCTGGACTACGCCACAGGGCGAGATCACCGCGGCCTTGAGCTGCCACCACGTTAACGCCCGCAGCGCGTCTTGCGACATTGCCCTCAGTCGAGGGTACTTTCCGCGGGACCTCTTCTACTCCATGATGTGGTATGCGTTTGTTCAGCTCAAAGTTCTGCGTTTGACATTCCTCATCGCTGCTTCTAATCTCAAGTCCATAGCCCTTGTGGAAAAACTAGGAGCTTACCGCGAAGCAACACTTCGAGACGGTAGTTCGGACGGAGATGCTTACATCTATTGCCTTCGTCCGCATTTGTGCCCTCTTTGGAGTAAGTTACATGAGCAAAGGCAGCAGCGCCCCACCTCCGCCGGACCCAGAAATACTGGCTAAGGCGCAGGGTGCGGAAAATCGGAAAACGTTCAATTACCAGCTCGACGCATCGCGGGCTAATTCTCGTAACCCTTTTGGCTCACACGAGTGGACCAAAACGCCGAGCTTCGATCAAGCTGGCTTTGATGCCGCAATGGCAGCGTATAAACCGTCTGCTTGGGTAGGCGGGTCGCCTGGGATACTCAGCGGCGGAGGAGGAAGCGGTGGTGCCGAGGGGAACGGTCCGAATGACGGTGGTATGAGCGGCGGAACTCCCGGCTACATGCAGCCCGAAACCGGCACTATGCCGAACCGCGACGACTTTACCAAAAACACTTGGTCCGACGAGTACAAGCTCAACGAGGGCTCGCAGAAGATATTCGACACCTCGACGGATAAGCTGCAAGAGGCTCTCGGCGGTCTTTCGACCAATCCAGATCAGTATAACCAGTCCGTGGCTGACGCCATCTTCAGCCGGATGCGCCGGTTCCAAGATCCCGCCGATGCGCAGGCACGTTCGGGGCTTCAGGCCAATCTGGCTGACCGCGGGTTCCAGGTGGGCAATGAAGGCTACAATGCTGACATGACTCGCATGGACAACAACCAAGGTATGATGCGGGCGGATGCTGCCGATCGCTCCGTTATCTCGGGCATGGAGCAGGGGCGCGAACAGCAGTCTGCGCAGCAACGGCTCGCGGCGTTCCTCCAGAACATGCGGCAAGGCCAGTCCTCGGGTGTGGCGCAGTTGCCCGGACAGATGCCGACTCCTGGCATGTCTCCGGTGCCCGTGGCTCAGATGGCCATGGATCAGTGGGGCCAGCAGGTCGATCAAGCCAACGCGGAGAACGCCTCGGGGGATGCCTTGATGGGCTCGTTACTCAGCCTAGGCGGCATGGCTATGGGCTCGCCGTGGCTCGGGGCTGCGATGGGAGCGGGAGCAGGGGCCCTCGGCGGTGGCGGGGGTCGTTCTTCTGGTAAGGGCATGCGCGCACCTTCAACCGGTTTCTGGAGTCAATAATGGCTGATGACGTCAACCTGCTCGGCACCTCCGGCAAGGAGTCGGTGCCCTACGAGTACCAGATGGAGGCGCAGCAGCTCGCTCGCCGGCGCCAGATGGCTCAGCTCATGATGCAGCGCGGACTGCAAGGACCAGCCCCGACTCAGATGTTTGGACGCTACGCTGCCCGCCAGGGCGCCGGTCCCGCCCTCACCAATGCGCTCTCTCTGTTCCTCGGCAACAAGGACATGGGAATGGCTGATACCGCACAGGCCGCAATGGGTCAGCGGATGCAGACGGCCAAGGCGGAAGATCTGCGGGGCGTGCAGAGTCTTGCTCAGGGTACCCCAGGCACTCCCGGCGTGCCGCGCCCGGATCCTCAGCAAATCCTCGACGGCGGAGACACCGCTCCCACGATGACTGCGCCCGATGCGATTCAGCCAGTTCCTGGCGTTCCTGGCGACCCTCGGGCTGCCATTGCCCTGGCTATGCGGTCGCCGTGGGGCTCGACTCAGAACTACGGTACGGGACTGCAGAAGACCGAGGACACCAAGCAGGCTGCTATTGTCAAAGCCATGATGGAAATGAATCCTGGTGCGGCGGCTCACTATGCACAGGAGAACAACCCGCAGGCCACGATTCCTGACTTCCCGCTGAACGAGCCTGAATTTGGAAACGCTCCCAACGGTACGCAGACGGTTGTGACTCGTGATAACAAGGGCCAGCCGACCCTGAAGTGGGAGCCTCCAAAGACCACCGTGAGCGTAGACGCCCGCCAAGGTAACGACCTGAACTCCGAGCGAGCCAAGTACTTCATCGAGGGCGGAAAAGGTCACGACCTCGGGGTCAAGACCACGCAGCAGCTCTCCAACAACGAGAGCATCCTGACGACGCTGGAGAAAAACCCCGGCATGGGAGCGGGTGCGGAGGCTATGCAGTGGATGCGGAAATGGGCACAGACCCTGGGTGCCCCCGCCAGCGATTTGACCACTCCCACTGAGATGGCGAAAATGCAACTTGGCCAGCTGGTGCTTAATCGTCTGGGCGGACTAGGTGCGCAGGTGTCCGACGCGGACCGGAAGTTCATGATGGAAACCCAGGGCTCTATCGGCAACGATCCTGAGGCTGTGCGCCGGATGATTTTGCTCGAAACGAAGTACCTCATGCAGGTGCAAAGCAAGCTTAATGATGGGGCTCGTGGCTTGGCTGGGTATCTTCCCAACAACACAGCCCTGCCGGTGCACAACTTTAACATCAGGCTCAATCAGCGAAACGCCGACGACATGGAGCAGTTAATGATGGGCAAAGGGTTCCAGGCCCTACCACCTCCGTCCGCGCCTGCGGCCATGCCTCCTAGTTTCCGGCGGAGATAATAACCATGCCTACGGCTTACAAACTCAGCGACGGGTCTACGGTTGACCATGCCGGCGGGAAACTCACGCCGGAAGAACAAGCATGGCTGACGAGCCAGGGTGCGGTTGAGGTGAAGGCTTCCGCCAAGGACAAAATTGTTGATGTGCTTAAAAGCGCCGGCAGCGGACTGGCAGAAGGTGCGATCAGTGCGCCCTTTATCGGAGGGGACTTGTTTGCCCTGGGTGCTCGGGGCGTGGATAAGCTCTTTGGCGAAGGCACAACCTCGACTCAAAACAAGCGGTTTATGAGCGAGGAATTCCTGAGCCTGTTGCAGGACGAAACAGGGATTAAGACCCATGTGCCACAGACTCAGGCTGGTCGCTATGCAAACTCCATGGGAAATGCTGTTGGCGGAGGGATTCTTGGAGGAACGGGGGGCTTTAAAGCCGCGCTAAACTACGGTCGCGCCCCTGGTGTTGCGGGGTTAGTGCGGCAGGCTGGCAGCGCGGCAATTCGCAATCCAGTAGCTCAAAACTCCTTTATCGGGGCTGGCGGGGAGTTTGTCGGAGATGTATCACGCGGGTTCGATACCGAGCAGCAGCAAAACCCACTGGCGCGAGCTGCCGGGTCGACAGCTGCGGGGATTGCTGCCAT
>JBDNGL010000298.1:0-1875 GCA_041689285.1 Opitutaceae bacterium
CACGAGCCGTTCGTAGGCTTCCGGGGTGTTGGAGCCAAAGGTGGTCGCATACCGGAAACTCATCTTTACCGGCTGCGTCCGTGTCTCCAAGCCAGGAATCTTGGCGTTAAGGATAAGGCTGAGCCCTTCGTCGGGTTGGATCTGAAAAGAAAGGGTATTGCCCGCGAGGTTAAATCGCTCGCTCTCAGCAAACAGCGTGCCGGGTGGTCTTTTAAAATTGATGGCAATTTCGGAAACGCGACGGGCCATGCGTTTACCGGAACGCAGGTAAAACGGCACGCCTTGCCAACGCCAGTTGTTGATGGAAAGGCGCAGCGCAGCGTAGGTCTCGGTCGCGGAAGTGGCAGCGATCCCCTCCTCTTCCAGATAACCCTCTACAGCCTTGCCCGCGATCATGCCGGCGGCATATTGGGCACGGGCGACATCACCGCCGGGTTCGAGAGAAAGTGGCTGAATGGCACATAACAATTTAACTTTCTCGTCGCGGATAGCCTCCGCATCCAGTGATACGGGCGGCTCCATCGCCGTGAGGGCGAGCAGCTGCATGGTGTGATTCTGGATCATGTCGCGCAGGCAGCCGCTCTGTTCGTAGTAACCTCCCCGAGCACCGACCCCCACTTCCTCCGCGACCGTGATTTGCACGCTTTCGATGTAGTTGCGATTCCACAACGGCTCAAAGATCGCATTGGCAAAACGCTGCACGAGTAAATCCTGCACCGTCTCTTTGCCAAGATAGTGATCGATGCGATAGACCTGATGTTCTTCGAAAACCGAACGAATGGTGGCGTTGAGCTGATGGGCCGAATTAAGATCCCGGCCGAACGGCTTCTCGATGATCACTTTCGCGTGATGGGCTTGGCCAAGGTGTTTGCCCGCCAACCCACTGGCGCCGAGATTCTGTAGGATCGAGGCGAAAACAGAGGGGGGCGTAGAGATATAAAATAGTGCCTGCACCTCGCGACCGATTTTTTTTTCGATTTCGGTAATATGGGCGGCCAGCCGGTCGAAGGCGGTTTTGTCGTCATAGCCCCCGTCAACGTAGGTCGTGTTAGCCGCCACCCGATCCCAGACGGAAGTAACGAGTTCGCGCCGGGAAAACTCCTTGATGGCGTCGGCGGCCAACGTGCGGAATTCTTCGTCAGGAATTGGTTTGCGACCGTAGCCAACCAGATGGAAGTCCGCAGGCAGTAGATTGTCGTGTCCGAGATTGTAAACGGCTGGGATGAGTTTGCGCGCGGTCAAATCGCCCGAGGCGCCGAAAATTACGACGACGGTCGGCGGAGCGCCGCGGTGCTTGCTGAGTCCTTGCAGAAAGGGATGACGTTGGTTGTCGGCCATGACGGGATGGTATCTTCAGTGCCGGTCTGGGGCGCCGCAAGGGAAATGCTGGTCATAGCCTCTTTAGGGACCAGGGTGAAAATGCTTCGGAAACAGCGGGATGTTCGCAAAGTGCAGGATCCGCGGCGGGGCATTGGGGTCCGCCGGCAACTCCACCTCTACCACATCAAGCCGAAAGGTCCGTGGCATCGGTCGCAGCCGGCGCAGATAGGTCGTGCAGGCGCGCAGCAATACGCGCTTCTTGCGTTTATTAACTGCGAAATAGCCCGGCACCATCGCACCGGCGGAACGTGCCTTCACCTCGACAAAAACCAAGGTTGCACCGTCGTTAGCCACAAGATCGATCTCTTCACGGCGGTCTGATGGATTGCGCCAGTTACGGGCGACAATCACAAAGCCCTTCTCCTTTTGCAGGAAAGTCTCCGCCAAGCCTTCACCCCGCTCGCCAGCATTGTAGCGCCGCAGCCAGACCCGGAGAATCTCCCACCAATCAGGCATGAGTGAAGGGTTGCACGCATTTCTCATTGCGGCATCGCC
>JBDNGL010000299.1:0-6097 GCA_041689285.1 Opitutaceae bacterium
GGAAAATCAGTCGTTAAAGTCGCCGATGCGTAAGAGCACAGGCTCATCGATCACACTGGCGAGGCGGGCGACCGCACGCAGGGTCGCGTTCATTGCTTTTTCGTGACTCTCGTGCGTGGTGAGCACGAGCGAAGCCGCGCAATCTTGCTCGCCGGGCGTCTGGATCACACTCGCTATGCTGATGTGGTGCCGCGCCATGACCGAGGCGACGCGTGCGAGCACGCCAGGTTGATCCTTGACGGTGAGGCGCACATAGTAGCGTCCCTCGATATTTTCCGGCGGCGCTAGCCGACAACCATCGCGCGATGGCAAGGTTTCAGCGTTAGTCAGGTGCGAACCTTTGCCATGGATGAGCAGCGCCGCCGCATCCGCCAGATCGCTGATTACCGCACTCGCCGTCGCGTCCTGACCCGCACCTCGACCGATGTAGAGGGTCGTGCCCACCACATCGCCGGTCACAGAGATGGCGTTGAAGACACCACTGACATTGGCGACCACGTTGCCTTCGGGCAGCAAGGTGGGATGCACACGGACAGAGAGTTCGTTGCTCAAGAGATCACGCGTGATGACCGCGAGTAACTTGATGCCGTAGCCGAGCGTCGCGGCGTTCTTAAAATCGGTGGGCGTGATCCGGGTGATGCCCTCCACGACCATCTGCCGCGGCTTGACCCAGATCCCGTGGGCGAGCCACGCGAGAATGGAGGCCTTGTGCGCGGCGTCCCAACCCTCGACATCGAGCGCCTCGTCCGCCTCGGCGTAGCCCAAGCGCTTGGCCTCGGCGAGCACGCTGCCATAGGGCGCATCCTGCTCCTCCATCTGGGTGAGAATGTAATTACAGGTGCCGTTCAAGATGCCGTAGATGCGCGGAAAGCGGTTTGCCACCAGACCCTCGCGCAACGCCTTGATGATCGGGATGCCGCCGGCGACGCTCGCCTCGAAAAGGAAATGGCCGCCGTGTCGCCGCGCCGTCGCGAAAATCTCCGCCCCATGGTCGCAGATGAGCGCCTTGTTGGCTGAGACCACGATCTTGCCACAACGCAATGCCGCTAGGGTAACCTCGCGCGCGAGGCCAGTGCCGCCCATCAGTTCGCAGACAATCTGGATGGCGGGATCCTTGGCCACGGCGAGAGCATCGGTGGTAAGCCGGGCCGCCGGCACGCGGACACTGCGGGTCTTGCGCGGGTTACGCACCGCCACCCGGTGAATCACGAGCCGCGCCCCGAGCCGGGTCTGCAACTCCGCCTGCACGCCGGCAAGATGCTTCCACACGCCCTGCCTAACCGTGCCGAATCCGCACAGGCCGATATTGATGTTGGTTGCGGCGCTCATGCCTTGGGTTCGTCGGGTTTACTTTTCACAAAACGATTCTCGGTGCCGTTCAGCAGACGTGTGATGTTCTCCCGGTGGCGCACGATCACAAACACCGCGATCAGGGCGGTGAGCACAATGACCAGCGGCGGGTGATCACGCAGCCACACCGTCAGTGGCAGTGAGGCGGCGGCCAAAATTGAGGCCAAGGACACATAACGGCCGACTAAAAACACCGCCAACCAGACCACGGCCGCGATGAGCGCACTTACGGGAATGATGAGGAGGATTCCGCCCGCCACCGTCGCGACACCTTTGCCGCCCTTAAACTTGGTGAAACAGGAAAAACTGTGGCCGAGCATCGCACCGATCAATCCGGCCACGCCGAGTTGGACCCAGGTCTGGCCGACAATAACAAAATCCAGCCCCATCTCCGGGATGTCACAGTGGAAACCCGGGGTGGATGCCAGCAGCGCCCACGAAGAGGCGACCGCGCCCTTAAGCATGTCGAGGGCGAAGACCAGGTTGCCCGGACCCTTGCCCAGCACCCGACGGACATTGGTGGCTCCGGGATTTTTGCTACCGACCTCGAAAATATTCACGCCCTTCGCGCGCGCGACAAGATAGCCGAAGGGCAGCGCGCCCAACAGGTAGCCAATCGCAACGACAAGGAGGAGGAACGCTAACATGTGTGGGGTTTAGAGTTGGATGAACTTCGCCAGTTTGATGGCACGGTGCGATTTCAATTCCTTCCGCGCCGCCTCACTGGGTTCGCTGTCGAGGTTGATCACCATGAGCGCGGTCTGGCCGGCTACTTGGCGGCTGAGTGACATGTTTGCGATATTAACGCCGTCCTTGCCCAACAGCGTGCCGACGTAACCGATCATACCGGGCTCGTCGTGGTTTTCGATGACCAGCAACTTGCCCAACGCCTCCACCTCGACGTCTCGACTATTGAGCTCTACAATCCGCGGCTTGGCCGTCTTGCCGATCAGCGTGCCTCGCACTGAGTGCACGGTGCCATCCGCCGCCACCGCTTCCACCCCGACAAGTTCGGTGAAGTCCACTTCCTCTGTGGATTTGAGCACCTCCATCTTGACCCCCAACCGCTGGAGAGTGAAGGGAGCGTTCACAAAGTTGACCGAGTCGCCGCTGATGAGTCGGAGAAACCCGCGCTGGATCGCCCGGGTGACGGAGTTAGCGTCGAGGTCGATGATCTTGCCCCAATAGGTCACGCGCAGGGTCGCGATCTGTTGCGGACCAATTTGCTGCACCAGTGTGCCAAGCTTCTGCCCGAGCTCGAGATACGGTCCGAGGATCACAAGCGCCGCGGCGTCGATCGAGGGCATATTGACCGCGTTGCGGATCACCCCGCCTTTGAGGACATCGGCAATCTGCTCCGCCACCTCTAGGCCGACGCTCTCCTGCGCCTCAGCGGTTGAAGCGCCGAGATGCGGCGTCAGGGAAACATTGGGCAACTGGCGCAGTTCACTGTCCACCGCGAGCGGCTCGTCCTCGTAAACATCCAGACCGGCGGCGGCGACGTGACCCGACTTGAGACTAGCGATGAGCGCCGCTTCCTTGATAATGCCGCCGCGGGCGCAATTGAACAGTCGCACCCCTTTTTTGCACTTTGCGAGCGCCGCCTCATCGATCAGATGGTGGGTGGCATCCGTCATCGGCATGTGCACCGTGATGTAGTCACTTTCCGCCAGCAATTGATCAAGCGGCACCGACTCCACCTGCATGGCCTTCGCCCGGCTGGGTGCCAGATAAGGATCGTAGGCCACTACCCGCATGCCGAAGGTCTGCGCGCGCTTCGCGACTTCGCTGCCAATGCGACCGAGTCCCACGACCCCGAGGGTCTTGCGAAACAATTCGATGCCCGAGAAACTTTTGCGGTCCCACTTGCCGGCGCGCATCGAAGCCGCCGCCTGCGGCACGGGACGGGCCCCGCACAGGATATGTGTGAAGGTGAGTTCGGCAGTGGCGATAGTGTTGCCCGACGGGGTGTTCATGACGATCACCCCACGTTCCGTGGCGGCATCCACGTCTACATTGTCCACCCCCACCCCGGCCCGACCCACGACCTTGAGCTTAGGCGCGGCCGCTATGACCGCTGCCGTGATCTTGGTTTCACTGCGCACCACGATCGCAGCAACGTCGGCGACCAGCACCAGCACCTGCTCAGGACTAGAGCCATACGCCTCCACCACCGTCAGACCGGGCTGACGGCGCAAATAGTCCACCCCACTGGAGGATATCTTATCGGCGACGAGGACTTTCATGGGCATAAGGGCCTGCGAGGGAAACGCTCAGGGCAGGAAAACGCAAATAAACAAAAGACGTTGGTTCGGAACACCTCGGAGTTATGACACGGATACCCCTCCAGAGGGGGTCACCTAGTGACTGGAATTACGGCAAAATTACCCAAGAATGTAGCGGTGCGCTCGTTCGGAGCCGCAACCCGAACCTTGGTCTGCGGCGAATCTAGCTCTGCAAGCCAGCGGCTGGGCACGGCAAAGACCACGCCATGATCATCAGCCACTGCGCCGGTCTGAGCCGCAGGCGACTAGTGCATCGCGATCGGTGCCACCCGTGGCAGCCACTAGGGGGAAATAACCGGCTCCATTTCATCCCTGAACAGGGATAGGCCGCCAGCCCAAGCGTAGGATTGCCGCGCGGCCATTCGGCACGTTCCCTCACGTCATGCCCTCCCCCGCCGAACGTCTCGAGCAACAAATGCGTTTCATCATCGATGCCGACCGATTGAAGGAGGTTTTCCGGCAGACCTTGGTAACCCAGAGCCGGCGCTCGGAAAACAGCGCCGAGCATTCTTGGCATTTCGCGTTAATGATCATCACGCTCGCGGAGCACTCCAATCATCAGCCACTGGATGTGCTGCACATCCTCAAGATGGTGCTCATCCACGATCTCGTGGAAATCGATGCCGGCGACACGTTCGCGTATGATGTGGCCAACCTCGCCGGACAGCATGAACGTGAGGCCCGCGCCGCCGACCGCATCTTCGGCTTGCTGCCACCGGACCAAACGGCCGAGTTTCGCGCGTTGTGGGACGAGTTCGAGGCAAAACAGACGCCCGAATCACGCTTCGCCGCCGCCTGCGACCGCTTTCACCCGATACTGCTGAACTGCCTTACTGAGGGTCATGCCTGGCAAAAACATGGCGTCACTCAAGACCGGGTCCTCGCCCGCAACGCCCACGTCGCCGAAGGCTCGGAAACCCTCTGGGCCTACGCGGTGCGCATGATCGACGCCGCCGTTGCCCAAGGACACCTACCACCCAAACCCTAACTCACCTTCACAACCCACCCCGCAAATTCCGCTCGTCATTTCACTTAATAAGTGAAAGTTAAAATGGGCGGTCATTGCTAACTTAGAGAGAAAATGCCCGCACGCTGCATCGAACTTTCACTTATTAAGTGAAATGACCAGAGGCCGCAGATGGCGTCTCCCAGCGGCTCGGTTTTGGCGCTGGCGGCCAGGCAGGTCGGGCGACGCGCTACCGCAGATTGGCGAAAAGCAGGCTGGCAGCGAAGCCGAGGAAGACTAGCCCGAGGGCGCGATCTATCCAATGGCCCTGGCAGAGAAACCGTTCCCGCACCGCACGCCGGGTGAAGAGCAACGAAACGAAAATAAACCAGCCCATTGTCGTGAGAATGATCCAAAGGCCGTAGCCGGCCTGCACAAGCTTCGGCGTGGCGGGACTCACCGCAATCGGGAACAGGGCGAGGAAAAATAGCGTGGCCTTGGGATTGAGCGCGTTGGTGAGGAAACCGACGACAAAGGCGGCACGATCCCGCGGCGGGTTGTTGGCGCCGACCACGGCGAGGTTGGCCGCCGAACGCGGGCGACTGCGCAATGCCTGCACGCCAATCCACGTGAGATAACCGGCCCCGGCATATTGCAGCACGGCAAAGGCCGTGGTCGATCCTTTGAGAAGTAGACTAATTCCCAGCAACGAGTAGGCGATGTGCAACGAGATGCCACAGCCGATTCCGATACTCGTCCAAATCGCCGTGCGACGGCCATGGGTCAGGCTCTGGCGCACCACGATGGCAAAATCCGGCCCCGGGCTCGCCACCGCCAGCATATGCGCCACGGCAATCGTCAGGAACTCAGTCCAGTAGACACTCATGCGAAGCTGATGCTAGCGTGGTCACAGATTGCACTGGTGGACACGGCTGAAGGGGTGGCTAAGCTGGCCGTGTAATCTGGGATAGTTTGGTGGTGAAAATCTCGCACGCAGACGACGGACGGCATGCTTACAACGCCAGCGACTTGAAATTCGGGTCGGCGAGTATGGTTTCCAACCACTGCGGGGTGAGATTTTTCACCGCCGGGTTGTCTGCATGGTCGGCGATCGCCTGCTTGAGGAGCTTCTGCGCCACCTTGGTGTTGCCGAGCAGGGACTCGAAGTAGATTTGCTGGAGCAGCGGTTGTAGCTCCTTACGATCAGCCTTGTAGGTGGCGGCGTAGGCTTTGGCCGCCTCGGTGTAGGCTTGGCGCGCGCCATCCCGATTTTCGAGGCCGCGACGGATGGACCCAAGGTCGAGCCAATAAGCCCCATTGTCGGGGCATAGCGCGGCCGCTTTGACGATTAATTCCTCCGCCCGGGCTTGGTCGCGCAGTGCGAGGGCAAACTGGGCTTCGCTCATAAGGTTGGCCGCCTCTTTGCGCTGAAGAGAGGTGATCTCGGGCGCTTTTTTCGAGCAAGCCGCAACCGAGAAAACTAAAATCAGGAGAATAGCCGGGAGGAGACGCGACA
>JBDNGL010000300.1:0-4149 GCA_041689285.1 Opitutaceae bacterium
GATCATCGACTTCGTCCGCAAGCGTGAATCGGAGAGCGGCATCATCTACTGTGCAAGCCGCGCTACCGCCGAGCGCGTGGCCGAGTCCCTCGCCGGCCGCGGATTTTCCGCCCGGCCTTACCACGCTGGCCTCACCGGCGGGGAACGCTCCACCAACCAAGAGCAGTTCCTTCGCGACGACACCCGCATCATCTGCGCGACCATCGCCTTCGGCATGGGCATCAATAAGCCCAACGTCCGCTGGATCATCCATCACGACCTGCCAAAAAACATCGAGGGCTACTACCAAGAGACCGGTCGCGCGGGTCGCGACGGTCTGCCCGGCGACTGCCTGCTCCTTTTCAGCGCCGGTGATATCGCCAAGCAGACCCACTTCCTCGACGAGATCACCAACGAGCAGGAGCAGCAGGTCGCCCGCGCCCAACTCCGGCAGATTGTCCACTACGCCGAGAGCGCGGGTTGCCGCCGCGCCGAACTGCTCGACTATTTCGGGGAAAAATTCCCGCTAGCCAACTGCGCCGCCTGCGACAACTGCCTCGAACCCCGCGAGACCTACGACGGCACTCTCGTCGCGCAGAAATTCCTCTCCTGCGTTTACCGCATCCGCCAAGCCACCCAGTTCGGCGTCGGACTGAACCACATTATCGAGGTCTTGACCGGCGCAGATACCGACAAGATCCGCCGCTGGGGACACGACCGTCTCTCCACTTACGGTATCGGCAAAGAACTTTCCCGCCCCGCTTGGGCTGCCGTCGGTCGCGAGCTCATGCGTCTGGGTTATGTCGCCGTCGCCGAGGGCGAATATGCCACGCTGGAACTCAGCGCGGCCGGCCTGAACTTACTGCGCATGCGCACACCCATCAAGTTGACCAAGCCGATGGACCTGCCGAAGGCGAAGCGCGTCATCCGCCGTGAAGGCGAAGTCGCCTGCGATGAGATCCTCTTCGAGCGCCTGCGCGCCCTGCGCAAGCAGCTCGCCGACGAGCGCAAGGTGCCCGCCTACGTCATCTTTGGCGATGCCACGCTGCGCGCCATGGCCCGCGAATATCCGGCGGCCATTGCGGATATGGGCGGCATCTTCGGCATGGGCGAAAAGAAGCGCGCTGAGTTCGGGGGGGTCTTTGCCGCCGCCATCGCCGGCTACCTCGCAAACAACTCACGCCAGTCTTTCGATTAGCCGATTAACCGGGCAGGTCAGCCCGCTCGTGGGCGCAGGCCTACATGGCCGTCAAGCTATCTCGCGAAGGCGTAGCCTGCAGCTGCGCCACGTTACCTTAGGAACAGCTTGTAGGCCGGGTTCTCCGTCTCGTCCCAGTAGCGGTAGCCGAGACGATTGAGAAATTGTTGCAAAGCACCCTGATCCTGCGGCGGCACCTGCAGGCCAGCCAAGACCCGGCCAAAATCTGCCCCGTGGTTGCGGTAATGAAAAAGACTGATGTTCCAGTTTGGCGACATCGCGTTGAGGAATGCCATCAAGGCGCCGGGACGTTCCGGGAATTCGAAGCGGTAGAGCTGCTCATGATCCGCCAAGGCCGAGCGTCCGCCCACGAGGTGACGAAGGTGCAGTTTGGCCATTTCGTCGCCAGTCAGATCAAGCGTCTTGAAGCCATGCCGAGTGAAATGCGCCGCGATTTTCTCACTTTCACCGCGTCCGGCAGTCTGGATGCCGACGAAAATGTGCGCCGCCTTCGTCTCGGCGATGCGATAGTTGAATTCCGTCACACTCCGCCGGCCGACGAGCTCGCAAAATTTCTTCAGGCTGCCCGGCCCCTCGGGGATGGTCACCGCCAGCACGGCCTCGCGGTGCTCGCCGATCTCCGCGCGTTCGGCGATGAAACGCAGCCGATCGAAATTCAGATTCGCCCCACAGGCCACGGCTACCAAGGTCTCGCCCTTGAGCCGCTGTCTTTCCACATAGGCCTTGGCCCCCGCAATTGCCAGCGCTCCCGCCGGCTCCAACACGGCCCGGGTGTCTTCAAATACATCCTTGGTTGCCGCACAGATGTCGTCGGTATCAACGAGGATGACCTCATCGAGATACTTTTTGCATAAGCGGAAGGTTTCCACCCCCACCTGCTTCACCGCGACCCCGTCGGCAAATAGCCCGGCGTGCGGCAGCTTCACCCGGCGGCCCGCCGCCAGCGAACGTTGCATCGCCGCCGAGTCCCGCGGCTCAACCCCGATCACCTTCACATCCGGGCGCACTCGTTTCACGTAGGCCGCCACTCCGGCCGCCAACCCACCGCCGCCCACGGCCACGAAGAGGGCGTGCAGCGGTCCTTGATGCTGACGCAGGATTTCCAGCGCGATAGTGCCCTGACCGGCGATCACCTCGGGATCATCAAAAGGATGCACGAAGGACAGCCGGTCTTGCTTTGCCAGTGTCAACGCGTGCGCGTGGGCCTCGTCGTAAGAATCGCCCATCAACACCACCTCGCCGCCCCGGGCCTTCACGGCATGAATCTTAACCTGCGGTGTCGTCACCGGCATGACGATGATTGCGCGCGTGCCCAGCCGCTTGGCCGCTAGGGCCACGCCTTGGGCATGATTGCCCGCCGAGGCGCAGATCACCCCTCGGGCCAGTTCCGCCGCGGAGAGTTGCGCCATTTTGTTGAAAGCCCCACGCAACTTGAAGGAATGCACGCTCTGCATGTCCTCGCGTTTCAGCAGCAGAGTGTTATTCAGACGCGCCGAGAGGTTCGCCGCTTTTTCAAGCGGTGTCTCGCGGGCTACGTCATAGACACGGGCGGTAAGGATTTTCTGCAGGTAATCGATCATGGCGACAGGAGGTCCGACACCCCTCTGGAGGGGGTGGTGTTGTCAGGCCATCCCGGGCATGTCGAACCTGATTTTTCGGCCGCGTGATAACACGGCATCCATTTGCCTTTCCGGCCGCGCGACCCACGACCGGGTCGCCTGCGTCTGCTCCAACTCGTGGAAACGGAGGCCGAGGTCCACTAGGTGCTCACTCCGCTCGGGTGGTGGAAGCCAGCCGCTGATCGACTGCGGCACCCCCGCGCAGTCCCGGCCGAGATACCTGGATTGTTGCGTCCGACGGCTTCCGCCTTGGTCTTGTCGCATCGCTGATCCCTCACCCCTGGCGACCCAAGGCCGAACCGCTCGCCTGTGGCGTTATGGGTTGAAGGGCGGCAACACCCGCGACACGGCCGAATCCGACCAGACCGGCTGCGAGTTCACCGTGGCTCACGAAGCCCCCGACATCATCAATCAACTCGATCTATGACACCGGCCGGCGGCCCGGTCTTCTGTCCCGGCGAAAGGGTGAAGGCATTACGTGAGGACGATTTTGTGCCGCACACGCCCGCCAAGTTTGCCCGGCTCAGGCTGCCAGTCAGAGGCTGCGCAGCACGGTGCATTAGCGGTGGTTTTGGGCTCGCCACTTTCAGCAAAAACGCTATGCTCGTGCCTCATGAGCGCTAAACGCCCTGCCTCGGAGGCAACTGCCTGAATGCAGCGCGCCATCAGTCTTTTTCTCCCATGCTTGCCTGCCCCTTAACCTCCTCCCGCCCAATCCGATTTCCGATAAGTAAACCCTTCATGACGCATGCCCCGCAGCTACGGCAGACAGAGCCAGTGCGGCTGCAAAGGGCGTGAGGGATACACCCAAGGGTGGCGTGTTCATCGTGAACGGACGATCTGCCAGAGGTGCGGAGCGATGAGCCCGCATCCGTTTCTCGACCATCCCCGCCCAATCGCCTTCGCCCATCGCGGAGGCGCGCTCGAGGCGGAGGAGAACACGCTTCAGGCTTTCGAGCGGGTCGTCGCGCTGGGCTACACCCATGTCGAGACCGACGTCCAGGCCACCCGCGACGGCGTCGCGGTGATCTTCCACGACGCTACGCTGGAGCGGATGCTGGGCCACGAGGCGCGGATCGACACTGTGACCTGGGCGGAACTGGCGCAGCTGCGCACACCGAACGGCGCGCAGGTCCCTCGCCTCGACGACATGCTGGCTGCCTTTCCGGCGCTGTTCGTCAACCTCGAGGCCAAGGCCGACGCGGTGGTCGAACCGATGATCCAGGCGATCCGCCGCGCGGAGGCGCTGGATCGAGTCTGCGTGGGTTCCTTCGCTTCCGCCCGCACCACGCGGCTGCGTAACGCGCTTGGCCCCGGCTTGTGCTGGTCGCC
>JBDNGL010000301.1:0-7954 GCA_041689285.1 Opitutaceae bacterium
CACGGTGAAAATAGCCGCGAGCAAAAACGGGTTCGCCGTCACGCGCCGGGTCGGGGCCGCCAGCACCGCGACGATTAACTATTCGCTCCAAGCGGGCGAATCGGTCTTGCGGATCACGGTTGCGCTCGACTGGCAGGAACCCGCCACGCTGCTGAAGCTGCATTTCCCCACGCACTATCGTGGCCGCGAAGTGCGGTGCGGCACGCCCTTTGGCAGTGTGCTGCGTCCGCAGCTTGCCACCACCCGCGAAGCCGAGGCGATGTGGGAATGGCCGATGAGCCGTTGGGCCACGGTCAGCGACGAAGGCGAACGCGCCGGGCTGTGCGTGGTGACCGAGGCCAAGTATGGCCTGAGCTGCCGTGACGGAAATCTCGGCGTCACGTTGCTGCGCACGCCGCCGCACGTGGGCTTTGAGGAAAATGCCAAGTCCTATCCCGCCCACCTGAGCCGGTTGCCCCAACCCGCCACCATTTACCCCGATCTCGGCCGGCATACGATCGAGCTGGCCATCGGCCATTACGATCTCACGGCAGCGCGCGCGGAACAACCCGCGGCGCTGGCGGAGACCTTGTTCACTCCCCCGGTCACCTACCGCGGCCGTCCGTTGGTGGGCGTTTTTGGTGGCCTGGAAGGCGGCGACACGCTCATCCCGCATTGGGCGCAGCCGCTGGACCGCCACACCTGGGTGCTGCGCTTGCACGAGGTGGGCGGCCAACGCGGCGCCGCGCGGCTCAAACTCGCGCCGGGCTGGCACGCACAAAAAATCAATCTGCTCGGCGAGGCGCTTGCGGCCCCGTTGCGCGGAACACAACTGGCCTACGCGCCCTACGAGATCATCAGCCTGCGGCTCGAACACGGCGGCAATCACCGTCGTCCACCAAGCGGCGAATGAGCTAAATTTGCGGCCCGCGCTCCCGGATTTATTTCAGCTCCAGCTTCACCTGCACGACCAGTTGGCCAGTGCGACCGCGTTGGATCAGGGAGAGGCGCGGCTGGGTCTCGGGGAGCAGGGTGGTCACGAAGTAGGCTTCCTTGCGCTCGCGCAGCACATCCTTCCACACGGGTGCTTCCAGCGGCAGTGCCTCCAGGCTGGCTTCGATGGCTTCGCCCCAAGTCAGAATCGCGCGGCCGCGATGGCCTTCGATGACCGCGCGGCGGTTTTGGGCATCGAGGGCTATGGGCAGCGCCGTTGTCCAGTAGAACACCACGCCTTCGCCTTTTTTGATCGCCCAGTCATCGGTAATCGTAAGCTCCCCCGGCGTCGGCGCATCCCACGTGCGATTCCAGCGGGTGAACCAGTCTTCCCAGCCGGCGGTGAGTTCCATCGCGGCGTGGAAGGAGCTTTCATCGCCTTGGCCGCGCGGCGTGATGTCGGCGAAGATCGGATTCTGCGGTTTCGGCCGCGCGCCGCCAGTAGTCAATGGCACGAGCATGTTGTGCCGCTGCGCATGCTTCATCATGTCGGCGAGCGGATTGCTGTAGTCGCAGATGGCGAAATCCTTCGCGAAGCTGTCGCCGGCGAATTCGAGCACGAACGAGCCTTTGTCCTCGTGGGTGTGCGAGGCCCCCGACTGGTTGCCCATCAGAAACAGCTTCACCCACTCGTGGCCGTGGCGCCGGTGCGACGCCATCTGGCCGATTTTCGGCATGTCGACAATCGGCCGGAAAACGGGGCCGGTGGCGGGGATGTCGCGGGCGAGGTTCTGCGCGAGCAGTGATATCGGCTGGCCGCCGGTGCGGACGACGGATTTGCGAAAAATGGTCGTCCAGTGGGAATCGGGCATAAGCCACGCGAGAAACGCGGCGCCTTCCTGCGGGATGCATTGCGCGTCGCAGATGAGGATCATCTGCGAGTCGTCCGCGGTGCTGGCGAGCGTTTCCGCCATGATCGCGGTGGCGTAAAGTGCGGCCGGCACGAGCGTGCGGGCATCGAGGCCGCGGGCGCGGGCGTAGTAGTAGAACGTGATCAACGCCTGCCGCGCGGTGAAGGTGAAGTAGCCCGGGCCCTCGGTGTAGCCGCCGTCGGGCAGGAGGATATTCGCAAGATTTTCCTGTAGCTCCGCTAGGGCAAGATCCGTGTAGGGTGCGACGCGGGACTGTGCGGGGAGCGGATAGGGTTGCCGGTCCGCCGGCAGCGCTTGCTCCAACATAAGGTAGGCATACATGCGGCCGGGCAGGAACCACGCGGTCTGGTTGCACCAGAAGATATAGTTGTGCCACCACGCGTTGTAGTTGTTCGTGCCCTGACCCTCCTCGGCGAGCCGGCGCAGCAGCATCTTCCGGCCATAGTCGGTGAACCATTCGCCGCAGAGATCGAGGATCAGCGCGCAGTCATACATCACGAGACTGGGCACGAAGGCGCGGTGCTCCCATTTGCAGCCGATTAGCCAGCTGAGAAACGACGGATCCCAGCGCGTGCAATGAGCCAGACACATGGCATAACGCGCGGCGAGCCGGCCGAGATTTTTGTCGCGAAATAGCACTGCGGCCTGCGCGGCGTTGGCGCCGTGCGTCAGCAGGAGGTTACCGGTGTCGCGCTCACGGTTGAAGCGCGTGTCGTTCCAGAAATTGACGTATTCCGACATCATTTTTTCGGGCACGATTTTTTGCGCATCCTCGGCCAGTTCCCAGAGTGGCGACGAACGCGGGCCGCCGCCTTGGGCGAGCTCCGCGCGGGCCGTGGCCAGCTCGGCCCCGGTGAGATGCAGACCGTAAACGGGCTCAAAATTGGGTTCGTAGGTATCGGGCTGAAGATAATCCGCCCACTCCGCGTCAAAGCGTGCGAAGGGCCGCAGGTAGCGCGCCAACGCCGGGCCGTGTTGCAGCCCGATCCAGTTGAACCATCCGCACGCGGCACCCGCAGCTGGGACGGGGTCTGCATAGATCTCGATCGTGAGCCCTTGCAGTTGACGGGCGCCGTCCAGCGGCAGGAGTAATTCGCGTTTCGCGGCGCCGAAGGGCGTGCTGAGGTTGCGCCGCTCGCCGGCATCGGTGTGTGCGATCAGCGCGACACGTGCGCCGGGCGGGGCGACGAGGGAAAACATCAGGGTGTCGTAGTCCGCGCAGTCCACCGCATATTCGCGGCTCAGGGACAGCGCAGGCGTGGTCACGTCGGCGGGCGGGCGCTGCCAGTCATATTGCACCCAGGCCCATTTCTGCACGAGGGTAAGTCCTTGGGCGCTGCGGTCATGAATCTTCCATTTTGGCAGGGTGCTTAAGTTCTCGTCAAAAAAGGCTTCAAAGACCGCTTCGGCGGAATTAATCGGGGTGTTTTTCATACAGATAGGATGAAATAGTGGCGCGGGTCATTGCTATTTACTCGTGACGGGCCTGCGGTTGCCTCACGGCTCTCTGCTGCCAGCGTCCCCGCAGGTTGCAAGCAGCCTGTTATCCTATCGGTATTAATTCGCCTATCGGATCGCCACCCCTCCCAAAAACACAGATTAATATGGAACCTGTCCGTTTCGGCATCATTGGTGCCGGTGTCATTGCCAGCCTGATCGTTTCTAAACTCAAGCCCGGCGGCGCGGTCGCCGTGGTGGCGGTGGCCGACGTCAACCCGGAGGCCGCCAAAAAACTTGGGGCGGCGGCCGGCGTGACGAAGATCCATACCGACTACCACCAGTTGCTCGCCGATCCCGAGGTTGAGGCGGTTTACATCGCGACCCCGCCGTTCCTGCACCAGCCGATGACCATCGCTGCCCTGCGCGCCGGCAAGCATGTGTTGTGCGAAAAGCCCTTCGTGCTTACGCGCCAGGAGGTGCGCGCGATCATCACGTTTAACCAGTCGGTGCCGCACCTGAAGGTCACCTGCTGCTCCTCGCGCTATCACAACTCCGGCACAGCCCGGCGCGCCCGCGCCGCCATCACGGGCGGTGAACTGGGTGAGGTTTATCGTGTGCACTTCGAGCAGATCACCGGCGGCTACGCGGTCGGGACGAAATTTCCGGCTTGGCGCAATGAACCGGCGAAGAATGGCGGCGGTATCTCCTTCGATTGGGGTCCTTATGATCTCGATTGGCTGAGTTTCCTGTTGGGTGACCGGTTCCGGCCGCGCGTCGTATTCGGCACCTTGGGCAATTATTTTCCGCTTTCTACGGAGCGGGTGCCGCCCTGTCTCGACGTGGATGGCCGACTCGCGGCCGAAATCATCTGCGATGGCGGGCTCACGATTCACTGGGAACGCCGCGCGGCTGAGCACGGACCGATGCGGCACAACGTGGAAATCCGCGGGCGCAAGGCCGGGCTTGATCTTTGTTTCCTGCCGATGGGGGCGAAACAGTCGCTGCACCATTACGCCTACGAGGGTGCGGCCGATCTCAAGGAGACCGTGCTGCCCGACGCCGCCCCGGTTTGGGACGAGACGCTGACCTTCTCGCACTATGACCTCGCGGCGGCGATCCGGGAAGACCGTGCGCCCTCCAATACCCTCGCGCACAACCTGCATATTCACGCCGTCTTCGATGCGTTGCTCGCCTCGGCCCTCACGCAGCAGGCTGTGTCCATTGCCGATTGACCGCCGCCATGTCCCTCCCGAACCCGCTCTTCCTCTTCAACAATCACTTTGTGATGCATCGTCGGCATTATCCGATGCGCACGCGACTGGCGATCGCTGCTGACACCGGCTACGATGGGTATGAGTTTCATCCCACGGAGCCGGAGGATGAGAAGACTTGGACGGAAATGGCGGCGGACTTCAAGGCCAGCGGCCTGAAACGCGCTGGCATGTATGTCGTGGCGAAGGGCATCAATGACGACGAGGCGGGCATCTTTGACGCACAAGTGGATCGCGCCAAACGCATCATCGACCGGCTCGCGGCGATTGATCCGCAGGCCTTCGTTAATTTCACCATCGCCAGCAATCCCGGCGGGCAGTCCACGCCCGATTATCGCGAGGCTGGTTCCGCCAAGGCGGAAACCCGGCATTGGGAGCGCACCGCCCGCATGCTGGGTGCGGTCGATGACCACCTCGCGCTGCGCGGGTTGAGCGGCAATCTCTACAATCATGTGTGGTTCATGATTGATACCCCGGCGGCCGAAGTGCGTGCGATCAACGACAGTGGCGCTAAGATCATTCGCCCCGGCATCGCGATGTTTCACGCGCATTTTCATCTCGGCGTGCCCGATCTGACCGAGGTGATGGCCCAACCCGGCATGGAGCGGCTCGGCTATTTCGCCCTGCTCAACGGCTGGCCGAAACCGGCGGAGCCTTTCCGCACGCGGCCGCTCGACGACGGCAACATCGACATCGCCGCTGCGCTTGGACTCGTCTGGTCACGTGGCTACACCGGCCCGATTGTTTCGCAGGCCTACGACCTCGGCGGTGACGCCTGGCTCACCGCGAAGCGCTCGATCGATTACATCCGTGAGGTTTACGATCGTTATCAACGCAACCCCGCCTTGAATCCCTTCGGCACGCTGTAAAGGCGGGCCGGCGCGTCACTGTGTCCGCCGGATTAGTCACGACCCCACTTCAAAAAGCGCAGACGGACCTGCGCGTTACCTTTTTAAAACTACCATGGCCCGCATCGTAAAAATCGAGATCGGTCGCTTCGACTACACCGTTGCCGGCGAGTTCAAGTTTTTCAAACCCGGCCCGGACGGCCGGGTCACGCGACCCTCGGTGCTCGTGCGCCTCACCGATGAAAATGGCGTCGAGGGTTGGGGTCAGTCGGTGCCCGTGCCGACGTGGACCTACGAGACCGTCGAGAGCGTGCTCACTACACTGGAGTTTTATCTCGGCGAAGTAGTGCTCAGCCGCGACCCCGCGGACTTTGCCGGGCTCCACGCCGCAATGAACACGGCCATTCGCCCGGCGTTCTCCGTCGGCCAGCCGCTCTGCAAGGCGGCGCTGGACCTCGCTTGTCACGATCTCGTCGGCAAGCAACGCGGCGTGCCCGCGTGGAAACTCTTCGATGGCGTGGCGGCGTCCCGCGACCAGCTCACGCTCAGTTGGACCGTCGCTTCGCCGAAGATGGAAACCGTCGAGCACCAGCTCGCCGAGGGCCGTGCCCGCGGCTACCGCAACTTTAACATCAAGATCGGCGCACCGCAGACGGCGGCTTATGATTTGGAGCTGGCTCGCAAGGTCCGCGCCTTCGCGCCTGATGGTTTTCTCTGGGCCGATGCCAATACCGGTTACACGCCCGAGGAGGCGCTGGTGCTTGCGCCCAAGTTGCGCGACGCCGGCGTGGATGTCTTTGAGTCACCTCTCGCCCCGACACAGATCCGTGGCTATCAGGCGCTGAAAAAGCAGGGCGCGCTGCCCGTGCTGATGGATGAAGGCATTGTCGGCCCCGAGGTCGCAGCGGAGTTCATCGCGCTCGACATGCTGGACGGCATCGCGCTGAAGCCGGCGCGCAACGCGGGGCTGTGGCCCTCGGTGCAGATCGTGAACCAACTGCGTGACCGCAGCCTGATGGTATTGGGCTCGGGGCTGACCGATCCCGATTTTTCCCTGTTGGGCGCGCTGCACCTGTTTGCGTGGGCGGGGATCCACCGGCCCTGTGCATTGAACGGTCCGCAATTTCTCGCCGACAGTTTGTTCGGCGAATCACTGGTCCCGCGGCACGACGAGCTCACCCTGCCGACCGCGCCGGGTTTGGGCTTCGATCCCGACCCCCGCGCCGCGCAATGTCTGCGGGTGGTGGCGAAACTTCTTTAATGCTGTGTTAAATGCCCCGCCGAACCTTTCGTAAATTCCGTTTCGCGGCAATATTCGCCGCGGGCACCTTGGTGGCGGCAGTCGGGTTAACCGGACTGGTGCTCGCCACCGCGAATTTTTTTCGTCCAGATATTTCGTTTAAAATTGAACCGCCATCTGACGACGCTGCCCGGCAGGCGCACGCCGCCCGCAAGCCGCGGCTCACGCCCGATCATCCGCCGGTGATCGTGCGCGAGGTCGATTACGCCGAAGGCGCCAAAGGAGCCTGGTGGCCGCAGGGGGAGGCGCCGATTCTAGCGGCGCTGGTGCGCGCAGGCAAATTACCGTCGGTGGCGGAACGCACTGGCCCTGAGCCGATAGTGATGGCGGGTTTGGAAAAGGCCATCGGGAATTATGGCGGCACGTGGTATCGCCTGGCGGGAAGCCCCGACGACATCGAGGGCGTGATTGCCTCTCGTCTGTCCTATTCGGGATTGGTGCGCTGGTCGCCGCACGGGTATCCGGTGGTGCCGCATCTGGCGAAGTCGTGGACCGCATCCCCGGATCAGCGCGTGTGGACATTCACCCTGCGCCAAGGGCTGCGCTGGTCGGACGGCGCGCCGTTCACCTCGGCGGACATTCTCTTTTGGTGGCAGCAGGAAGCCCTCCACTTTCAGTCCGCGGGCAACGGGTTGATCTCCTACAGCTTCATGCAGAACGCGGGTCGGCTCGGGCGCATCGAGGCGGTGGACGCGCTGACCGTGCGATTTGTTTTCGACGAGCCCTACAGTCTGTTTCTGGAAAAGCTGGCGAGTTCACCCGAATGCTTCCGGCCGGAGCATTATTTGAGAAAATATCATCCCAAAGTGGGCGACCCCCAATTGATTGCCCAGACGATGCAGCGGATGAACCTGCCGAGCCCCAATGCGGTTTATTTCCGAATGATCAACCGGCGCAATCCCGAGCACCCGCGCATGTGGCCGTGGATCTATGCCGAATACCGCTCGTCGGCTCCGCAGGGCTTTGTGCGAAATCCCTACTACTATGCCGTGGATCCGCAGGGCAACCAACTGCCGTATCTGGACCGGGTAATTTTCGATGTGAAAAACATGGGGATGATCACCGCGGCGGTGGCGGGCGGCGAGGCGTCGATGCAGATGCGGCACGTCAATTTCGAGGACTACACGCTGCTCGCGAGCGAAGCGTCGCGCCGGGACTACACGCTGCGCCACTGGTTCAACGCTACACGTTCGTGGGCGACGATCAGCCCGAATCTCAACCGCGTGGTCAAACCGGACGAGCCGACCACGG